>JAHWJU010000003.1 GCA_019348255.1 Actinomycetota bacterium | reverse complement strand
TCGACCAGCTGGGCTCCTTCGCCGACGAGGTCACCCGGGTGGCCCGGGAGGTGGGTAACGAAGGAAAGCTCGGGGGCCAGGCCCAGGTACGGGGGGTCTCGGGGACCTGGAAGGACCTCACCGACAACGTGAACCAGCTGGCCGGCAACCTCACCGGCCAGGTGCGCAACATCGCCCAGGTCACCACCGCGGTGGCCAAGGGTGACCTTTCCCAGAAGATCACGGTCGAGGTGCGGGGCGAGCTGCTCGAGCTCAAGAACACCATCAACACCATGGTCGACCAGCTGCGCTCCTTCGCCGACGAGGTCACCCGGGTCGCCCGGGAGGTGGGCACGGAGGGGAACCTGGGGGGCCAGGCCGAGGTGAGGGGGGTGTCGGGCACATGGAAGGACCTCACCGACTCCGTCAACTCGATGGCGGACAACCTCACCGACCAGGTGCGCAACATCGCCCAGGTGACCACCGCGGTGGCCAAGGGTGACCTCTCCCAGAAGATCACCGTCGACGCCCGGGGCGAGATCCTCCAGCTCAAGAACACCATCAACACGATGGTCGACCAGCTCGGCTCCTTCGCCGGTGAGGTGACGCGGGTGGCCCGGGAGGTGGGCAGCGAGGGCCAGCTGGGCGGTCAGGCCGAGGTCGAAGGCGTATCGGGCACCTGGAAGCGTCTGACCGAGAGCGTGAACCAACTGGCCAGCAATCTCACCACCCAGGTTCGGGCCATCGCCGAGGTCTCCCAGGCCGTCACCCAGGGCGATCTCACCCGGAACATCACCGTCGAGGCGGCCGGCGAGGTGGGGGAGCTCAAGGACACGATCAACCAGATGATCGCCAACCTGCGGGAGACCACGCAGCGCACGGAGGACCAGGACTGGCTGAAGAGCAACCTGGCCCGGATCCAGGCGCTGCTCCAGGGTCACCGGGACCTGCGGACCGTCTCTCAGCTGATCATCTCCGAGCTAGCCCCCCTGGTGAACGCACAGCACGGCGCCTTCTTCATGGCCGAGGCGGCCGAGGGCGACGAGGTCGAGTACCGGCTGCTGGCCAGCTACGGCTTCCAGCGGCGCAAGGGCATCAAGCACAGCTTCAAGGTGGGCGAGAGCCTCGTCGGCCAGGCCGCTTTCGAGAAGAAGTCGATCCTGGTGGGCGACGTGCCCAACGACTACATCCGAATCTCCTCCGGCCTGGGCGAGGCCGCGCCCGTCAACGTGATGGTGCTGCCGGTGGTGTTCGAAGAGCAGGTGCTGGGCGTGCTCGAACTGGCCTCGTTCCGCGCCTTCAGCGACATCAACCAAGCCTTCCTGGAGCAGATCGTGGAAACCGTGGGCGTGGTGTTGAGCACGATCATCGCCACGATGCGCACCGAGGGGCTGCTCAAGGAGTCCCAGCGCCTGACCCAGGAGCTACAGAGCCAGTCCGAGGAGCTGCAGAGCCAACAGGACGAGCTGCGGCGGTCCAACCTAGAGCTGGAGGAGCAGGCCAAGTCGCTCAAGGCCTCCGAGGAGCTGTTGCAGACCCAGCAGGAGGAGTTGCAGCAGACCAACGCCGAACTGGAGGAGAAGGCGGCCCAGCTGGCCGAGCAGAACCAGGCCATCGAGGTCAAGAACACCGAGATCGAGCTGGCCCGACGGACGCTGGAGGAGCGGGCCGAGCAGCTGGCGCTGAGCTCGCGGTACAAGTCGGAGTTCCTGGCCAACATGAGCCACGAGTTGCGTACCCCGCTCAACAGCCTGCTCATCCTGGCCAAGCTCCTGGCCGAGAACCCGAAGGGCAACCTCGACGAGAAGCAGGTCGAGTTCGCCCGGAGCATCCACGGCGCCGGCACCGACCTTCTCAACCTCATCAGCGACATCCTCGACCTCTCGAAGGTCGAGGCGGGCAAGATGGAGGTCACCCCCGGCGGCGTCTCGCTGTCCAGGCTGGAGGATGGACTGCAGCAGATGTTCGAGCCCCTGGCCGATCAGAAGGGGCTGGTGTTCTCGGTGGAGCTCGAAGACGGCCTTCCTGCCGCCATCTTCACCGACGAGCAGCGGCTGCAACAGGTGCTGAACAACCTGGTCTCGAACGCCCTCAAATTCACCGATGCCGGCCGCGTGAGCCTGCGGGTCCGCCCGCGCTCCCCGCACGACCGGCTCAACAGCAGTCGCCTGGACGGGGCCGACGACGTGATCGCCTTCGAGGTCAGCGACACCGGCATCGGGATCCCGCCGGAGAAGCTGCTCCTGATCTTCGAGGCGTTCCAGCAGGCGGACGGCACCACCAGCCGGCGCTACGGCGGCACCGGGCTCGGCCTGTCGATCAGCCGGGAGATCGCCCGGCTGCTGGGCGGCGAGATCCAGGTGCAGAGCACTCCGGGCGAGGGGAGCACGTTCACCCTCTTCCTTCCCGCCGGGCACCCGGACGAGCCGTCGAACCTTCCCGGCCAGGGTGAGGCGGCCGGGGCGGCGGAGGCATGGTTGCCGGGGCATCCGCCGACGGAGTCCTCCGGCGTTGCGACCGAGGCTCCCCCCTACGGCGACCAGATGCCCGAGGAGCAGATCCCCGACGACCGGGACACCTTGGAGGAGGGTGACCGGGTGCTCCTCGTGATCGGCTCTGACGTCGAGCTCGTTCACGGCACTGCCGCCGCCGGCCACGAGCGCGGTTTCAAGGTGCTGGTGGCGGGCCGGGGTGACTCCGGGTTGGTACTGGCCCGTGACTACCGACCTGACGCCATCGTGCTCGACACCCAGCTACCGGGGGTGGAGGGGCTCGCGGTTCTGGAGGAGCTCAAGCGGCTCCCGCAGACCCGCCACATCCCCGTCCACATCATCTCCCCCGCCGGCGAGCGCCAGAGCGCCCTGTCCGCCGGCGCCATCGCCTACCTCGAAAAGCCGGTTTCCCCCGAAGACCTGGGTGACGCACTGGGCCGGCTGGTCAGCTTCATCGAGGCGCCTGTGCGGCGCCTGTTGATAGTGGAGGACGACCAGCGGGAGCGGTCCAGCATCATCGAGCTCATCGCCGGTGGTGCCGGCGACATCGTCACCGTCGGAGTGGGCTCGAGCGAGGAGGCCATCGCCGCCCTGGAGAAGGAAGCCTTCGACTGCATGGTCCTCGACCTCAAGCTGCCGAGGACCAGTGGCTTCGGGTTGTTGGAGCAGGTGAAGAGCGACGCCCGCTGGGCGGACATGCCGGTGATCGTCTACACGGGCAAGGAGCTGACCCGCCGGGAGGAGACGCGCCTCAAGAAGTACGCCGAGACGATCATCGTGAAGGACGTGCGATCGCCGGAGCGCCTGCTCGACGAGACCTCCCTCTTCCTCCACCGGGTGGAGGCCCGCATGCCAGCGGAGAAGAGGCGCATGATCGAGCAGCTGCACACGGCCGACGCCGTCTTCCAGGACAAGCGGATCCTGATCGTCGACGACGACGTCCGCAACGTCTTCGCGCTCACCAGTGCCTTCGAGGGCCGCGGCATGGTGGTGCTGTTCGCCGAGAACGGCCGGGAGGGGATCGAGGTGCTCAACCAGCACCCGCATATCGACCTCGTGCTGATGGACATCATGATGCCGGAGATGGACGGCTACGAGACGATGCGGGCGATCAGGCTCCAGGAGGAGTTCAAGCGACTGCCCATCATCGCCCTGACCGCCAAGGCCATGAAGGGCGACCGTGAGCAGAGCATCGCGGCGGGCGCCTCCGATTACATCACCAAGCCGGTCGACGTGGACCAGCTCCTGTCGCTGATGCGGGTCTGGCTGTACAAGTGAACTCGCCTGTTCCGCACCACGATCCCGAATCCCTCGACGCCGAACGTGAGGCGATCGAGATGGACCTGTTGCTCGAGGCCGTGTACCGACACTACGGCTTCGACTTCCGCCAGTACGCCCGCCCGTCGCTGCGCCGTCGCTTGACCCGGCGGCTGTCCCTGGAAGGGCTGCAGACGCTGTCGGGGCTGCAGGAACGGCTCCTGCACGAGCCAGAGTGCATGGAGCGACTGCTCCTCGACCTGTCCATCAACGTGACCGCCATGTTCCGCGACCCCAGCTTCTTCCGGGTCTTCCGCACGAAGGTCGTGCCCCTCCTGCGCACGTACCCGTTCATCAGGATCTGGAACGCGGGCTGTTCCACCGGCGAGGAGACGTACTCGCTGGCGATCCTTCTGCGGGAGGAGGGCCTCTACGACCGGACCCGCATCTACGCCACCGACATCAATGAGGCGGTTCTCGTGCAGGCCCGCCAGGCTCTCTTCCCCCTGGAGAAGATGAAGGAGTACACCGAGAACTACCTGGCGTCCGGAGGCAGCCGCGCCTTTTCGGAGTACTACGTGGCTGCCTATGAGGGCGCCCAGTTCGACCGCTCCCTCGGCGACAACATCGTCTTCGCCCGCCACAACCTCGCCACCGACCGCAGCTTCAACGAGTTCCAGGTCGTGGTGTGCCGCAACGTGATGATCTATTTCGACATGTCGCTGCAGAACCGGGTCCACGACCTGTTCTACGAGAGCCTCCAACGGCTGGGGGTGCTGGCGCTGGGCCCGAAGGAGAGCATCGCCTTCACCTCCCACGCCGATCACTACGACGTGCTCGACCCGCAGAACAAGCTGTTCCGGAAGGCGAGGTGACGTCATGAGCGCCGCCGACCACCTGGTGGTGGTCGGCTGCTCCTGGGGGGGTCTGGATGCGCTGTCCCGCTTGCTCGCGCACGTGCCCCAGGACCTGCCGGCGGCGATCGTCGTCGCCCAGCACCGTATGCACGACGCCTCCTACCTGGCCGAGCTCCTGGCCCGGCACACCGACTGGCCGGTGTGCGAGGCCGAGGACAAAGAGCCCATCAGCGTCGGCCACGTCCATCTTGCGCCACCCGGGTACCACCTGTTGATCGACGGACACCGGCTCGCACTCTCCACCGAGGGCCCGGTCCGCCACAGCCGCCCCTCCATCGACGTGCTGTTCGAGTCGGCGGCCGAGGCCTTCACCCATCGGGTGGTGGGGGTGGTGCTGACGGGTGCCAACTCCGACGGGGCCCGAGGGCTGGTTCGGATCGTCCGGCGGGGAGGCCGGGCCGTCGTGCAGGACCCGGCGACGGCGGCGCGGCGCGACATGCCGGAGGCGGCGCTGGCCACCGGGGTCGACGCCACCGTCGCCCCGCTGGAGGAGATCGGACCTCTGCTCGGCCAAATGATCACGAGTCATCCCCAGGGCGAGCGGAGCTCGAGTCATCCCCAGGGCGAGCGGAGCTCGACATGACCTCGAGCGGCGAGCGGGTCGACACCGCCCGCACCGCCGGCGCCGTCCCCGTGCTCGTGGTGGACGACCGCCCCGAGAACCTCTTGGCGGTGGAGGCGGTGCTGGAGCCGCTGGACCTCCGCATCCTGCGGGCCAATTCCGGCGCCGAGGCGTTGCGCCACCTCCTGGTGCAAGACGTTGCCGTGATCCTGCTCGACGTGCAGATGCCGGAGCTCGACGGGTTCGAGACCGCTCGGTTGATCAAGGCGCGGGCCCGCACGTCCAACATCCCGATCATCTTCCTCACAGCACTGAACCGTGAGGTCGAACACCAGCTCGAAGGGTACGGAACCGGCGCCGTCGACTACCTGGCCAAGCCCTTCGAGCCCGATGTCCTGCGGACCAAGGTGGCGGTGTTCGCCAACCTGTACCGCCAGTCGAAGACGATCGAGGACCAGCGCCAGATGCTCGAGCGCCGCCTCGAGGAGCGCGACCGGGCCGAAGCGGCGCTGCGGGCCCAGACGGTGGAGCTGGAGCGGTCCAACGCCGAGTTGGAGCGCTTCGCCTTCGTGGCCAGCCATGACCTGCGTGAGCCGTTGCAGGTGGTCGAGGGCTTCTTGGACCTGGTGCAGGCTCGTCACGCCCGGGGCGGCGAGGAAGCTGTCGCTCTCGTCGCCCGAGCACGTGGAGGAATCCAGGCGATGACGGCACTCGTGGACGAGCTGCTGACCTACGCCAAGGCCAGCGCGGCCGAGCAGCACCTGGAGCCGGTCGACCTGGCGTGGCTGTTCGACCACGTGCGGGCAGAGATGGGCCCCGACATCGACGCAGCCAGCGCGGTCGTCACGGTCGACCCGCTCCCGGTGGTCCGGGGGGACCGGTGGCAGCTCGGCCGGCTGCTCGCCCACCTCCTGCAGAACGCGCTCAAGTTCCGCCGTGGCGACCGAAGTGAGGTGCACGTAGGTCTCAGCCGCCGCGAGGGCCAATGGGTGGTGAGCGTCCGTGACGACGGGATAGGCATCGATCCGGCCGAGGTTCCCCGCCTGTTCACCATCTTCGGCCGCCTGCATCCTCGGGAGTCCTACGCCGGCGCCGGCCTCGGACTCGCGTTCTGCCGCCGGGTGGTCGAACGTCACGGCGGCCAGATCTGGCTCGAGTCGCTGCCAGGCCGCGGGACCACCGTGTCCTTCACGCTCCCGGTCACGACCGAGGAGGGCTGAGGGTGTCCTACCGGGTGCTGGTGGTAGACGACAATCCCGACTACCGGTTGCTCGTGCGTTACGCCCTGGACGGAGCGAGCGACCTCGAGGTGGTGGGCGAGGCCTGTGATGCGGCCCGCGGGATCACGACTGCGGCCGAGCTTCAACCGGACATCGTGCTGCTGGACATGGTCATGCCGGGCATGGACGGCCTGGCCGCGGTCGCGCCGCTACGGCAGGCGGCGCCGGCGGCGGCCATCGTGGCCGTGTCGGCCTATCCAGAGCACCAGTTGTGGAACCGCTCGCCGCTGGCCTCGAGCATCGGCTACCTCTCCAAGAGCGTGCCGGCCAGCCGGATGGCCGACGAGCTGGTCGAGCTGGCCCGCCTTCTGAGCGACGTCGACGAGGTGGTGGCGACCGAGCGCCGGCGCTTCGCACCCGATCTGCGCAGCGCGGGGGCGGCGCGCCGCTTCGTCCACGACACCCTTGATCGGTGGGACTGCCACGAGCTGCTCGACACGGCGACTCTGCTGGTGAGCGAGCTGGTCACCAACGCCGTCGTGCACGCGCACTCCGAGGTGGAGCTGGCCATCCACCTGCGGCCGGCGAAGGTTCGCGTGGAGGTCATCGACTCCGCCGACGCCGTCATCCACCGGCGCAACGCCGCCGACGAGGCCCAGTCGGGCCGCGGGATGGCCCTCATCGACTCGCTGTCGACGGGCTGGGGCATCGACACCCTGTTGTCGGGCAAGAGCGTGTGGTTCGAGGTGGACCGTCCGGCGGGGCAGACGGCGTGAGCGGCGAGCGCGTCGGAGGACGAAGGGCATCGGACTGGCGGCTCGACACCCCGACGGAGGCGCTGTTGAAGCAGCTCGAAGCCGAGCGGTCGAGGTTGGAGACGGTGCTCCTGCGGCTGCCGGAGATCCTGGGCGAGCTGGAGGTGGAGCGGCTCGTGGAGGGGTTGGCCGAGGCGGCCCGGGAGCTAACCGGAGCCGACTTCGCGATGTACGTGGGGGCTCAGGAGGCGGACCTGCAGGTCCTCGTCGGGGCAGCGGAGAGGGACTTCCAACACCCACCAGCGCCGGTCCGGGCCCCGCTCCTGGCGGCCGCCTTCTCCAGCAGGGCCCCGCTGCGGGTCGACGACACGCTCCTGTGGGCGCTGAGCGAAGAGGCGGCTCGCCCCTATGGCTCCTTCCGGGAGCGGGGCCCGGTGCGCAGCTACATGGCCGCTCCCGTGGTCATCCGCTCCGGAGAGGTGCTGGGCGCCCTCTTCCTCGGCCACCACCAGCAGCGGGCCTTCGACCGGCGCGACGAGCAACTCCTCCTCGGCATCAGCGCCCACTTGGCGGTCGCCCTCGAAAAGGCCGACGTGTTGGCCGAGAGGGCCGAGGTGGCGCGCGTGCTCCAGGAGACGCTGTTGCCACCGCTGTTGCCGGTCATCCGGGGGGTGGACTGCGCCGCCCGTTACCGCCCCACCGGATCGGGGAACCTGGTTGGAGGCGACTTCTACGACGTCTTCAGCACCGGTCATGGGGAATGGGGGGTGGTGCTGGGAGACGTCAGCGGGGTGGGGGCGGAGGCGGCGGCCCTGACGGGTATCGCCCGCTACACGGTGCGGGCCGTGGCCGGCGACGGTGGTCCGAGCGCGGTGCTGAGGTCGCTCAACGACGCCCTCAACAACCAGCGAACCGGAGACCGGTTCTGCACTGCTGTGTTCCTGCGGTTGGTCCCGACTGCCCTCGGCGTGGCCGTCACCCTGGCGAATGCCGGGCACCCGCCTCCGCTGGTGCTGCGTGAGGACGGCCACGTGGAGTCCGCCGGGGTGTCGGGTGGGATGCCGCTCGGGCTCTTCCCGGACGCCTGCATCTCGGACCAGGTCCTGACGCTCTCGCCCGGAGACGCCATCGTGCTCTACACCGACGGCGTCATCGAAGCTCGGGCTCCCGACGGCCTGGAGTTCGGTCAGGAGCGGCTCGAGTCGCTGCTCGTCGGCTGCGCGGGCCGCACCGCCGACGGGATCGCCCGTCGGCTCGAGCTGGCGGTGATCGACCACCAGGCCGGCAGCACGCTCGACGACGTGGCCGTGCTTGTGGTGCGGGCAGCCACGCCGTCTCCTCCCCGGGGCTGAGGATCCGGAAGACACCGTTAAGGAAACATCACGAAGCGCGGGCACGACCTCACTACAGAGGCCAAACTGGAAAAGAACTCCAATGGCACTCCTCCTGCGGTCGTCGAAGCTCTCGAAGCTGGCCCTCCCCCGGGTGCCGTCGCGCCAAGCTATGGAGGCGTGGGCGCATGGTCGGCAGTCGACGCTGCAGCCCAGCCTCACCGCCGCCGTCGCCGTGCTCCTGGCGTTCGGGTCGGTCGTGGGACGGACGCCGGCAGCGACAGGCCTCGGCAGCGCCCCCGTCACCGCGCCGTACGTGGCCGCCGAGGGGGGACCGGCGGTGGCGGCGACCAGTCTGGTGCCGGGACGGGCGGGAGTGGAGAGGGCGGCCCGCATGTTGGTGGCGGCTATGGGCGGGCTGCCTCTGGGCAAGCCCGCCCTCGGGCGCTGGATCGCCGCCGGCCCGGGAACCTCCACCCCCGACACCTGCCCCGCCGCGCAACTGGTGGTGTCGTGGTCGCCTCCCGTTGGCCGCTTCGCCCAAGGCGCCTACGTCCGACCGCTGGGGCCACCCCCCACCGCGGCCACGACGCAGGTCAACGGCATCGTCACCTGCGCCGGATCGACCTTCGCCTATCTCGGCTTCGAGGCCGCATGGGACGGGGTGCGGTGGACGCTGACGGCGGTGCCGTCACTGGTGGAGGAGGGTGCAGGAGGCCAGTTGCTGGCCGGTGAGGCTCGAGCCCGGGGCCCGGAGGTCGGCGGCACCGGGGGGCCGGCCCCGGCGCTGGACCTGCCCGGCCACGACCGGTGGGAGGGCCTGCCGCTCGAGCCGCTGGCGCTGTACGAACCTCAGACGGGCTGCGATCCGGAGGCCAAGCCCGGGGTCCTCGGCTTTCGGGACCTCTTGCTCGGGCGCTACCCGGGGAGCCGCAACATGGGCATCGGCCGGCCCTGCGAGTTGCCGGGAGTGTCCGAGCACAAGGAGGGCCGGGCCTTCAACTGGGGGCTCGATGCCTACGACCCGGCCGAGCGGGCGGTCGCGGACGAGGTCCTGGGATGGCTGTTCGCGTCGGACGACGCCGGTAATCCCTACGCCATGGCCCGGCGTCTCGGCATCATGTACATCATCTGGGACGGCCGGATCTGGTCATCGTTCCTCGCCGAGGCGGGATGGCGGCCCTTCAGCGGGGTGCAGGACCACACCGACCACATCCACTTTTCCTTCAACTGGGCCGGAGCCAGAGGCGAGACCAGCTTCTGGAAGGGCGACGGCGCCTTCCGGCTGGGCTCGGCCGTGCCCGATCTGCCGTTCAGCCGCTTCGGTGACCTGCGGAGCCCGGCGCCGTTGCGACCGCCGTCCGCCGGCGCGACGCGCGCACCGGCCCCGGCACGGGCGCCTGCTCCGGCCCCGGTCATACGCCAGGCGCCGGCGCCGGCGCCGGCCCGGGAGCCGGACCGGGACCGAGACGACCAGGACGCTCCGTCGGGTCGCTCGTCGCCTCCCCCCGAGTCGTCGCCGTCGACCACTGCGCCGCCCCCGCCCCCGCCCACGACCACCACCACCCGGCCGTCGCCGCTGCCGGCACCCCCCGCCCCGCCGCCGGTGCCGATCGGCTAGCGGCTGGGTGTGGTGAGCCCGACGACGGTCAGCCCGCCAGACGCGCGGCCAGCAGCGCCTTGCCCTGTTCTCCGCCCTTGCGGCTCTCGGCCTGGGCCTTGCGAAAGAACTCCGCCAGCTCGGTGTCGCCGGCACGGTCGGCGTCGGCGATGTAGGTCTCGAGTCGCAGGACGTTGCTGAGGCAGGCTTCTGTGAACCAGATGATGTTGTAGTCCTTGTCCGGGGTGCCGGTTACGGCGCCGCTCTCGGTGTCGGCCATACGTTCTCCTTCGGGTTGGTTCCGGACCGTCCTACCCCGCCTTCGCGGCCCGCCACCACCGCGGAGCGGTCCCGGGATCGTGCGGGAAAAGTGAACACCGGCAACCGGGAACAGGGTGAGCCGATGGGCGGTTGAGCTTCCGTCCCGGGCTGGCCGGAATCCCGCCACCGGCCAGCCGGGACACTCTCCGCCGGCGTCGTGTGCACCGTCCGGCGACGGATCGGCTAGGGCTCCCGCTACCGGTGCACGCCCTCGACCACGATCTCGACCCGGCGGTTCTGCTCCCGGCCGGCCGGGTTGTCTGAACCGTCCGGGTTGGTGTTGGGCGCGACCGGGAACCTCTCGCCGAAGCCGACGGCCACCAACCGTGCGGCAGGGATCGAATGGCGCTCGACCAGATCGCGCCGCACCGCTTCGGCCCGTCGCTCCGACAGGGTCTGGTTGTAGGCGTCGGCGCCCACCGAGTCTGTGTGGCCGCGGATGGTGATCCGGGCGTCGCGGTAAAAGCGGACCACCTCGGCCACCTGGTCGATCCGGGCTGCGGCCTCGGCCTTGAGATCGGCCCGGTCGAAGTCGAACAGCACTCGCTCAGGCAAGGTGATGACTGTGCCCTCGGGCGAGTCCTCGGCCTGCAGGTCGGTCAGGATCTGCTGCACCCGGACCTCGACCTGCGAGCGGGTCTGTTCGGACTGGATCGACACCTCGGTCCGCACCTCGCCCTCGCGGATCTCGAACTGCGTCCTCGCCGGAAGATCGGGTGCCGGTGGCGCTGTCTCTTCTACCGTCGCCCGCTCACAGCCACCTAGGCCGAGGACGGTCAAGGCCAAGACCACCGCCGCCATCAGTGCCGCCCGCGCCAGGCTGTTCAGCCCCTTCTCACCTTGATGTCCGCGAACTGGAACTTCGGCGAGCTGTCGTACTTGGACTGCTCGCGGATGTCGAAGCCGCTATCGGCTGTCGTCTTGTTGACTGCCAGGGTCAGCGCCGTCGCCTTGCGGTCCACCGGACCCCTGAAGGCGAGGGTGCCGGTGAGGGTGGAGCCCGGGGCGATCTTCACCGAAGGGTTCTGGTCGGGCTTGACGAAGTTGTACTCGCCCTCCAGATCGTCGAACAGGCGGGTGCCGAGCCCGGAGTTCAGATGCACCTCCCTGTCGGCGCCGTTGATCACCTCGACGTCCACCAGGATCGCCGTTGGCCCGAAGGAGACCCGCTTGATCCGAAAGACGGTGCCGTTGGGGTGGCGTTCCTCGAGGTCTAGCTCGGCCGGTTCGGGCAGGTCGGCGACGTCGGCCTTGTCGTCGGCCCCCGCGTCGCCGGTGGTGGAGGTCGGTTCATCGTCGGTGCGCACCACCGAACGGGGCTCCGGCTTGTCGGCGGCGTCGTCGGGTGCGTCGCCTCGGCAGCCGCCGGCCACCACCAACGCCAGCAGGCCAACGAGGCACTTCGCTCGCGGGCGCATCAGCCGGACATTACCGCGCCCGCGTCCGGTGGCTTCGTCCCCTTGTCGGGCCGAGATCAGCCGGAGCGGGCCGCGCCTCCCCTGACCGGCCTGGCCAGGCGCAGCGCGCCCTCACTGCCCTCGAAGGGGGCGTCGCCGAAGGCGAACACGCCTCCGTCGGCGGCGAACAACCAGTAGCCGTGGCCGCTGGCCGTGAGTGCCGCCCCTTCGATCGGCTGGTTCAAGGTGATGCTGCCGGTGCTGCCGTGGAAGGTGGCGTCGCCGAAGGCGAAGACGCCGCCGTCGCGGGCGACGAGGACGTAGCCCCTCCCCGTCGGCGTGGCGGCCATGGCCACGATGGGCTGGTTGAGCTTGCGGTCGCCGGTGCTGCCGTGGAAGCCGGCGTCACCGAAGGCGAAGATCCCCCCGTCGGAGGCGGCCAGCCAGTAGCCGTCGCCGGTGGGTGTCGCCGCCATGGCCACGATCGGGGCGTTGAGCCGGCTGCCGCCCTGGCTCCCCAGGAACCCGGCATCGCCGAAGGCGAACACACCACCATCGGCGGCGGCCAGCCAGTAGCCGCCCTTGGTCGTGTTGCCGGTCGCCCGCAGGAGTCCGCAAGCGGCGCGGGGGCCGGCGTCGCCGGTACGAAGTGTCTCGTCGTCGGGACCCGGATTGATCGACTGCGTCGACTGGTACCGGGTGGGGATGTTGGCGAAGTTGTCCGAACCGGCGTGGATGATGACGGCCAGTTCCGCCTCCACCACCTCGGCGACGGTGTAGCGATCGGTGACGAAGCTCTCCTCCACGGTCCCGTCCTCTTTGACCAGCAGCGTCGGGTTGTCGCCGGAGTGGCCGCCGTGAGCGTCAGCACCCGGGTTGTAGTGCCCCGCGGCCGAGGTGAAGCCGGGTGCCTCGCACAGCGCCACGTCGTGGAGGTGGAAGCCATGGAAGCCCGGCTTGAGCCCTCTGGCGCTCACTGTCACCCGCACCCGCCCCGGCTCCTGGGCCAAGGTGACGGTGCCCACCGCGTCACCAGCGGCGTCGACCAGGACCGCCCTGGCATCGGCGACCGGCACGGCGAGGTCCACCACCGGTGAGTTGAGCTTCAGCGCCCCTGTGCTTCCCTCGAAGGAGGCGTCCCCGAAGGTGAAGATGCCGCCGTCGGCGGCGGCCAGGTAGTACCCCTGTCCGCTGGGCGTCGGCTCGAGCCCCACGATGGGCGAGTTGAGGCGGGTGCCGCCGAGGCTGCCGGAGAAGGCCGCCGTCCCGTGGGCGAAGACGCCGCCGTCGTCGGCCACCATCCAGTAGCCGCCAGGGAGCGTCGGCGCCCCCGAGGCGACCACGCCACAGGCCACACGGCCCCCCGAGTCACCGGTGGCGACCGTGAAGTCGTCGGGTCCGGTGGTGGTGCCGGCAACGTAACGGGTCGGGATGTTGGCGAAGTTGTCCGGGTTGGCGTGGACGATGACGGCCACGTCGTCGGCGATCAGCTTGTCGACCGAGTAGGCATCGGTGGTGAACGCGGCGCTGGCAGAACCGTCTTGTTGCACGAGGAGCGGCGGGTGGTCGCCGGCATGGTCGCCGTGGCCCTTGGTGTCGGGGTTGTAGTGACCACCGGCAGAGGTGAACCCGGGGGCGGTGCAGGTGCCCGTCTCGTGCACGTGGAAACCGTGGAAGCCGGGTGCCACATTGCTCCCAGCCGTCACCCGGGCCCGCACCTGGACCCGTTCCCCCACCTGCTGGAAGGTGACGGTGCCGATGCTGGCGCCTTGGGCGGTGCGCAGGTCGGCCGTGGCCGATGCGCCATCGGTGGCCGCCAGAGCTGGTCCGGAGCCCAGCGCCAGCGGTGCTGCCAGCAGTGCCGTCACCAGGAGCGACTTCGACCACGGATGCTTCGCCACATCTCCCCCTACCGGTTCCCGGTCGTCCGACAGGACGACCGGGTTGACCCTAGGACGTCGGGCGGGGCGGTGCCGGCATGAGGCGCACGGAGCGCCGGCGGCACGCGTCGAACCGTGGCCGTGCCGCAGCGCCGGCCGGCTCCCGCCGAGCCGTCTGTTCGAAAGGCGGTTGTTACTCCTCGACCGGGGTCGAGTCGTCCATCACGGAGCCGGCCTCTGCCTGGCTGCCGGGCTCGCCCCGCACCGGGGAGTCGGGGGCGTTGGTGCCTTGGGGGGCGGCGCCGCCCAGCTCTTCGGGCGGGACACCCGTCTCGGTCTCCGCTCCGGCCGAGCCGGACTGGGCCGCGGCCGCATCTTCGTTGCCTTTGGTGGGGTAATCGCTCATGGGCGCTTTCTAGCCGGTGGCCGAGCTGCCGCGCGCCGTCCATAGCCCCAGCCGTGGATGCCGGTAGCTCCGCCAGGACGGTGGTTCAATCGCGGTGTGCGATCCCCCCGCGTCCACAAGCTGTCGGTCTCGGTCGTCCTGGCCACCCTCGTCGTGCTGGCAGCGCCGCCGGCGCCGGCCTCGGCCGGCGAGCCGGCGGTACAGCCCGACAACCGCCCGACGCCGCTGGCCGGCGTCGAGAACGGCTACGTCCCCTCAGAGCGGCTCATCTCGGTGGCGCCGGGGTGCCGTGTGGCCAGGGAGGCGGGGCCCAGCCTGGCCCTGCTCTTCCGGTCGGCGTCGGGAGCCCGGGTGCGCCTCGGCGGCCGCGACTGCTACCGGCCCATCAGTGGCCAGGTGGCGGTTGCCTCGGCTTGGAGCGAGCGGGGGAACAGCGCCTGCGCGGCGACGCCGCAGTACCACCCCGACGGCCGGCCGAAGGGGACCTCGATGCACGGGTGGGGCAAGGCCGTGGACTTCTCCGAGGGCTCGCCGATGACCTTCACCTCGCCCGGCTACCGCTTCTTGAAGGCGAATGCCGGCCGCCTCGGGTGGAACCACCCGGGATGGGCGGAGCCGGGCGGAAGCGCCTGCCCGGAGCCGTGGCACTGGGAGTGGGTGGGCGACGGGGGGACGATGGGCGGGGACCCGGTCCGAGCCGACGTGGTGGGCCTTCTCGCCGCGGCCGACGAGGCCGGTTACGCCACCGTCACCGGCCTCGGCGGCGTCCGGCCCCGCGGCAGTGCCCGCAGCTTCGGCTCGGCCGAGACGATCCCGCTCAACTGGGTGGTCGTGGGGGCGGCCTCGACTCCGGACCGCAGCGGGTACTGGCTACTCGGGGGCGACGGCGGCATCTTCAACTTCGGCACCGCCGCCTTCCACGGCAGCACCGGCAGCATGCGGCTCAACTCTCCGGTGGTGGGCATGGCTCCCACTCCCGACGGGGGCGGCTACTGGCTCGTGGCCGGCGACGGCGGCATCTTCAGCTTCGGCACCGCCCGGTTCCACGGAAGCACCGGCAGCATGCGGCTCAACTCGCCGGTGGTGGGCATGGCTCCCACTCCCGACGGGGGCGGCTACTGGCTCGTGGCCGCGGACGGCGGGATGTTCGGTTTCGGCACCGCCGCTTTCCACGGCAGCACGGGTGACATCCGGCTCAACCAGCCCGTCGTCGGCATGAGCCCGACGTCCGACGGCGGTGGGTACTGGCTGGTCGCCTCGGACGGCGGGATCTTCAACTTCGGCAACGCCGGCTTCCTCGGCTCGGCCGCCGACCGGCGCCTCCCCACGCCCGTGGTGGGCATGACCCGCACCGCCCGCGGCGACGGCTACTGGATCGTCAGCGCCGACGGAACGGTCGTCAACCTCGGCGCCGCCGGACACTTCGGCTCCGGCTGACTGGCCGACGTCGGCGGCGGCTGTTTCCGATGGCGCCGGGCAGGGGTAGGGCAGCACCATGCCAGATGACGCCGTGCAAGATGACCGCCACGTCGAAGCGGTGCAAGATCGCCCGCAGGAGCTCGAGGACAAGCTGCAAGACGTGAAGGAGTCCCCGACGGAGAAGTCCGGCGGCGACCCGGTTCAGCCCACCAACGACCGCGACGCCCAGATCCTCGACCCGGAGAGCAGGGGCTGACTGCGCCAGCGGCGCCGTTCACGCCCCTTCCGGGCTAGGACTGAGGAGCAAAGGGTCCCTCGTCCGGCAGCTCCGGTCCGTCGACCAGCACCGGGTCGGCCGTTCCCACCTTGAGCACCAGGCTCATGTGGCCACCGAGGTAGCCGCCGACGAAGGCGACGGTGCCGCCCGCGAGGCCGAGGCCCATCGCGCCACGGTGACGCCCGCGCAGGCGGGCGACAAGGGAGCTCGAGTACAGGACCAGGGCGGTGCTGTTGACCGCGGCGTGCACGACGCCCACCCGACGGGCCCGCCCGGTCGTGTCCCGCCACTCGGCCAGGCCGGCCAGCGCGGTGGGAACTGCGGCGGCGATGCCGAAGGCGAGAAGCCCGGTGGCCGCCGGCCTGGACCGCTTCCCGCCGAAGAGGTCCAGCAGCGACGTGCTCATCCATGCTCCGAGCGGGAAGTCGGTCAGGAGTGGGTGCAGGGCGTGGCCCAGCGGCTCCCCCCGCAGCACCGACCGCGCCCGGTCCGACGCCAGCACCTGATCGGCGACGGCGCCCAGCGCTCTCGCAGGAGCATCGAGCACTGCCGAGTCCTCGATGCGCTGCACGGCAGATGTGAGCGGATCGGGCGTGGCGCCCCGACGCCCAGGGGTCTGCAACGGTGTGGTCATGGCCTCGTCTACCACCTCCTGGTTGCGGGCGCCCGTAGACCGGCGTCCCGTGGTGGCCGCCGCGGTGGTCATCGGCGTGGTAGCCGGCAGCCTCGGCCGGGAGCTGCCGATCGCATTGGCGGGGCGCGTCCTTCCTTCGCGGGCGACGAGGCCGTGCGGCATGGAAGAGGTGTTGGAGTGCCTCGTCAGGGACTTCCCCGGTTTGTTGGGCCAGATGCTGCTCCTGGGTCTGGTGGTGGTCGTGATCGAAGTCGTGCTCGGCGTCATGGGTGTGGCGCTGACGGTGGTCGGGATAGTGCGGGTGCGGCGCGCGGGGCACTCCCTCACCCTTGATGATTGGGTGGGACCAGCCCTGTTGAGCGGGGGGGTGGCGCTGGTCGTGCCTGCAGCCTTGATGCTGGGCTCGTTCGTCGTCGTCCTGGTCCGCTGAGCTCACGCGGCGCACCCTCGCGCGCAGGTGAGCCGTCAGGCTGAGGCGCCCGAGTAGCGACGCAGCCCCATCCGGAACACCCGGCGGCTGACCAGCACCAGCGCCGCGGTCATGCCCAAGGCCAGCGCGGCGTTGCCCTGCTCCAGCCTCCCCGTCACCGCTTCGGCCGGAACGGTCACCGCGAAGGCCAGAGGCACCAGGAAGGTGAGAACGGCACGGAGCCACCCCGGGTAGATCCCCACGGGATAGGCGCCGGCCCGGTAGATGCCGGTGAACAGCTCCTGCACCTCGTCCATGCGCACGAGCCAGAAGCCGGCGGCCGCCAACATCAGCCAGAAGCAGTAGATCGTGGTGGCGCCCAGCGCCAGCAGCCCGAGGAACGAAGCCGCCTCGAGCCACCCGACCCTTCCCTCGAGCTGCACCACCGCCGCCGCCACCACCACACCGCCGACGAGGATGTCCACGGCCTGCCAGATCCGGACCTCCCGGATGCTGGCCAGAACCTGGCCGTCCTCCGGCTTAAGGAGGAGGTAGTCGAGGGTGCCGAGGCGGATCTCCTCCAGCAGGCGCTGCATGTTCGGTTGGATCACCGAGCGGATGATCCCGCCCATGAGGGTGAACACGCCGAGGACGGCGAGGAGCTGGGGGCGGGACCATCCGCCCAGTTCATCCGTACGGTCGAAGACCAGGGCCAGTACCACCAGCCCGGTGGCAAGAGCGAGAAGGGATTGCATCAGCTGGATGAAGAAGTTGGCCCGGTACTGGAGCTCGTTGAGGGCCCCGATCCGGAGGAAGAGCACCGTCAGGCGGGCGGCGTCGGGGGCCGACGTGCGATCGGCCCTCATCCACCCACCGCCGTGAAGCGGCGCACCCCGATGCGCCACACCGCCTTGACGAGCAGGGCGCCGATGATGATCCAGAGCAGCTGTGCGCCCAGCCCGACCAGGAGCTCTCGGCGGTCGATGGGACCGACCAGCGCGGTGATGGGGAAGCCGAAGGTCCACTTGAAGGGCAACAGCCCGGCGACGGACTGGGCCCACCCCGGCATCAGGGCCAGGGGGACGAGCCGGCCCGACAGGAGCAGCTCGGCCACGAAGTACGCCTCGTAGAGCGCGCTGACCCGGGTGGTCCAGAAGGTGACCATGCCCAGGACCCACAACAGCAGTGAGCGGATCAGATAGGCACCCCAGATGGCGACGAAGAAGACCACGCCCTGGAGCAAGGTCGGGTTCAGCTCCGGCCTGAAGGCGATGGTGAGCACCCCGGCGATGGGCAGCCAGAGAATGATGACCACCACCTTCCAGCCGGCGAAGGAGGCGAGGTCGTGGTGGATCGGGTGCATCGGCTGGAGCAGCTGGCCGGCCAGCTGCCCTTGGCGGACCCGCTCCTCCCAGCCGTAGGGGGTGAACACGATGTTCATGTTCCGGACCAGCGTCCACACGATGTAGTACGCCGCGAACCGCCCCGGCGTGTAGCCCTCGACGGAGCCACCGGTACTGCGGGCGATCGTGGACCAGACGACGAGGTACACGACCGGTTCGGCCACCATCCCGATCATGTAGAAGTAGTTCGAGGCGCGGTACTGGAACTGCTCGACCACCGCGGTGCGCATGAGGGTGGCGTACAGCCGCGCCATGGCCCGCACCCTGCCCTCCTCGGGCAGCGGCGCCGCCACGGGCACCACCGGGCCGGTCACGGCGGCTCCACGGCGAAGACGTCTTCGATGACATCGTCGATCGGTGGGTCCTCGACGGTCAGGTCGGCCACGGCGAGCTCCGACAGCAGCCGAGCGGTCACGCCGGGGGCATCGGCCCTGGGCACCCGCAGGGTGACGGAGTCGGCCTCGGTGCCCAGCACCGTGGCGTAGGCACCGAGGCGGGCGATCATGGCGGCGTCGAGGTCGGGGAGACGCACCACGATGGTCTTGTCGGTGGAGAACCGGGCACCGAGGGCGGCGAGGTCGCCGTCGAACAGGACCCGCCCGTGGTGGATCACGATCACCCTGCGGCACAGCGCCCGCACGTCGGCCATGTAGTGGCTGGTCAACAGCACCGAGGCCCCGTGGCGCCGGTTGTACTCGGCCACGAACGACCGCACCCGGCGCTGCATCGTGACGTCGAGGCCGATGGTGGGCTCGTCGAGGAAGAGGACGACGGGGCGGTGCAGCAGGGCCGCCGCGATCTCCACCTTCATCCGCTCGCCCAGGGACAGGTTGCGCACCGGCTTGTGGACGAGCGGTCCCAGATCGAGCAGGTCGATGAGCTCGTCGCGCATCTGGGTGAACTCGCGGGGCGGAATCCGGTAGATCGCCCGATTGAGCTCGAAGGAGTCGAGGGCGGGCAGGTCCCACTGGAGCTGGTTGCGGTTGCCCATCACCAAGGTGAGCTGGCGGAGCAACGCCCGCTCCCGACGCTGGGGACGGTGACCGAGCACGTGCACCTGGCCGCTCGTCGGGTGCAGCAGCCCGCTCAGCATCTTCAGTGTGGTCGTCTTGCCGGCGCCGTTGGGGCCGAGGAAGCCGACCACCTCACCGGGGTCGATGGTGAAGGAGATGCCGTCCACGGCTGCGACCTCGCGGGTCCTGCGCCGCACGAGGCTGCGGGCGGCAGCCTTGAGGCCGGCGTCGCGGACCGGCACCGAGAACACCTTGCGCAGGTCCTCTACGGCGATCACCGCGTCGACGGCTGCCACGGCGGCGGACAGTAGCCGGGGGCGGCACGCCTACTTCGGGATTTGCCGGAGCTACCGCCTCGGTGGAGCGGTCGCCGCAGGCCCAGAGCCCCGCGTCAGATCCAGAGCCCACTCCCCTCAGATCCAGCGCCGGCCCACCATCAGCCACACCCCACGGGTGGCGAAGGCAACCGCCGCCAGTGACAGCACCAGGATGAGGGCCGTGCCCGACCCGCGGACGATGGCCTCCAGGCCGCCGACGAACCCACGGCGGGCGTCGTCCCAGGCCCCGGCCAACCCGTCGCGCTCAGGGGCACGATCGAGCCGGGCCCCGGGCTCGGCCAGGTGCACGGCGACGGTTCCGAACGTCGTCTGGTCGTCGAGCACCTTCTGTTGGCCCTGGAGCTGTTCGATCTGCACCTGGACGGAGTTCAGTCGCTCCTGCACGGCCAGGATGTCACCCACGGTGTTGGCCTTGGCCAGGACCGTCAGGATCTGATCGCGGCTGGCACGAAGCCCCCTGAGGCGGGCCTCGATGTCCTGGTACTGAGCCGTCACGTCCTGGCCCCGGCTCGAAGCCGACAGCACCTTGCCCAGCCGCCGTACCTCGCCCACGACCGCCTCGAACTCGGCCGCGGGCACCCGGAGGGTGACTCTGCCCGTCGCCGCCGACCGACCTTCGGATGTGTCGGTCTGGGCCACGAAGCCCCCTCGCCCGACGGCCAGCGCACTCAGCCGGTCGAGCGCCGGCTCGAACTCGCCCTTCCCCACCTCCACCTGCACGTCGGCCGACTTCACCACCCGGGCGCCGGATTCCGGGGACGCCCCCCCTCCGACCGCGGAAGCGGCGGCGCCCTCCGATGTGGGCTTCAGGGACCCGCCGGCCGAGGCCTGAGCCTGGTTCTGAGGCTGAAGCTGGCTCTGGCCTCCGACAACCTGGACGTCAGCTACCCCGGCTTCGTCTGCCGTGTCCATCGCGGGCAGCGCACGGGTCGCCGCGTTGTCCTGTCCTCCACCGGTGGGCAAGGCGGCAGCGACGCCCAAGACGGCCACCACCGCCGCCGCGACCAATAGGAGACGTGGCGGTCGGGCCCAGCCTCGCGTTCGCGGCGGTCCCACGCTCTCGCCGGCTGCGTCGAGAATGGCCTGCCTCCCGTTCTCGGGGAGCTCATAGCTGGCCGACAGCTGTTCGAGCGCCTTCGTCAGTTGCCGTTCGTCGATCATCACGCGCCTCCCTCGGCCGCTTCATCCACCAGTGCACCCAGACGGGGGTCGGCTGCCAGCCGGCGGCGAGCCTCGTGGAGCCGTGACTTCACGGTTCCAGGCCGACGGCGGATGGCGATGGCGATCTCACGCTCGGAGAGCCCCGACCAGTAGCGCAGCACCAGGGTGACCCTGAGGTGCTCGGGCAGTTCGGCCAGCACCTCGCCCACCAGCCGGGCGACGTCGCCGGTGGTGGCCACAGCCTCGGGTGACGGTTCTCGGGCGGGCAGTGCCTCCATGGCATGCCATCCGACCTCCGCGCCGGCCAAACGGCGGGGTCGCTCCTTGCGGAGCTTCGACCAGCAGGTGTTGACCAGCACCCGGTACAGCCACGGACGCAGACCGTCGTCGGGGGGCATGGCGGAGCGGAAGCGCCACGCCCGAAGGAACGCTTCCTGCACCGCCTCTTCGGCGTCGGCAGGGTTGCGCAGGATCAGGCAGGCCGTGCGGAACGCGGGTGCGTAGGCCTGCTCCAGCCACTCGTCGAGATCGTGCATCACCCCCTATGACGCTGCCAACGACGAAAAAGTTCGCGGGAAGACGGCAACCGCCGCGCTTCCAAGGCAGCGGCGGCCTGAGACCGGTTGGCGCCCTCGGTAGGATTCGAACCTACGCAACCGGCTCCGGAGGCCGGTGCTCTATCCCCTGAGCTACGAGGGCCGCACGTCCAGCAGGTCAATCGTAGTTCCTGCCCCCGCCCGCCGGCTCACGCCTACGATGACCCGGTGCCCGACGACGTCAAGGTCCTGCTGGTCGACGACGATCCGGTCATCTTGAAGCTGCTCCAGGTCAACTTCGAGATGGAGGGCTACACGGTCATGATGGCCAACGACGGCCTGGAGGGCGTCGAGATGGCCCGCACGCAGCGACCCGACATCGTGCTGTGCGACATCATGATGCCCAGGATGGACGGTCTCGAGGTGACCCGGACCCTCAAGGCCGACGAGGAGACCAGGCGGATCCCGATCATCCTGCTGTCGGCGAGGGCGCAGGCGTTCGACATCCAGGAGGGCAAGGCCGTGGGCGCCGACGACTACGTCACGAAGCCCTTCGACCCCCTCGAGCTCCTCGACCGGGTCAAGGACCTGCTTCAGATCACCGAAGCGGGCGCCTGAGCTCGGCCGAAGCCCGGTCACATCCGGTCGGGGGCATCGATCCCGAGCAACCCGAGGCCCAGGGCCAGGGTGCGGGCCGTCAGCTCGCACAGCGCAAGCCTCGACCCTCGAACGGCGGCGTCCGGCGCCCGGAGCACCGGACACTGCTCGTAGAAGGTGGTGAAGGCGGAGGCGACCTCGAAGAGGTAGGTGCACAGCCGGTGGGGCTGGAGTGACTCCGCCACCGCGGCCACGACCTCGTCGAGGCCGAGGAGCTGGAGCACGAGGGCCCGCTCGGCGGGCTCGCTCACCACCACCTCTCCCGGGGGTCGACCGCCGGCCCCGCTCGCCTCCGCCCGGCGGAAGATCGACCGGATGCGGGCGTGGGCGTACTGCAGGTAGGGCCCTGTGTTGCCTTCGAAGGCGAGCATGCGGTCCCAGTCGAAGACGTAGTCCTTGATCCGGTCGCTGGCCAGGTCGGCGTACTTCACCGCCCCGATCCCGACCAGGCTCGCCACCCGCTCACGCGTGGGTGCGTCGAGGTCGGGGTTGGCCTCGGCAACCTTGGCCGCCGCCCGCTCCACCGCCTCGTCGAGCAGGTCGATCAGGCGCACCGAGTCGCCGGAGCGGGTCTTGTACATCTTGCGGTCCTGACCCAGGATCGACCCGAACGGCACGTGCTCCGCGGGCCGGTCGGGCCCCAGCCACCCGGCCATGCGCCCGACCTCGAAGATCATCGCCAGATGCGTCGCCTGGGGGGCGCCGACCACGTAGAGGATGCGGCCCGCCTGAAGCTCGAGGCTGCGGTAGCGCAGCGCGGCCAGGTCGGTGGTGGCGTAGCCGTAGCCGCCGGTCGAGTAACGGATGATGAGGGGCAGAGGCTGGCCGTCGCGGTTGGTGAACCCGGGTGGGAAGACACAGAGCGCGCCGTCGTCCACGACGGCCAGGCCTTTCGCTTCCAGCTCGGCTGCCACTTCCGCCAGCCTCGGGTTGTAGAAGCTCTCCGGCGCGATGTCGTCGTCGGTGAGCAGCACGCCCAGGCGGTCGTAGACGGTGTTGAAGTAGACCTTCGACGCCTCGAACAAGAGGCGCCAGAGCCGCAAGCTGGCCTCGTCGCCGCCTTGGAGCAGCACGACCCGCTGGCGGGCGCGACCGGCGAAGTCCGGGTCGGCGTCGAACTTGTCCCTGGCCTGCTTGTAGAAGCCGGTGAGGTCGCCGACCGAAAGCTCCCGGACGGCTTCCTGCTCACCGATGTCGACCAGGTGCTCGATGAGCATGCCGAAGGGGGTGCCCCAGTCGCCGAGGTGGTTCTGGCGCACGACGTCGTGGCCGGCGAAGTGCAACACCCGGACCAGGGCGTCGCCCAGGATCGTCGAGCGCAGGTGGCCGACGTGCATCTCCTTGGCCACGTTCGGTGCGGAGTAGTCGACCACCACCCGCCGGCGTTCGGCCGGCGCCACCCCCAGCCGGTCGTCGGCCAGCAGCCCCGCCGCCGCCCGGGCCAGCGCGTCCGCGGACAGGGTGAGGTTGATGAACCCCGGCCCCGCCACCTCCACGGCCGAGCACAGCTCCCCGGCATCCAGGTGCTCCACGATGGCGGCGGCCACCTCCCGCGGCGGCCGGCCCACCTGTTTGGCCAGCGCCATGGCCGCGTTGGCCTGGAAGTCGCCGAAGCGAGGTTGTGCAGAACGCCGCACCACCGGGTCGGCGCCCGCGAACTCCGGCCCTAGGGCGCCGGCGACGGCAGCCCGGAGCCGCTCGGTGAGGAGGGCGACCGGGTTGTGCATGTGCCATGGTCGGAGAGCGACCCTCGGCCGGTCAAACTGGTCCCGCCATGGGGCCGCTCCCGCTTCATCTCCTGCCGTCCACGGGCACCGTGGCGCCCGACGGCAGGTTGACGATCGGCGGATGCGACGTGCTCCAGCTGGCCGAGCGGTACGGGACGCCGCTGTTCGTCTACGACGAGGAGCACCTGCGGGCCCGCTGCCGCGAGGCGGTGGCGGCCTGGGGCGACGGCGTCGCCTATGCCTCCAAGGCCTTCCTGTGCAAGGCCATGGCCGCGCTCGTGCACGACAGCGGTATGTGCATAGACGTGTCCACCGGGGGCGAGCTGGCGGTCTGCCTGGCTGCCGGAGTGCCGCCGGAGCGCCTCGTCCTGCACGGCAACAACAAGTCCTTGGCCGAGCTGACCGAGGCCGTGGAGGCCGGCGTGGGGCGGATCGTGGTCGACTCCTTCGACGAGATCGACCGCCTGTCGGCACTGGCGGTGGCCGGGATGTCGGCGCGGGTGATGGTGCGGGTGACGCCGGGCGTCGAGGCCCACACCCACGAGTACGTGATGACCGGCCAGGAGGACACCAAGTTCGGCTTTTCGATCGCGAGCGGCGCTGCGGCCCGCGCCGTGGACCAGCTGCGGCGTCTGCCGGAGATGGAGGTCGTGGGGATCCACGCCCACATCGGGAGCCAGATCTTCGTGCTCGCCTCGTTCCGCAAGGCCATCGAGGCGCTGGCTGACTTCTTCACCCCTCTCGGGCTTCCCGAGCTGTGCCTGGGCGGCGGCCTGGGCGTGCCCTACGTGACCGGAGAGGCTGCCCCCACGATCATCGAGTGGGCGGCGGCCGCCCGCGAGGCCTGCGCCGCCGCCGGCATCCCTTCCGACACCCGCCTCACGGCCGAGCCGGGACGGGCCATCGCGGCAGCCGCGGCGGTCACCCTCTACCGCGTGGGAACGGTGAAGGACCTGCCCGGGATACGCAGCTACGTGGCCGTCGACGGCGGCATGAGCGACAACCCCCGGCCCGTCCTCTACGGCTCGGGCTACGAGGCCTTCCTGCCCCGCTCCACCACTGCCGACCGGCCCCGGCAGGTGAGGGTGGTGGGCAAGCACTGCGAGTCCGGCGACCTCATCGTGCCGGACGCCTGCGTCCCGGCGGACCTGGTGGTCGGCGACATCCTCTGCACCCCCGTCACCGGCGCCTACGGCCATTCCATGGCCTCGAACTACAACAAGGTGCCCCGTCCTGCGGTCCTGTTCGTGGCCGGCGGCCACGCCCGGGTGGTCGTTCGGCGCGAGACCTACGACGACCTCCTCCGGCTCGACGCGTAGCCTTCGGAGGTGATCAACGCACCGGTGCGGGTGGGCCTCCTCGGCTGCGGCAACGTCGGTGCCGGGCTGGTGCGCCTGCTCACGGACGATCCCGAGGAGCTGGCCGCCCGCAGCGGCGTGCGGCTCGAGCTGGTGCGGGTGGCCGTGCGCAGCCTGGCTCGGGAACGGCGGGTGACGCTGCCCGAGGACGTCGTGACCACGGACGCCGAGGCGGTGGTCACCGACCCCGACGTGGACGTGGTGGTGGAGGTGATCGGCGGCATCGAGCCGGCTCGGGGCCTGGTTCTCGCCGCGCTCAAGGCCGGCAAGCCGGTGGTCACGGCCAACAAGGAGCTGCTGGCCAACGTGGGCGCCGAGTTGTTCGAGGCGGCCGCCGCAGCCGGGGTGGATCTGCTCTTCGAAGCGTCGGTGGGTGGTGGCATCCCCCTCATCCGCCCGCTGCGGGAGTCGTTGGCGGGCGAGCGCATCACCCGGGTGCTGGGCATCGTCAACGGGACGACCAACTACATCCTCACCCGCATGACCGAGGCCGGCGCCGCGTACGCGGACGCGCTGGCCGAGGCGCAGTCGCTGGGGTACGCGGAACGGGATCCCACCGCCGATGTCGAGGGATTCGACGCCGGCGCCAAGGCCGCCATCCTGGCCACCATCGCCTTCGGCGTGCGGGTCGTCGCCGGCGACGTGTACCGGGAGGGCATCAGCGGAGTGACGGCCGCCGACATCGCCTACGCGGCCCGGATGGGATACGTCGTCAAGCTGCTGGCGATCGCTGAGCGGGTGGGTGACGAGGTGGCCGTGCGGGTGCACCCGACCATGCTCCCGGTCACCCACCCCCTCGCGGCGGTGCGCGAGTCGTTCAACGCCGTGTTCATCGAGGGCGAGGCGGTGGGTGAGCTCATGCTCTACGGACGGGGCGCCGGAGGGTTGCCGACCGCCAGCGCCGTCCTCGGGGACCTCATCGACGCCTCCCACAACCTGAGGGCGGGCGGCTCCGGGCGCACCACCCCGAGGGAGAGAGCACGCATCCACCCGGTAGACGAGATCTGCTCGCAGTACTACCTCAGCCTCGAGGTCGCCGATCGCCCCGGCGTGGCCAGGGACATCTTCGCGGTGCTCGCCACCCACAACGTCTCCATCCGCGCCATGGAACAGGAGGGCCTGGGCGAGGAGGCTCGACTCATCCTCATCACCCACCTGGCGCCGGAGCGGGCCATTCAGGCCACTCTGGCCGACCTCCGCGACCTCGAGGTGGTCGACAGGATCGGCACTCTGCTGCGGGTCATCGGGGAGGAGTAGCGGCGTGCCCGCCTGGAGGGGCTTGATCGAGGAGTACCGCCACCTCCTCCCGGTCTCGGGTGACACCCCGGTGGTCACGCTGCACGAGGGGAACACGCCTCTCCTGCCGGCGCCGAGGCTGTCCGAGCGGGTCGGGGCGAACGTCTACCTCAAGTACGAGGGCCTCAACCCGACCGGGTCGTTCAAGGACCGGGGCATGACCCTCGCCATCTCCAAGGCCGTCGAGGACGGGGCCAAGGTGGTCGTCTGTGCCTCCACCGGCAACACCTCGGCCTCCGCCGCCGCCTATGCCGCCCGCGCCGGGCTCACCTGCGCGGTGCTCATCCCCGAGGGCTACATCGCCCTCGGCAAGCTGGCCCAGGCCCTCATCCACGGCGCCAAGGTGCTCCAGGTGCGGGGCAACTTCGACGTCGCGCTGGCCATAGTGCGCGAACTGGGCGAACGGGCGCCCGTGACGGTCGTCAACTCGGTCAACCCCCACCGCATCGACGGGCAGATGACCGGCGCGTTCGAGGTGGTCGACGCCTTGGGCGACGCGCCCGACGTCCACTGCATCCCCGTGGGCAACGCCGGCAACATCACCGCCTACTGGAAGGGCTACCGGCGGTACCAGGACGCCGGGCTCGTCTCCAAGCTCCCGGTCATGCTCGGGTTCCAGGCTGCCGGCGCGGCGCCCCTGGTGGAGGGCCACGACATCGAGTTCCCCGAGACGGTGGCGACCGCCATCCGCATCGGCAAGCCTGCCTCCGGCTACGGCGCCCGAGCCGCCGCGGCCGAGTCGGGAGGCGGCATCCACGCCGTCACCGACGACGAGATCCTGGCCGCGTACCGCTTCGTCGCCGCCGAGGAGTCGGTGTTCTGCGAGCCGGCGTCGGCGGCGTCGGTTGCCGGCCTGCTGCGGGTGGGAGCACCGGAGGGCTCGACGGTCGTGTGCGTGCTGACGGGCCATGGGCTGAAGGACCCCGACACCGCCATCGGCCACATCGCGGTACCCGCCGCGGTGGAGGCCGACTACAGCGCCATCACCGCCGAGCTTGGGCTGTAGACAACCGGGTCGGGGACGCCGTCTGGCACCGTCGCCCCTGCCTTGCCGGGGTAGGGGAATGGGGGTAGAGTGACCCCGAATCGCCTGCCGGCCCGCCAGGTTGTGGCGGCCGACCGACCGGCGCTGGGTCGGGGGCACGGGCTCCGCCCACCCTCTCCCCGGGACGCAACCCTCCGACGAAGTTGAGACGGAGCTTCCGGATGCCGCGCCATTTCAACCTTCCCTGAACCACGAACCCGCCCGACGCGGAAGCAAGCGAGGTGCACATGAGCGGAGAGCAGGCGCTCGAACGCTCGGTACTGGAGCGCAAGGAACGTGACGAGCTCCAGACGATCGCCGAGGCTCTAGGCGTGAAGCCGGGAGCCCGAACGAAAAAGGCGGACCTGATCGCCCACATCCTCCTGGCTGCAGGCGTCGAGCCCCAGCCGGCGGCGGCCAACGGTGCCGAGGAGCCTGCCGCGCGGCCGCGGCGGGCGCGGGCCCCCCGCGCCAAGGCCGGCGACGCCGGAGCGGGGCCCGGCCCTGCCACCGTCGCAGACGAGGCTTCATCCCCGTCGCCGGGCGGCGGTGACGAACCGGACGCTGCGCCGGCCACCCCCTCGTCGAGCGTAGAAACGGGCACGGCGCAGGAGGCGGTCGAGCCGCCGGCGGTCAACGGCAAGGACGCCGGGTCCGACCAGCCCCACGGTGCAGGACCGCTCCCGGCCGTGCCCGAAGCTCCCGCAGTGGACGAGGCGCCCGCACCCGATCGGCCCGCGCCGGCCGGCACGGTCGAAGGTGACGGCGCCGGCTCCTCACGAGGTCGCGACGAGCGCAACCAGCGCGGCCCCCAGGGTGCCACCGCCGAGGCGGCCGGACCCCATTCGGCCCAGAACCAGCCCCGGACCGACCGCCAGCCGGGCAGCTTCGAAGAAGGCGGCAGTCGCCGCAGCCGGCGCCGGCGAGGGCGCGACCGGGGCCCCGAGCGCGACTTCAAGGTCCAGGAGCAGGGCAGCGACCAGCAGTACCAGGGTGAGCTGATCCCGGTCGCCGGCCTGCTGGAGCTCACCGAACAGGGTTACGGCTACGTCCGCACCAAGGGCTATCTCAGCTCCTCGCGCGACGTCTACGTCTCCACCAGCCAGGCCAAGCGCTTCTCTCTCCGCAAGGGTGACCAGGTGGAGGGCGCGGCTCGGCCACCCATCGGCAACGAGAGGTACGGCGCGCTGATGCGCATCGACACCATCGCTGGCCTGAGCGTCGAGGAGGCCCGCCAGCGCCCGCGCTTCGAGGACCTCACGCCCCTGTTCCCCGACGTGAAGCTCAAGATGGAGCTGCCGGGCCAGCCTGCCGCCATCACCGCCCGCATCGTCGACCTCATCGCCCCCATCGGCAAGGGGCAGCGGGGGATGATCGTGTCGCCTCCCAAGGCGGGCAAGACGACGGTCATCAAGCAGATCGCCACGTCGATCGAGAACAACAACCCCGAGGTCCACCTCATGGTCCTGCTCGTCGACGAGCGGCCGGAGGAGGTGACCGACATGCGCCGGCACGTCAAGGGCGAGGTGGTCGCCTCCACCTTCGACCGGCCCGCAGAGGAGCACACCATCGTGGCGGAGCTGGCCATCGAGCGGGCCAAGCGGCTGGTCGAGACCGGCCGCGACGTGGTCGTCATCCTCGACGGCATCACCCGCCTGGCCCGGGCCTACAACCTGTCGGCGCCGGCGTCGGGCCGGCTCACCTCCGGCGGGATCGACCAGGCCGCCATCTACCCGCCCAAGAAGTTCTTCGGTGCCGCCCGCAACCTGGAGGAGGGCGGATCGCTCACCATCCTGGCCACGGCGCTCGTGGAGACCGGTTCCAAGGCCGACGACGTCATCTTCGAGGAGTTCAAGGGCACGGGGAACATGGAGCTGCGACTCGATCGGCGGCTGGCCGAGCGGCGCATCTACCCCGCCATCGACGTCAACGCCTCGTCCACCCGGCACGAAGAGCTGCTGTTCGAGCGCAAGCAGCTCGAGTTGGTGTGGCGTCTGCGCCGGGTGCTGAACGGCCTCGCCGACGACGGGACCTCGGCCAAGGCCCTCGAGCTGCTAATCGAGAAGCTCAAGACGACCAGGAACAACGACGAGTTCCTGACCGAGGTCGCCAAAGCCCAGGGCACGATCTAGCGGTAGGCTGACCGCACCATGAAGGCCGAGATCCACCCCCAGTACGACACGTCTACCGTGAGGTGCTCCTGCGGCAACACCTTCGCGACCCGTTCGACCAAGGACGAGCTGCACGTCGAGCTGTGCAACGAGTGCCACCCCTTCTACACCGGTAAGCAGAAGCTGGTCGACACCGGCGGCCGGGTCGAGCGCTTCCAGCGTCGCTACGGGGCCCGAAAGGGCGGAGCGAAGAAGTAGCAGCCCGGGCCCGAGCGGCGACAGCGCCCTGGTGCCCGATCCCGCGCTCCGCCAGTCCCTCCTCAAGGCCAAGCTCAAGGCGCTGGTCCGCGCCCGCTGGGGCGACGCCGTCGACCAGGCTCACGAAGGCTTCCTGCCCGGGGGCGCCGCGCTCCGAGCCGACGGAAGCGCGTGGGTGCTGGCCGAGGACGAGCCGCAGCGCTGCCTCGGCGCCGCCTTGGCTTGGGCGGGCCGGAACGGCAACGGTGCGACCGAGCTGCACCTGCTGGCCAGCGGCGGAGCCCCGACGCTGGCCCGCCGGGCGGCGCTGTTCGACCGCTCCGTCCGCATCTACGGCATCGAAGGGACGACGATCCACGAAGCCCAGCCGGAGCCGCTGAGTCCCCAGCCTGCGCTCGACCCCCGGGCCGAGGCCCTGCGGCCCATGTTGGAAGAGGTCGGGGCCGAGTGCGTGGTGGAGGAGGGCATCCTGCGGGCCGAGGTGCTCGGACTGGAGGTGGCGCGGGTCGAGGTCGGCCCCGAGGGGGCGCAGCTGGCCGTCGGGGTGGGAAAGCACGACCGGGAGGCCCAGCGGGAGGTCCGGGGAGAGCACCAGGGGCCAGACGAGCTGTTCGAGGTCGTCCGCCTCGTCGCCGAGCACCGGGTGCCCACCGGCTTCGGGCACGCCGCCTACCACCTGGCTCCCGAGCGGTGGCTGCGGGCCGTGGTCACCCGCACCCCGGAGCTGGTGGGGGCGCGGCAGCTTTCTGCGGTGCCGCCCCCGATACCCCGTCAAGACCTCCGGCAACTGGCGCCGGCTCCCGCGGCCGGCGTGGGCCTCGAGGGCGAGCCGCTGCTGGTGGTGTGCTCCGTGGGCATCGACGTCGACCTCGTCCCGGCTGGAGCCGACGCCTGGCTGGCCGACGGCCGCGAGCCGCGGCTGGTCTTCTGCGTGCCGGAGGGTGACGACCACCCGGTGACCCGGGAACTGGCCGAGGACCTCGTGATGCCGGCTGAGGTGGTCACCGTTCCCGAGGGGTGGCGCGGGCTCTGAGGGCCCTACATTGACACCGTGCTCGAACGGCTGGCTGACCTGGAAAAGGAGTACGAAGCCGTGTTGGAGCGCCTCGGCGACAATGAGGTGCTGAGTGACCAGCGCCGGTTGCGTGAGGAGTCGCGCCGGTTCAAGCGGCTCGAGCCGATCGTCCTGGCCTACCGCGGCTATCGCAGCGCCATCGACGACCTCGGCGCGGCCAAGGAGCTCGGCATGTGGGACGAGGTCGAAGCGGCCGAGGCCCGCATCTGCGCGTTGGAGGACGAGCTCAAGGTCCTCTTGCTGCCCAAGCACGAGAACGACGAGAAGAACGTAATCGTGGAGATCCGGGGGGCGGAGGGGGGCGAGGAGGCGAACCTGTTCGCCCGGGACCTCTACGAGATGTACGTGCGCTACGGCGAGCGCCAGGGCTGGAAGATCGAGGTCCTCGGCTCCGACGCCTCCGACATGGGCGGGTTCAACGACATCACCTTCCTCCTCAAGGGCGACGGCGTCTGGACCCGGATGAAGTTCGAGGGCGGTGTCCACCGGGTGCAGCGGGTGCCGGCGACGGAGTCCCAGGGCCGCATCCACACCTCCTCGGCCACCGTCACGGTGCTACCCGAGGCGGAGGAGGTGGACGTCGAGATCGACCCGAACGACCTGCACGTCGACGTGTACCGCTCCACCGGCCCCGGCGGACAGAGCGTGAACACGACCGACTCCGCGGTCCGCATCACCCACAAGCCCACCGGCGTGGTGGTGGCCATGCAGGACGAGAAGAGCCAGATCCAGAACCGGGCGAAGGCGCTGCAGGTGCTGCGGGCCCGCCTGCTCAAGCTCGAACAGGATCGTGCGGCGGCCGAGCAGTCCGAGCAGCGCCGGGGGCAGGTGGGTGGCGGCGGGCGCTCCGAGAAGATCCGGACCTACAACTTCAAGGAGAACCGGGTCTCCGACCACCGCATCAACCTCACCCTGTACAAGCTGGACAAGATCCTGGGGGCGGGGGAGCTCGACGATATCCACGACGCACTGGTCGCCGACGAGCGGGCGCGGCAGCTGCGCGGCGACTGACGGGCCGGTGCCGACGTGGCGAGATCTCCTCGTTCGGGCGGCCGACCGGCTCGCCTCGCAGAACGAGGCCCGGCGACTGGTCGAGCGGGCCTCCGGCAACGAGGGGAGCGCGTACCTGCTGGGGCTGGACGACCCGGTCCCGGAGCGGGCTTTGCCGTTCTTCGATGACCTGCTCGAGCGGCGGGCGGGGGGCGAGCCCCTGCAGTACGTGCTCGGTCAGTGGGGCTTCCGGCGCCTCGACCTCTACCTCGACCACCGGGTGCTCATCCCCCGACCGGAGACGGAGATGGTCGTGCAGGTGGCCCTGGCGGAGCTGAGCGCCCTGCGGCCCTCAACCGGCCGACGTGGGGCGCGGCCCCCGACGGTGGTCGACCTCGGCACCGGATCGGGTGCGATCGCGCTGTCCATCGCCCTGGAGGCTCCCGCCACCCGGGTCTGGGGCACCGAGCGTTCGGCCGAGGCGCTGGCCGTGGCCAGGGCCAACCTCGCCGGCCTCGGCACCCTGGCCGGCCGCCGTGTCCGCCTGGCGGAGGGATCGTGGTTCGACCCGCTGCCCCCGTTGCTGGCCGGCCACATAGACCTGGTCGTGTCGAACCCCCCGTACGTGGCCGACGGTGAGGTGCTGCCTCCGGAGGTGCAGGACTGGGAGCCCGCGGATGCGCTCCGGGCGGGCCCGACGGGGCTGGAGGACGCGCAGACCGTCGTGAAGGAGGCTCCGTCGTGGCTGGCCCGTCCCGGCACCCTGGTACTGGAGATCGCGCCGCACCAGGCCCGCGACGCGGCGGCGATGGCCCACGACGCCGGCTTCGACGAGGTGGAGGTGCGCCTGGACCTGTGCGGTCGCGAGCGCATCCTCGTGGCCCGCTGGAAGCGGCAGTGATACTGCCCGCGTCGTCGCCGCCGGCCATCTCCCAGGCGGTGGGGGCGCTGCGGGCGGGCCAGGCCGTGGTCATTCCCACCGATACCGTCTACGGCCTGGCCGTGGCTGCCTCCGTCGCCGGCGCCACGGCCCGGTTGTTCGTGGCCAAGGAGCGGCCGCCCGATGCCGCGCTGGCCGTCCTGGTGGCCGACCACTCCCAAGCGCTCCGGCTGGCCGATGACCTGCCCCCGGCGGCCCAGAGGCTGGTCGAGCGTTGGTGGCCGGGCCCGCTCACCGTCGTCGTCCGGCGCAGCGCCGCCAGCGGCAGCTTCGAGCTCGGGGGCGACGGATCCACCATCGGGTTGCGTTGTCCCGACCACGACCTGGTGCGAGACCTGGCGCACCAGGTGGGGCCCCTGGTCACCACGTCCGCCAACCGTCACCGCCAGCCCACCCCGGCCACGGCCCAGGCAGTGGCCGATGCGCTGGCCGGCAAGGTCGAGCTGGTCATCGACGGCGGCCGCTGCGATGGCGCACCGTCCACCGTCGTGGACTGCACCGGTGCCGAGCCGCGCCCGTTGCGGGAGGGCCGGATCCCGTGGTCGGAGATCGTGCGCACGATCGAGAACGGCGGCCGCCCTTAGTAGTGTCGCCCCCATCGACGTCCTCCTCCTGTGCACCGGCAACATCTGCCGCTCGCCCATGGCCGAGGGCATCCTCCGTCACCAGCTGGCTGCCCGCGGCGTGAGCGCCACCGTCCATTCCGCCGGCCTCCTCGATGCGGGGCGGCCCGCCAGCGCCCACGGCGTGGACGTGCTGCGGGAGCAGGGGATCGATCTCGGCGCCCACCGCAGCCGGACGGTTTCGGCGGAGTTGGTGAGGGGAGCGGACCTGGTGCTGGGGATGGCCCGCATGCACGTGCGGGAGGCGGTGGTGCTGGTGCCCGAGGCGTGGCCGCGAGCCTTCACCCTGAAGGAGCTGGTGCGCCGGGGCCGGGAGATCGGGCCGCGGTCGCCGGGCCAGGCCCTCGAGGAGTGGCTCTCCAAGGCCCACGCCGGCCGCTCCCGCAGCGAGCTCATGGGCGACAGCGACGACGACGACATCTTCGACCCGATCGGCGCCCCCCGTTCCCGCTACCAGTCCACGGCAGCCGAGATAGACGACCTCACCCGGCGCCTCGTCGCGCTCGTCTTCCCACAGGAGGGCCCCGATGCCTGAGTCGCCCCACGACCACGAGCTGTTCGACATCATCGAGCGGGAGGTCGAGCGTCAGAGCACCACGTTGCAGCTGATCGCGTCCGAGAACTTCACCTCGCCCGCGGTGATGGCGGCCACCGGCTCGGCGCTCACCAACAAGTACTCCGAGGGATACCCGGGCAAGCGGTACTACGGGGGCAACCACGTCATCGACCAGTCGGAGGAGCTGGCTCGCAACCGGGTGAAGGCGCTGTTCGGCGCCGAGCACGCCAACGTGCAGCCGCACTCGGGCGCCAGCGCCAACATGGCCGTCTACATGGGCTTGCTGCAGCCCGGCGACACCATCTTGGGCATGCGCCTCGACCAGGGGGGCCACCTGACCCACGGGTCGCCGGTGAACGCCTCGGGGAAGCTCTACCGCTTCGTCTCCTACGGCGTCACCCCCAGCGACGAACGCATCGACTTCGACCAGGTGGCCGAGCTGGCCCACCGCGAGCGGCCGAAGATGATCGTGGCCGGCGCCACTGCGTACCCACGGATCATCGACCCCGAACCCTTCGCCCGCATCGCCCAGGAGGTGGGGGCGCTGTTCCTCTTCGACGCCGCGCACATCGCCGGCCTCATCGCGGGCGGCGTCCATCCGAGCCCGGTGCCCCACGCCGACGTCGTCACCTTCACCACCCACAAGACCCTCCGGGGCCCCCGCGGGGGATGCATCCTCAGCCGCGCCGAGCACGCCGACGCCGTCGACAAGGCGGTCTTCCCGGGGCTGCAGGGGGGGCCCCTCGAACACGTCATCGCCGCCAAGGCGGTCGCCTTCTTCGAGGCCGCTCAGCCTGCCTTCGCCGACTACGCGGCGGCGGTGGTGCGCAACTGCCAGGCACTGGCCGAGGCGCTGGCCGGCGAGGGGTTCCGGCTGGTGTCCGGGGGTACCGACAACCACCTCCTGCTGGTCGACCTGCGCTCCTGGAACTCCGACATCAGCGGCAAGAAGGCCCGCCTCGCCCTCGACCGCGCCGGGATCACCTTGAACGAGAACACGGTCCCCGACGACCCCCGGCCGCCGTACATCACGAGCGGCCTTCGCATCGGGACGGCCGCCGTCACGACCGCCGGGATGCGCGAGCAGGAGATGCGGACCATCGCCGGGTTGATCTCGCGCGTGCTCGGGAGCCTGGGCGACGCCGACGAGGAGCGGGCGGTGCGCGACGAGGTGAACGCCCTCTGCTCGAAGTTCCCGCCCTACCCGGCGTGAGCCCCACCCTGTCGGCCTATGCCGCGATCTTCGGTATCGCTGCGGGGTCGACGTTCCTTCTCACCTTCGTCACCCGACGCCTCGCCATCCGCTTCGGGGCCGTGGTGATGCCCGACGAGCGCAAGATCCACACCCGGCCCCTGCCCACCTCGGGGGCCAGCCTCTTCCTCGGGTTTCTCGCCGCCATGGCCGTGGCCAGCCGCATCGACGGGTTCGCCCCGGTGTTCGCCGGCTCGTCGGAGCCCCTGGCCGTCGTCCTCGGCGGGTCGGTCATCTTCGCCGTCGGGATGCTCGACGACCTGTTGGAGGTGTCGGCGCCGGCCAAGCTGGCGGGGATCGTCCTGGCCGGGAGCGTGTTGTCGACCCTCGGTGTCGTGATGGTCTTCTTCCGAATCCCCTTCCTGGACCTCGTCGGGATATCGCCCGACCTGGCACCTCTGGTCACGGTGCTCTGGGTGGCGGGGATGGCCAACGCCGTCAACCTGATCGACGGCCTCGACGGCCTGGCGGCCGGCATCGTGGCCATCGCCGCCGGCGCCTTCTTCCTCTACACGATCCAGCTGGGGCCGGACCGCGCCGGCCTGCTCAGCGAGACGAGCATCGGCCCGCTGCTGGCGGTCATCGCCTGCGGGATCTGCATCGGTTTCCTGCCCCACAACTTCCACCCCGCCCGCATCCAGATGGGGGACGCCGGCGCGCTGTTCCTCGGGCTCCTGATGGCCGCGGCCACCCTCGTCGTCGGCGGTCGCACCGACCAGCCGTTCAGCGGCCAGACCTACTTCTTCTTCGCACCGATCTTCATCCCCTTCTTCATCCTCGGGGTGCCGATCCTCGACACCGCCTTCGCCATCATCCGCCGCAGCGGGCGCTTCGCCGTGGCCGACAAGGGGCACCTCCACCACCGGCTCATGTTCCTGGGCCACGGCCAGCGCCGATCGGTCGCCATCTTGTGGGCATGGACGGCGATCCTCTCCGGCATCGCCCTGTTCCCGGCGTACACCAAGAAGGGGAATGCCGCGATTCCCTTCGCCCTGCTGGCACTGGGCGTGCTGCTCTACACGTTCTTCTCGCCGGGCGTACGAAGACCGCCGGGGGAGCTTTCGGACGACCCACCCGGCGAGGCGACCGACCGAGCGACTACGTTCGCGGCCACCCCTCAGCCCGCGCCGCCAGAAGTTGCACCTGTTTCGGGAAGAGAAATAGATTGAGAAAGCAGTCACAAGCGGATTCGTACCGGGTGAGAGGGCAGGACGTGGACGCGAGCGGCGACCGGCAGAGCCTCTACAACGGATTCGGTGACACCATGTCCCGAGCCGTGGAGTTCGTCGCCACGCCCGCCATCTTCGGCTGGCTCGGCCACTTGATCGACGGCCGGACCGGTACCCGCCCCACCTTCACCCTCGTCCTCGCCTGCGTCGCCGTGGTCGGGATGTTCCTCCGTTACTGGTTCGGCTACGTCCACGCCATGGAAGCCGAGGAGGCCAAGGGCCCGTGGCGCAAACCATGAAGGCTCCCGACGCCACCGCGCCCGAGCGGGCGCTGGCGCTGGACATGGTGCGCCGCGGCCTTCCGGTTGCGCCTTTGCTGATCGGCGCGTCGGCGGCGGTGTGGGGCCTCGACGGCGCCCTCTCTTCGGGGTTCGGGATCTTCCTCGTGCTCGGCAACCTCGTGCTGTCGGCGGCGGCGCTGACGTGGGCGGCCCGCATCTCTCCGGCGGCCATCTTCGCCACCGCCCTGGGCGGGTTCGCCGTCCGCATGGGTCTTCTGGTCCTGGCCGTCGCGGCCGTGCGCGAGCAGTCCTGGGTCGAGGTGGTGCCTCTCGGGCTGACCATCGTGGTGACCCACCTCGGGCTGCTCGTGTGGGAGAGCCGTTACGTCTCGGCGACGTTGGCCTTTCCCGCCCTCAAGCCACGATCCTCCCGGACTGGAGCCTGACGTGATCGCCCTCGAGTTCCCGCCCGTCAGCCACCTCATCGAGTGGCCGGACGTGGCGTTCAAGGACACCCTGTTCGCCATCAACAAGGTCGTCCTGTTGATGTTCCTGGGCACGTTCCTCGTGGCCGCGCTGTTCCTGGCGGCGGCCCGGCGTCGCAGCCTGGTCCCCACCGGGGTGCAGAACTTCGCCGAGTCGGTGGTCGAGTTCGTGCAGGAGGGCATCATCTTGCAGACCATGGGCCGCGACGGCCTGCCGTGGACGCCGTTCCTGCTGACCCTGTTCACCTTCATCGCCGGCCTCAACCTCATCGGGCTGGTCCCGGTCATCCAGATGCCGGTCAACGCCCGCATGGCCATCCCGGCCATGTTGGCGGTGCTCGTGTGGCTCATCTACAACGCCGTCGGCATCAAGCACCAGGGACTGTTCGGCTACTTCAAGTCGATGATGTTCCCGCCCGGAGTGCCCAAGGCGCTCTACATCCTGGTGGCGCCCATCGAGTTCGTGTCGGCCATCTTCGTGCGGCCGCTCTCCCTCGCCGTCCGGCTCTTCGCCAACATGCTGGCCGGTCACCTGATCCTGGTCAGCTTCGCCGTCATCACCGCGGCGCTGTTCAAGGCCACCATCGTCGGTGCGGTGCTGCCCGGCGCCTTCCTGGTCGGCCTCACCGCCTTCGAGGTCCTCGTGGCCCTGCTCCAGGCGTACATCTTCACCATCCTCGCTGCCGTCTACATCGGTGGCGCCATGCATCCAGAGCACTAGGAGGACTGTTGCTTTCCCTTTTGATGGCACTACCGATGTTGGTGGCCCAGCAGGAACCGGGCGAGCTGGGTGAGGGCCTTACCGCCATCGGGCGGGGCATCGTCTACGGCGCCGCGGCCATCGGCCCCGGCATCGGGATCGGCATCGTGGTGGGCAACGCCATCACGGCCATGGCCCGCCAGCCCGAGGCCGCCGGCATGGTCCGCACCACGATGTTCCTGGGCATCGCCTTCACCGAGGCCCTGGCCCTGTTCGGCTTCGTCCTCTCGTTCATCGTCGCCGGCTGAGGAGGTCGTCATGCGCGCACGGGTCCTGATGGCAGGTCTGGCGCTGGCCGTGGCAGGCCTGGTCGTGGCAGCCGCACCGGCCCCGGCCCAGGAGTCCCACGGAGGCGCCAGTCGTACCGGCGCCGCCCCCGAGGGCGGGGGTCAAAAGGAGATCTCCCACGAGAGCGAGGAGTGCATCCACAAGCTCGAAGCCGGCGGCGAGCCGGACGACTGCCAGGAGGCGCCGAGCCCGATCGTGCCGGCCGCCGACGAGCTGATCTGGGGGACGCTGTCGTTCTTCGCCCTGTTGTTCGTGATGTGGAAGTTCGCCTACCCCGGCATCAAGAAGGGGATGGAGGCCCGCACCCAGCGCATTCGGGACAACCTCGACGAGGCCGAAAAGACCAAGGCCGAGGCCGAGACGATCCTGTCCGACTACCAGCGCCAGTTGGCCGATGCCAAGAGCGAGTCGGCCCGGATAATCGAAGAGGCCCGCCAGACGGCCGAGCAGATGCGCCGGGACCTGATGGCCCGGGCCGAGGCCGAGGTCAACGACCTGCGCCAGCGCACCCGCCAGGAGATCGAAGCCGCCCAGCAGCGTGCCGTGGCCGACCTGCGGGCCCAGGTGTCCGAGCTGGCCATCGGCGCCGCCGAGGTGGTCGTGCAGAAGAACCTCGACCGTGAGAGCAACAAGGTGCTGGTCGACCGCTTCATCGAACAGGTGGGAGCCAGCGCCTGATGGGCGCGGACGAGCGAAGCCACGCCTACGCCACGGCCCTGTTCGAGGTGGCCAGGGCCGAAGGCAACCTGGAACAGGTGGAAGCGGAGCTGTATCAGGTGGCCAGGGCCATCGAATCGAGCGACGAGCTGCGTTCGAAGCTGACCGACCAGGCGCTGCCGGTGGAGTTGCGCCAGGGCATCGTCGAGGACCTCCTCGAGGGACGGACCCAGCCGGTGACCAAGGCCCTGGTCTCCTTCGTGGTCGGCGCAGGCCGGGCCCGTGACCTGCCCACCATCATCGACCGGCTGGTGAGGCGGGCGGCCGAGGAGCGCGACCAGGTGGTGGCCGAGGTGCGCTCGGCGATACCTCTCGACGACGACCAGAGGCAACGCCTGCAGGAAGCATTGAGCAAGCGCACCGGGCAGAATGTGTCGATCAAGGTCACGGTCGACCCGTCCATCCTGGGCGGGATCGTGGCCAACATCGGCGACAACGTCATCGACGGGAGCGTGCGTCGCCGTCTCGAGCAACTCCGCGAATCGCTGTAGAGAACAGGAAACCGCCGTGTCCGATTTCACCATCAACGCCGAAGACATCGCGTCCGCTCTGCGCAAGCGCCTGGAGTCGTTCAAGCCGGAGCTGCTCAGCGCCGAGGTCGGCCGGGTCGTGGAAGTCGGCGACGGTATCGCTCGGGTGTCCGGGCTTCCCGGCGTCTCCGTGAACGAGCTGCTCGAGTTCGAGGGTGGCGTCCTGGGCATCGCCCTCAACCTCGATGAGGACTCGATCGGCGCTGTCATCCTGGGCGAGGTCGACGACATCCAGGAGGGGCAGGCGGTCCAGGCGACCGGCCGCATCATCTCCATCCCCGTCGGCGACGCACTGCTCGGCCGGGTGGTGAACCCACTGGGCGATCCCATCGACGGCAAGGGCCCGATCACGGGTGGCATCCCCCGCCGGGTCGAGATCCAGGCCCCCGGCATCGTCGACCGCCAGCCGGTGTCGGAGCCGCTGCAGACCGGCATCAAGGTCATCGACGCCAACACGCCGATCGGGCGGGGCCAGCGCGAGCTGATCATCGGCGACCGCAAGACGGGCAAGACGGCCGTGGCCGTCGACACCATCATCAACCAGCGGGGCCTCGGCGTGAAGTGCATCTACGTCGGCATCGGCCAGAAGGCCTCGACCGTGGCCGAGATCGTCAAGGCCCTCGAAGAGGCCGGCGCCATGGACTACACGGTCGTGGTCAACGCCCCCGCCTCCGACCCCTCGCCGTTCAAGTGGCTGGCGCCCTACGCCGGCTGCGCCATCGGCCAGCACTGGATGGAGAACGGCGAGCACGCGCTCATCGTCTACGACGACCTGTCCAAGCAGGCTGACGCCTACCGCCAGATGTCGCTGCTGCTGCGCCGGCCGCCGGGGCGCGAGGCCTATCCCGGCGACGTCTTCTACCTCCACAGCCGGCTGCTGGAGCGGGCGGCCAAGCTCTCCGACGACATGGGTGCGGGCTCGATGACCGCCCTGCCGATCATCGAGACCAAGGCCGGCGACATCTCGGCCTACATCCCCACCAACGTGATCTCCATCACCGACGGCCAGATCTTCTTGGACCTCGACCTGTTCAACTCCGGCGTCCGCCCGGCTATGAACGTCGGCACCTCGGTCTCACGGGTGGGCGGGGCGGCCCAGACCAAGGCCATGAAGGCGGTGTCGGGCGGTCTCAAGCTCGACCTGGCCAACTTCCGGGAGCTGGAGTCCTTCGCCTCCTTCGGCGCCGAGCTCGACAAGTCGTCCCAGGCCCTGATCGACCGGGGCCGGCGCCTGGTCGAGCTGCTCAAGCAGCCCAACGGCAAGCCCATGTCGGTGGGCGAGCAGGTGGTATCGATCTTCGCCGGCACCAACGGCTACCTCGACGATGTCCCGCCCGACGACGTGGGCCGGTTCGAGTCCGAGCTCATCGAGGACGTCCGCAGCCGCCACGGGGCCCTCCTCGACAACCTGGCGGAGCACAAGGCCGCCCTTCCCGAAGACGAGCTGCACGCCGCGGTGAAGAGCTTCAAGGAACGCTTCACCCCCTCCGAAGACGACAGCGAATAAACCAGAAATGCCCTCCCCCTCGATCGCTTCGGGTCCTGGAACGGTGTCGGTCCCGCGCCGTTCCAGAACCCGAAAGCCGAACAGCTAGTGGCCGGAGGCCAGGAGCGGGTTCTGCGGCGGCGGATCAAGTCCGTCCAGAGCACCAAGAAGATCACCAAGGCCATGGAGCTCATCGCGGCCAGCAAGATCGTCAAGGCCCAGGCCCGGGTGGAGGCGGCCCGGCCGTACAGCGAGCAGATCACCGAGGTCATCCGGAACCTGGCTGCCGCCGGCGCCGGCGAGGCCGAGGGCGGAAGCCCGCTGCTGACGCCACGGGAAGAGATCAAGACCGTCGGCTTCGTGATCGTCACCGCCGACCGCGGGCTGGCCGGCGGGTACAACTCCAACGTCATCCGCGCCGCCGAGCGGTCGCTTCAGGCGGAGCAGGACAAGGGCCGGGCCTACTCGTTGATCCTGGTGGGCAAGAAGGCGGCCAACTACTTCCGCTTCCAGGGCTACGACATCGACGCCGCCTTCGACGGCTTCAGCGCCGAGCCCAGCTACGAGGACGCCCGGGAGGTGGCGGGCGAGGTGGTGAGGCGCTACCAGGAGGGCGAGGTCGACCAGGTGGAGCTGGCGTACACCCAGTTCCTGTCGGTGGCCACCCAGAAGGTGCAGGTGAAGCGGTTCCTCCCCCTCGAGGCCGAGGCCATCACCGACACGAGGGACAGCGGTACCGAGGCCGAGTACGAGTTCGAGCCCGCGCCGGAAGCCATCCTCGACGCCATCCTCCCCCGCTACGTGGAGAGCCGGCTCTTCGCCGCCTTCCTCGATGCCGCGGCCTCCGAGCACGCGGCGCGCCAGCGGGCCATGAAGGCGGCGACCGACAACGCCGACGAGCTCATCAAGGTCCTCTCCCGAAGCATGAACCGTGCCCGCCAGGACTCGATCACGACCGAGATCATCGAGATCGCGTCGGGGGCGGAGGCGTTGGCTGCGGCCGCCTCAGGCGAGAGCGACTACCTGCAGGATCGCATCGAGGACCCCGACCTTTTCCGCAACTGGAAGCGAAAGCTCGACCGGCGGACCCACACCGACGAGGAGCGCCGATGACCGCTACAGAAGCCCCGCCCACCGAACCCACGCCTGACCACAAGGACGGCCGCATCGTCGCCATCGTCGGCCCTGTCGTCGACGTGGAGTTCCCCCCCGGTGACCTGCCCGAGATCAACACCGCCCTCGAGTTCGACGTCGAGATCGAGGGGGACCACATCACGGTCACCGCCGAGGTGGCCCAGCACATCGGCGACAGCCGCGTGCGGGCCATCGCCATGAAGCCGACCGACGGGCTCCAGCGGGGCGCGACCGTGCGCAACACCGGCCGGGGCATCGCGGTCCCGGTGGGCCCCGGCGTGCTGGGCCACGTGTTCAACGTCATCGGCGAGCCGCTCGACACCCGGGGCGAGCCGATCACGGAGGGCATCGAGGACACCTGGGAGATCCACCGGCCGGCGCCGGCCTTCGACCAGCTCGACCCCGAGACCAAGATGTTCGAGACCGGCCTCAAGGTGGTCGACCTGCTCGAGCCCTACCGCCTCGGCGGCAAGATCGGCCTGTTCGGCGGCGCCGGCGTGGGCAAGACCGTGATGATCCAGGAGATGATCATCCGGGTGGCCAAGCAGCACGGCGGCGTCTCGGTCTTCGCCGGCGTGGGCGAGCGCACCCGCGAGGGCACCGACCTGTGGCTGGAGATGCAGGAGTCCGGCGTCATCGCCAACACCGCGCTGGTGTACGGGCAGATGGACGAGCCTCCGGGCGTGCGGCTGCGGGTGGGCCTGTCGGCCCTGACCATGGCCGAGTACTTCCGGGACGTGCAGGGCCAGGACGTGCTGCTCTTCGTCGACAACATCTTCCGCTTCACCCAGGCCGGCTCGGAGGTCTCGACGTTGCTCGGAAGGATGGCCTCGGCCGTGGGCTACCAGCCCACCCTCGCCGACGAGATGGGCGCCCTGCAGGAGCGGATCACCTCCGTGCGGGGCAAGTCGATCACGTCCCTGCAGGCGGTGTACGTGCCCGCCGACGACTACACCGATCCCGCACCCTTCACCGCCTTCACCCACTTCGACGCCACCACCAATCTCGACCGCGGTGTGTTCTCCAAGGGCATCTTCCCCGCCGTCGACCCGCTGGCGTCCACCTCCAACATCCTGCAGCCCGACGTCGTGGGCGAGGAGCACTACGGGGTGGCCCGCGGGGTGGTGCAGGCCCTGCAGCGTTACCGCGAGCTCCAGGACATCATCGCCATCCTCGGCATCGACGAGCTGGCCGAGGAGGACAAGGTGCTGGTGGGCCGGGCCCGCAAGATCGAGAAGTTCCTGGGCCAGCCCATGTACGCCGGCGAGCCCTTCACCAACATCCCGGGAACCAACGTGCCCGTGGCCGAGACGGTGGAGGCGTTCGGAAACCTGCTCGAGGGCGACTACGACGACCTGCCCGAGCAGGCCTTCTTCAACGTGGGCGGCATCGAGGACCTCCAGGCCAAGGGCAAAGAGCTCAAGGACAAGGAGTAGTGACGCTCCAGGTCGAGGTGGTCTCGCCGGAGCGGGTCCTCTACTCGGGCGAGGCCGACATGGTCATCGCCCGGACGGTCTCGGGAGGTGAGATCGCCTTCCTCACCGGGCATGCTCCCTTCGTCGGGGCCCTGGCGGTGGGCAAGGTGCGGGTGCGGCCATCGGGCGGGAGCGACGAGCTGATCGCCGTCCACGGCGGCTTCGTCGAGGTCAAGGACGACCAGGTGTCCATCCTGTCCGACGTGGCCGAGCTGGCCGACCAGATCGACGTGAACCGGGCCCGGGAAGCCCGGCAACGGGCCGAGGAGCAGCTACGGGCCGCCGGCGACGACGAGGCCCGGGAGGAGGCCGAGGCGGCCCGCCGCCGCGCCGACCTGCGTCTCGAGGTCGCCTCCGGCTGACTGCCACAGCACACACCACCAGCCAGACCCCCGGGTGTGGCACCGTCTGGCGGTGCCGAAACGGAGGCTGGGGGTCGCGTTGTTGGTGCCGGCGCCCTGGGCCGGCGAGATCGAAGGACTGCGGCGGGCGCTGGGCGACGGGACGCTGGGGCGGATGCCGGCCCACCTGACACTGGTGCCGCCGGTCAACGTGCGCGAGGACCGCCTCGACGACGCGCTGGCCGTGGTGCGCGCCGCCGCCCGTAGAGCCGCTCCCCTCACCATCACCCTCGGCCCGCCCGCCACGTTCCTCCCGGACACGCCCGTGCTCTACCTGCGGGTCGGGGGCCCGGGGGTGGCGGGTATCCACCGGCTCCGGGACGAGGTCTTCGTCGAGCCGCTGGCCCGGTCGCTCACGTGGTCGTTCGAGCCCCACGTGACGGTGGCCGACGACGCCCCGCCGGAGCGCATCGCCGCCGCCTGCGCGGCCCTGGCCGACTACTCGGTGGAGGCCACCTTCGACCGTGTGCACCTGCTCGAGGAGGGACCGGGGCGGGTGTGGCGCCCGATCGCCGACATCGCGCTGGAAAGACCTGCGGTGGTGGCGAGGGGCGGGCTCGAGCTCGAGCTCGCCGTCTCGGACCACCTCGACCCCCAGGCGGCGCGCCTGTCCCACCACTGGGCCTGTGGCGGCGAGGGTCGGGTGCCGGTCGCCATCACCGGCCGGCGCCAGGGGACGGTGGTGGGAACCCTCACCGGCTGCCTGGACGCCGGCGTCGCCCACCTGTTCGAGCTGGTGGTGGCGCCGGCGGAGCGCCGCCAAGGCATCGCCTCACACCTGCTGGCCCGGTTCCTGGCCGAGGCCGCGGCCCGGGGCGCGCACCGGGCTCGAACCGCTGCCGGCACCGCCGCCGACGACTTCCTTCTGGCCCGGGGCTGGCGCCCTGTCCCGGGCCAGCCGGTTCTGGGGATGTTCGCGCACCTGCCAGGTGCGCGGAGATCCCCAGAACCGAAGTAGTCAGGAGAAGTCGACGGAGGCGAACTCGGCGAGCTTGTCCAGCCGGTGCCGGGAGTCGATCCGCCTGACCGTCCCCGACCGGGACCGCATCACCAGCGACTGTGTGGTCGCCCCCCGCGCGTCGTAGTGCACGCCCCGCAGCAGCTCGCCGTCGGTGATGCCGGTGGCGGCGAAGAAGCAGTTGTTGCCCTTGACCAGGTCGTCGGTGGTGAGCACGGCATCGATCTCGTAACCGGCGTCCCTGGCGGCTTTGCGCTCCTCGTCGTTGCGGGCGTACAGCCGGCCCTGGATCTCGCCGCCCATGCACTTCAAGGCGGCGGCGGAGATCACGCCCTCCGGAGTGCCGCCGATGCCCATCAAGACGTCCGCTCCGGAGTCGGGCCACGCGGTGGATATGGCGCCGGGGGCGTCGCCGTCGGGGATGGAGCGGATGCGGGCGCCGGCCGCCCGCACCTCGGCCACCAGGTCGTCGTGTCGGGGACGGTCGAGGATGACGACGGTCAGGTCGCGCACCTTCTCGCCCTTGGCCTTGGCGATGGCCTCGAGGTTCTCCGTAGCCGAGGCGTTGACGTCGATGACGCCGACCGCCTCAGGTCCGACGGCGATCTTCTGCATGTACATGATGGGCCCGGGGTTGTAGAGCGTGCCCCGGTCCGAGACGGCGATGATCGAGGTGGCACCGCCCCGGCCCAGTGAGGTGAGGGTGGTCCCCTCCACTGGGTCGACGGCGATGTCGACCTGCGGGGGCTGGCCGTTGCCGATCTCTTCGCCGTTGTAGAGCATCGGGGCTTCGTCCTTCTCGCCCTCGCCGATGACGACGACCCCGTCCATGGAGACGGTTTCGAGGATCACCCGCATGGCGTCGACGGCCGCGCCGTCCGCGCCCAGCTTGTCGCCCCGGCCCATCCAGCGGGAGGCGGCGAGGGCGGCGGCTTCCGTGACGCGCACGAGCTCCATTGCCAGGTTGCGGTCGGGACGTTGACGTTCGGGGCTCATGGATGGCGACGATACCCTTTGGGCTGGTGACGGCGCATGAGGAGTGGCGGCGCAGCTTCGAAGCAGCGCCCCAGCGGGAGCTTCCGGCCGAGACCCTGTCGGGCATCCCCCTCGAGCCGCTGTACATCCCCGACGAGGGTCCCGAGGCGGTTCCGGAGCGGATCGGGTGGCCCGGCCAGTACCCCTACACCAGGGGCCCTCACGCCTCGATGTACCGCTCGAAGCTCTGGACCATGCGGATGTTCGCCGGCTTCGGCACCGCCGAGGACACCAACGCCCGGTTCAAGGAGATCCTGCGCAGCGGGGGCGACGGGCTGTCCACCGCCTTCGACCTCCCGACCCTGATGGGCCGCGACTCCGACGACCCCCGGTCACTGGGCGAGGTGGGCAAGGCGGGCGTCGCCGTCGACAGCCTGGCCGACTTCGAGGATCTCTTCGCCGACATTGACCTCAGCCGCGTGACCACGTCGATGACCATCAACTCGGGCGCGGCCATGGCCCTGGCCATGTACGTGGTGGTGGGGGAGCGCTCGGGAGTGGAACGGGCCCGCCTGGCCGGCACCATCCAGAACGACATCTTGAAGGAGTACCAGGCCCAAAAGGAGTTCATCTACCCGCCCCGGCCCTCGATGCGGATAGTGACCGACATGATCCGCTTCTGCACCGCCGAGATGCCCCGCTGGCACCCGGTGTCCGTCTCGGGCTACCACATCCGGGAGGCGGGCTCGACAGCCGCCCAGGAGCTCGCCTTCACCCTGGGCAACGGGTTCGCCTACGTCGAGGCGGCGACCGCCGCGGGACTGGCCGTCGACGAGTTCGCCCCCCGGCTGTCGTTCTTCTTCAACTCCTACTGGGACTTCCTCGAAGAGGTGGGCAAGCTCCGCGCCGCCCGGCGCATCTGGGCCCGGTGGATGTCAGGGCGCTACGGCGCGAAGAACCCGCGGTCGCTGCAGTGCCGTTTCCACACCCAGACCGCGGGCGTCTCCCTCACCGCGCAGCAGCCCGAGGTCAACGTGGCCCGGGTAGCCATCCAGGCCCTTGCCGCCGTGCTGGGCGGCACCCAGAGCCTGCACACCGACGCCTACGACGAAGCCCTTGCCCTGCCCACCGAGAAGGCGGCGCGGCTGGCCCTGCGCACCCAGCAGGTCGTGGCTTACGAGTCGGGGGTGGCCAACGTCGTCGACCCGCTCGGGGGGTCGTGGGCGGTCGAGGCGATCACCGACGAGATGGAGCGCCGAGCCGAGGAGATCTTCACCCACCTCGAGGAGATGGGCGAGGGGTCGATGCTCGACGGTGTGTACGCCGGCATCGAAAAGGGCTGGTTCCAAGGCGAGATCGCCCGCTCCGCCTACGAGGCCGAGTTGAAGGTCAACGACGGACGGCGCATCGTCGTGGGAGTGAACGCCTTCACCGAGGGCGACGACGGGCGGCCGACGCTGCTGGCCATCGGGCCCGAGGCCGAGGAGTCACAGCTGAAGCGGGTGGCGGAGGTCCGCCGTTCCAGGAGCCATGGGGCGGTAGAGGAAGCCCTGCGTGACCTGGCCGCAGCCGCAGCAGAGCCGACCACCAACCTCATGCCGCCCATCCTCGAGGCCGCCAGGCGCTACGCCACGCTGGGTGAGATGGTGCAGGCTCTGGCCGGGGTGTTCGGCCGGTACCGCGAGGCCACCGGGATCTGACCGCCGCCGGGCCGGTGGCCGATCACGACATTCAGCCGGTGGTGTCACTCGCCGCCGGCACCGTTTGCTATGGTCGGCCGGTGCGACGGACGAGGGCGGCCATCTTCTCCGTCGTGATGGTCACGGGCCTCGCTTCGGCCTCGGGGGCCGCAGCCCAGACCACCACGACCATGCCGCCCGTGCGGTCGATCCCGGTCACTCCGGCGACGCCGACCACCGCCGCGCCGGCGAAAGCAGCCGGAACGGCCGAGACCGCCGGCTCCCAGACCGGCCAGACCGGCCAGACGGGCCAGACCGGCCAGACCGGCGCCGACCTCGCCGACACCGGCGTCGCCGCCGACAAGCTCGTGCCGCTGGGCCTCCTGCTCATCGGTCTGGGCGCCGGCCTCCAGGGTGCCGCCCGCCGGCCCCGCCGGTCCTACGGCCTTCTCTAGAGCCCCCGGGGGGCGACGCCCGCCGACCCGCCGCTAGCCTCCACCTTCATGTCCGAGGTCAGCCGGTGGTGTCCGAACTGCGGTGCCGAGTACCGCGAAGGCGTGGCTGTCTGCGCCGACTGCGACGTCGCGTTGAGCGACGCCGCCCCTGACGACGAGGAGGACACGCAGGTCATCGTCTACGAGCTGAACGACCTGACACCTGATCAGCGGGGCACGATCGAGTTGCGCCTCCAGGCCGACAGCATCGAGCACCAGTGGGAGACGCCGACCGGGGCCGACGTCGAGGTCAGCTACGAGCCGGGTGAGCCCTGGGCGGTAGCCAGCGATCTGGTGGTGGGCGAGAAGGACGAAGAGACGGTCGACGCCATCCTCGACGAGATCGACAACCCCGACGCCCTGGAGGCCGTGGCCGCCGAGGGCGACGACGACGAGGCCGTCTACGCCGTCATGGGCCAGCTCTACGTGGCTGCCGACCGCCTGAAGGACGACCCCGACGACCTCGCGCTGGCGGGTGAGTTCTTCGACGCCGCCGACGCCGCCGGCAGCATCGAGCCGCCCTTCGGCATCGAGCCCGAGGTGTGGCGTCGGGTCCAGGAGCTGGCGCGCGAGGTGAGCTCCTCCATCGAGGCGGAGGAGGACGACGAGGTGGTGGCCGCGAACGCGCAGCGGTTGCGCGACGTGCTCTTCACCTACGTGTAGCGCCGTGCTGCTGGCCGAGCTGGAGGTACGTCACTCCCGCCCCTACGCCCCTACCCGCCGGCTGGCACTGGGGAGCCTGTGGCTCCCGACCGACCCCCCGCCGGGCTTCGGCGGCCTGCTGCTGGCCGGCGTGGTCGCTGCCGGCGTGAGCGCGCTGGAGGACGACGAGACCCTCGACCGGGTGGACGAGTTGCTCCAGGACCTCGAGCAGCGGCGGCGCATCGTGCAGCCCCGGGTCCTGCACCGCTTCCAGTCCGACGTCCACGGCCTCGACTCGAGCACCCACCGTCTGGTGGGGGAGGGGGAGTCGCTGTCACTGGAGATCGACGGCCATGGCGCCGTGATGCCGCAGATCCTGGGCGCCCTCTACGCTGCCGGCCACCTCTCCTACAAGGTCCGCGAGGAGGTGTTTCGGCTACTGCGCCGGGCTACCCGCTGGACGGGCGGCATCGACGAGAAGCTCATCGAGTTCCTGACCGGGGACGAGGCCGGCAGCTTCCGACGCCGGGGCCAGCCCAACGACGAGCTGTGGGCGCTGCGGCTGCTCGGGTTCGCCCCCGACAGCGAACCGGCCCGCAGCGACATCCAGAAGCGCTTCCGCACCATGGTGAGAGACGCCCACCCCGACCACGGGGGCCAGGCGGCCGGTGCCGGTCAGCGCATCCAGGACCTGACCGAGGCCCGTCGCATCCTCCTGCAGACGGCATGAGGGCGGCGCTGCTGTTGGCGCCGGGCGCCAGCGCGAACCGCAACCAACCGGCTCTGGTTGCCATCGAGGAGGCGGTGACGCCTCTGGGGGTGGCGGTGGCCCGCATCGACTTCCCGTACACGACAGCGGGGCGAAAGGCGCCGGACCGGCCCCCGGTGCTGGTGTCGACGGTGGTGGAGGAGGCGGAGCGGCTGACCCGCACCGCGAAGGTCGAGCCGAGCCGCCTCGTGCTGGGGGGGCGCTCCATGGGAGGACGCATCTGCTCGATGGCGGTGGCGGAGGGCCTCAACGCCGCCGGGCTGGTCCTGGTGTCCTACCCGCTGCACCCTCCGGGGCGGCCGGAGCGTCTCCGTACCGGGCACTTCCCCGGCATCGGCGTCCCCTGCCTCTTCCTCTCCGGCACGAGGGACGCCTTCGCCGGCCCCGCCGAGCTCGAGGCGGCGACCGCCGCCATCCCCGGCCCGGTCGAGCATCAGTGGATAGACGGCGGCGACCACGGTCTCAGAGGGCGCGACCGTGTGGTCGCCGAGGCAGTGGCCACCTGGGTGGCCGAACTACTGGGACTGGGTGCCGGCGGGGGTGGAACGGCTGGGTGATGCCTCGCCGCCGCCCTGGCCGCCACCAGCGGGAGACCCGCGCCCGGCGGAGGGCGCCGGGCGTGAGCGGGGACCTTTGGGATCCTTGGTGTCGTAGTAGGAGGGCCGCAGGGTGGGCTCGGTCTTGTTGAGCACGATCCCGATCGGTTGGGCGCTCACCTGGCGGAGGTTGTCGACCAGGTGGCGCACCGGTCGCCGCCGGCTGTTCTGGGCGTCGACCACGACGAGCGTGGCGTCGCACTGCGAGGCGATGGCCAAGGCGTCGGCGAACAGCCCGCTGGCGGGCGTGTCGACGATCACCAACTCGGCCCACGTCATGCCGTCGAGCGCCTCGCCGAAGAGGCGCCCGCCGAACAGCCCGGCGGGATCGGCCACGGGCGAACCCCCCGGCACCACCCGGAGCCAGCCCGCCACCAGCTGGCCGACGTGGGCGATGTCGACGGTCCCGGTGAGCACCTCGCTCAGCCCCGGCGTCCGGGGCAGGCCGACGCGCTCGTGGATGATGGGCCGGCGCAGGTCGCCGTCGATGAGCACCACCGGCACCTCCAGCGCGGCCGCCTCACGAGCCAGGTTCAGCGCCGCGAACGTCTTGCCCGACCCGGGGTCCACGCCCACCACGGCCAGGGTCCTCAGCCGCTCGGAGGTGGACATGAACATGAGGCTGGTACGCAGCGTGCGGAAGGCCTCGATGACCTCGGCGCCGCCCGCCTTGGGGATCTGGGCGAGCACCGGCAGCCCGGTGATCCGGGCCGCCTCCTCGGCCGGGCGTTCGGTGCTGAAGCGGTCACTCAGCACCTCGACTCCCACGGCCAGCACCGAGAACGCCCCGAGGGCCAGGACGAGGGTGAGGAGGGCGTCGGCCGCCGGCTGGGGCGACACGGGCGCCGACGGGGCGCGAGCCGGCGAGACGATCTCCACCCGGTCCGGGGGCACGAGGCGGGCGGCCGTGACGGCGCGGGTCAACTCGGTGTAGCGGGCGAGCAACGCCGCCCGCAGGGGGGCGTCGGCCGCCAGGTCCCGCGAGCCCAGCTGGCGTTCGAGATCGGCCATCTCGGCCAGGGGCGCGGCCAGGGCCTCCTGGCGGGCGGCGTCTTGTCGCGACTTCACCGTCGTCACCAGCGCCTGAGCCACGGCGGTGGCCAGCTGCTCGGCCCGGCGGGGCGAGGGGCCCTCGGCCCGGATGCGAACGAAGCCGTCGTCGGTGGCCTCGGCCGACACCTGGTCCCGGGCGACCGACGCCCCCTCCCGCAGCTTGCCGTCCTCGACCGCTCGTGCCACCACCGGTCTGGTTCCCGCCATCACCGCGTAGGAGCGGGCGAGGAGGCCGGCGCCCCCCGGGGTGGAGGCCCTCCCGGGGGTCACCGAGAGCATCGCCTCGGCCGCGTACTCGTCGGGCCTGGAGTCGCTGCGGGCATAGACGGTGGCGGCGAGCACCAGCGCGACCACGACGATGCGCCACTTTCGCCGCCAGACCACCCGCAGGTACTCGGAGAGCCCGGTCACGGGTCCGAGGCTATCGGGGGGGCATCTTCGGGGTTCAGGTCCTCCAGCTCCCGGTGCGCCGTCTCCGGGTAGGCGACGAGCACCAGCACCACGAGCAGCGCGGGCCCCAGTGCCAGCAGAGCGAGGACCGGTGCGAGGTTGGTGCGGTCGTTGATCACGGCGGCCACGAACAGCAGGCCGGCGACGCTTCCGGCCCGGCCGAGCCCGCTGATGATGCCGTTGGCTCGACCGCGCAGCGACGTCGGGAACAGCTCGGGCCCGTAGACGCCGAGTGCGGGGACGGTTGCCGCGCCGATGACGGCCCCGACCACCGACCAGGCCCAGATGGTCCAGCCGGTGGAGAAGAACATCGCCACAGTGGCCCCGACACCGCCCACCACACCGACGGAGGCCACGACCCGCCGGCCCCGGACATCGGCCAGACGCCCACCGGCGACGATGCCGATGCCGCCCCAGACGTTGGTGGCGATGGTGAACAGGGCGATGCGGGCCCCCGAGAAGCCGCGTTCACGGCGCAGGAAGACGTTCTGGTACTGCGAGGCGGGGCCCAGGAAGATCGAGAAGAGGAAGGCGCTCACGCCCAGGAGCCACAGGCGCCGGCCGTGGCCGCGCATCCCCACCTCGGCATGCGGCATCCGGAACCGGCGGCTCTCCGGCAGCCGGCGCCCTATCACGGCCACCAGGGGGACCCCCACCAGCGACAGTGCGAAGGGCAGCCGCCACCCGCGGACGCCGAGGTCGGCGAGGGGGAGGCTGGCCAGCGCCATACCGGCGCCCAGCGCGCCGGCCGCGCTGAGCAGGCTCACGGCGTAGGCGCGGCTGTTGGCGGGCATCTCCTCGGCCGCCATGATCCCCATCAGGATGAGGGCGCCGGTCAGACAGCCGCGCCCCGCCACCTGGGTGCCGGTGAGAAGCCCCAGGTCGGGCGCCAGCGAACCCAGCGCCACCAGGACGCAGCCGGCGGCCAGGGCGCCCAGCGTCACCTGCCGGCGGCCTTTGCGATCGGCGAAGGCGACCAGGCCCAGCGCCACCACGAAGTCGCCCCGAACGGCGGCCAGGGCCAGGCTCTGGGCCGAGGGCAGGAAGCCCATCTCCTCCCGTGCGAACTCGATCGTCTGGCCGAGGAGGATGCCGGGGTAGGCGGCGACCGCAGCCAGGGCACACAGGGAAGCCAACATCGATGCTGCACGCGGATCCAAAGGGTCCGGGGGCGCCCACCACGGATGGCGCCCGGGCGCGCCCAGCCGGCGCATGCTCCGGCGGAAGGGCCAGCCGAACAGCCATCCGAAGAACGGGACGGCGAGGTCGTAGGTCACCGTCTGGCAGACGTTCACGTCCCCGGCCGGGTCTCCGTCGGCAGGCGTGACCTCGAGTGTGCGGCAATAGTCGTGCACCGGTCCCCGAACGGCCCGGTACAGCCCGGCACCGGCAGGCTCTTCCACCACCAGGCCATTGCGGGGGGTCAGGATCTCGGGCAGGCGCCCGGGACTCACGCGGGCGCTGGTCACGACGCGGGTCACGGGCCCCCGGAGCATAGGACGGCCCGACGTCTACCCCGACCCGCCGGAGGCGCCACACTGGGCACCATGGACAGTCTCGTGGTGCGCCCGAGCGGCCCGCTGTCGGGCACCGTGCGGGTGAGCGGCGCCAAGAACTCGGCGCTCAAGCTGCTGGCAGCGACGGTGCTGGCGCAGGGCGACTTCGTCCTGCACAACGTGCCCCGGATCGCCGACGTCGAGGTGATGTGCGACCTGTTGGTGTCGATGGGGATCGACACCCGGCGCAGCGGCACGGATCTGTCGGTCCACTGCGGCTCCGACATCGTGCCGGAGGCCCCCTATGAGCTGGTGGAGCGGATGCGGGCCTCGATCGTGGTGCTCGGCCCGCTGCTGGCCCGCTTCGGCCGGGCCCGGGTCTCGATGCCCGGGGGTGACAACTTCGGCACCCGGCCCATCGACATGCACCTGTTGGGCCTGGAGAAGATGGGAGCCAGCTTCGACGTCCACCACGGCTACATCGAGGCGTCCTGCGACCGCCTGCTGGGGACCCGGGTCGTGCTGGAGTTCCCGAGCCACACCGCCACCGACAACCTGCTCATGGCCGCCGTCCTGGCCAAGGGCACGACCATCGTCGAGAACGCGGCCAGGGAGCCCGAGGTGGCGGACCTGGCCGCCATGCTCAACCGCATGGGAGCCCGTGTCTCCGGCGCCGGCACGTCGACGATCGAGGTCGAAGGAGTGGACGAGCTGACGGCGGTGGAGCACACGACCATCCCCGACCGGATCGAGGCGGCGACATGGGTTGCGGCGGTCGGGATCGCCGGCGGCGAGGTCACCATCGAAGCGGCCCGGCCCGACCACATGGACATGGTCATCCAGAAGATGGGGGTGATGGGCGTGCGGGTCTCGCCTTCCCGCAGCGGGCTGTGGGCGTCCTGCTCGGGCCGGCTGCAGTCGACGGACGTGGCGACGCTTCCCTATCCCGGCATCGCCACCGACTACAAGCCGCTGCTGGTGACGATGCTGGCGATGGCCGAAGGGGTGGGGATCGTGACGGAGAACGTGTTCCGCGACAACCGCTTCGCCTACGTCGCCGAGCTCATGCGCATGGGTGCCGACATCCGCACCGAGGGTCATCACGCCGTCGTTCGCGGGGTGCCGCGGCTGTCGGGGGCGCGGGTCAAGGCCCACGACCTGCGGGCGGGCGTGGCGCTGGCGCTGGCCGGGCTCGTGGCCGAGGGGGAGACGGAGGTGCAGGACGCCTCCCACATCGACCGCGGCTACGACGACTTCGCCGGCAAGCTGCGCGGCCTGGGTGCCGAGGTCGAGCGCCGGCGCTGAACCGGTGGAGCCGGAGAACTACCTGCGCCTGCGCTCGGAGGAGGTGATCGCCGAAGCCGAGGGGCCCTCCGGCGACGGGGCGGCAACGTTGACCGAGGAGATCGCGGCGGCCCTGCAGGAGCTCGTCGACGCCGGCCTTGCGTTGGCCGGCGCCGGCCTCGTCGCCGCGTCCGCGCTGGACGCGGTGCTGGCGGAGACGGCCGACGCACTGGCGGTGCGGGGGGTGGACTGGCTGGTGACCGGCCTGCCGGAGCTGTCGACGCTGCATCGTTGGGCTCGTGCCGAGCCGCCGGCTGCGCTCGAGGGCGTGGTCCCGGTGGGGCGGGTGGTGCCGGGCTCGGACGGCGGGGTGCTCACCTCGGTGGAGCTGTGGAGCGATCGGTGGATCCTGCGGTTCGTCGACGGCGACGGCGTGGACAGCATCTGCGAGCTGAGCCCGGCTCCCGCTCCCGGTGATGGCACCATGATCGTGGAGATGAAGCCGGGCTGCGCAGTGTCCGTCGACCTGGATGACGCGGTGGCTGTGGGCACCTTGGCCGTGCAGAGGTCTGCGGCCGGCGCCCCGACCTATCTCGAATGGCTGGCTCGCCAGCAGCTGGCGGCGGTGCGGCGCTGCCCGACGGTGGAAACCATGAACGGCGCCCACTCCCGCCTGGTAGCGGCTGCGGCGGCGTTCGGTGCTCTGGGCAGCCCGGGGCCACAGCGGGACGCATACGGCGTAGGCGCCACCTTCCACGCCGCCCTCGCCGGTGCCGGCTGGGTGGAGGGGGATGGAGGCGGCTCGGCGGCCCCGGTTCCCCCGGCGTGGGCGCGCATCGTGCAGCCCGCCTCCGGCGATCGTGGGCTGCGGCGGGTGATCGCGGTGGCCGGGCGGCTTCCCGACAGCGCCGGCGGCTGGACGGTGGGCTCGCTCGAGGACTGGGGTGACCACTGGCGGCTGCTGGCCGTGGGTTTCCCCGAGGCGCCCGGCGCGGTGTGGGCCGCAGTCGACGACGCCGGTGGCGCCTACGGGGGCGCGCCGGTAGGAGACACGACGATCCGCTTCGACCCGGGGCTGGGGGCGGAGTGGCGAACGGTGACGGTGTGCCTTCTCGACGCCGGCGAGGTGTTGAGCCTGGAGATCCGGCGGTGACGCCGCCGGCGTGGTGGGAGGGGCTGGCCGAGGTGCAGGCACAGGGACCGGCCGGGGCCGAGCACCACCGGCTGGTGTGGCGGGAGGGTGAGTTCTTCCTGGCCGACCACCTCGATCCCGAAGCGGAGCTGGCGCTCGTGGCCCTGGGGGGCGAACGCTGCCCGTGCCTCGACCTGTTGGACGCATGGGTGGCCCAGCACGAGGAGGCGGCCATTTTCACGGTGGGGGCCCGGCTCGCCACCGAAGGGGTGGAGCTGAACGACCGGCTCGCCACTGCCCGGCGGGCCGAGGTGACGCGGTGGCGGTCGCACCTGACCGCGCTGCGCTCGAACGCCCGCCGCCGCAGTGACCGGGTTGCGCTGGACCGCCTGGGCCAGGTGGCGGGGCCGGCCGAGAGGGCGGCCGCCAGCCGCCTGGGGCTGCTCTACGTGTTGAGCCTCCCGCCCATCCTCCAGCTGCGTCTCCAGGCGTCGGTGGCCGCCACCCTGGCCGCGCGGGGCCGGCTCGACCGACTCATGGTCCCGACCGCCGTGCGGGCACGGCCGGCGCTGCGGGAGATGGGCTGGCTCGGCCGGCCCGCCGACGTGGAGCTCTGCGTCGAGCCCGCCGCCGCCGTCATCGAGGACGATCGAGCCGTGCTTCCCTGCGGCTGGTTGGCCGAGGTGTGGGGCCGCGGCCTGGGGCTCCTCGACGCCGGCTTGGCCGTGGCCGTCACCGCCGTTGCCGAGAACGGCTCGATCCTGGAGGTGCTGGTGGCCGCGCCCGGGAAGCCACAGGTGCCCTTGACCGTTGAACGGTGGGAGAATGGTTGGCGTCCGATCTGAGGAGATGCATCCGTCGTGGAAACCGCCCTGCTGGAAGCCGTCGAAGCCATCCGCCCCGCCCTGCAGTCCGACGGGGGCGACATGCGCGTGATCGAGCTCGACGAGGAGACGGGGCGGGTGGACATCGAGCTGATGGGCGCCTGTGGCGGCTGCCCGATGTCCTCCATGACCTTGAAGGCGGGGATCCAGCGCATCCTGTTGGACCGGGTACCCGGGCTCACCGAGGTGCGGGCCAAGGGGATCGACTTCGACATCGACCCCCTCGCCATCGAGGGATAGCCTCCGCACCTGGACCCCGCACCCGCCTGCATTCCGCGCGCAACGGTGCGCAGCCGCGATCCGGACGCACTGGTGAGCGCCGCCGTCGCCGGCGACCGCGGCGCCGTGGCCCGGCTGCTCTCCCTGGTCGAGCGGGGGGGTGCGGCCGCCCAGGAGGTGGGCCGGCTGACCTATCCCCTGGGGGGGCAGGCCTACAGCATCGGCATCACCGGCGCCCCCGGCTCCGGCAAGTCCACCCTCACCAACCGGCTGGTGGAGGTGGTGCGCAGGACCGGCAGTGAGGTGGGCGTGCTGGCCATCGACCCGTCGTCGCCCTTCACGGGCGGGGCCATCCTCGGCGACCGGGTGCGGATGCAGGACCACGCCCTCGACGCCGGCGTCTACATCAGGTCGATGGCCACCAGAGGCCACCTCGGCGGGTTGGCGCTGGCCACGCCCCAGGCCATCCGGGTGCTCGACGCCGCCGGCCTGCCGCTGGTGTTCGTGGAGACGGTGGGCGTGGGACAGGTCGAGGTGGAGGTGGCCGGCGCCGCCGACACCACGGTGGTGGTGGTGAACCCGGGCTGGGGTGACGCCGTGCAGGCGAACAAGGCAGGTCTTCTGGAGGTGGCGGACATCTTCGTCATCAACAAGGCGGACCGCCCGGGTGCCCAGCAGGCCCGGCGGGACCTGCAGGAGGCGCTCGATTACGCCACCCGGGAGCGGCACCGGCCCCCGATCATCGAGACGGTCGCCGTGGCGGGGCAAGGCGTGGCCGAGCTGTGGGAGGCGATCGAAGGCCACCACTCGTTCCTCGCGTCCAGCGGCGAGCTGGAGGCGCGGCGGGCCCGCAGGATCGACGACGAGCTGCGGGAGATCGTGGCGCGGCGACTCGAGCAACGGGCCCACGAGCTGTGCCGGGGCGAGCCGTTCGCCAGGCTGCGCCGGGCGGTGCTCGATCGCGAGCTCGATCCCTACGGCGCCGCCGAGGACATCCTGCGCCGTGCCGGAGCCGGCCGCCCCGGCGGCGAAGACGACCAGGAACCGTCCGATGACTGAGCGGTTGGTGACCCTCGACCGCCGCGCCGACGGGGTGGCCGTGGTGCGCCTCGACCACCCGAAGATGAACGCTCTGTCCCGTCGGCTGCTCCAGGAGCTGGCCCAGGTGGCGGCCGAGCTGGTGGCCGACCCGCCGGGAGCGGTGGTGGTGTGGGGCGGCGAGCGGATATTCGCCGCCGGTGCCGACATCGGCGAGTTCGGCGGGCCGGCGGTCGCCACGGAGGTGGCCGGCGCCTTCGCCGCCGCCCTGGACGCCGTGGCCGCCATCCCCCGCATCGTCATCGCCGCTGTCAACGGCTACGCCCTGGGCGGCGGTTGTGAGCTGGCGCTCGCCTGTGACTTCCGGGTGGTGGCCGACAACGCCAGGCTCGGCCAACCGGAGATCCTCCTCGGCATCATCCCCGGCGGCGGCGGGACGCAGCGGCTGCCCCGGTTGGTGGGAGCGGCCCGAGCCAAGGAGTTGATCGTGAGCGGCCGTCAGGTGGACGCCGAGGAGGCGCTGCGGATCGGGCTGGCCGACCGGGTCGTGGCCGCCGGCGACGTCTTCGAGGCCGCCTCGGCGTGGGCGGCGGACGTGGCGCGGGGCCCGGTGCTGGCCCATGCGCTGGTCAAGCAGGCCATCGACGCCGGCGCCGACCTACCGCTGCCCGCCGGGTTGGAGCTGGAGCGGGAGCTGTTCGCCCGGGCCTTCGCCACCGAGGACGCGGGCACCGGCATCAGGTCCTTCCTCGAACACGGCCCGGGGCGGGCTCGCTTCAGCGGGCGGTGACGAACCGGCCGCTCGGCGTGGTTTGCCGAGCGGGGACGGCGGGAACGTATTCATCGTTCATCGAGCGCCCAGCGGGGCGGCCGGAGGTCAACCAAAGATGGGTATCGGAGTCAGCGTCTTCCTTCTCGCAGTCGGCGCCATCCTCACCTTCGCCATCAACGCGTCGGTGTCGGGCGTCGACTTGGACACCGTCGGTGTGATCCTCATGATCGTGGGCGTCATCGGCCTCATCACGTCCATGATGTTCTGGAACAGCTGGGGCGGCTTCAACCGCGGCGGCAGCGACAGGGTCGTGGTCCGCGACCGCGAAGTCCTCTAGGTGGCAGCACCCGGCCGGGTTGGCTGACGCGAGGCCTGGTCAGGCCCAGGAAGCGCAGCCCAACTCGACCGGGGACAGCAGGTCGGGATGGTGGGGCACGACCCGGATGGTGAAGCCGTACCGTCCCGGCGTGTCGCAGTCGAACTCGGCGGAGTAGCGGAAGCGGCCGCCGTCCTCCTTGCCGGTGAAGGTCATGGTCTGGTTCACCGGGGCGATCAGCTCGTCGTTGGGCCCCACCGTCCCCTTCAGCAGCTCCACTGCCACGTCGTCGGGGTCGAGCGCACCGAGCTCGACCACCGCCTCGACGTGGCGAGCGGCGCCGAGGTTGCTGACGGCGGCCCCGCCTTCGACGGAGAGCACCCGCACCCCTCCCCAGCCGGCGCCGACCCGGGCCTTCCACGAGGCCAGGGCGCGGGCTCGGGCGTGGCCGTTCGCCCCCAGGGCGTCGGCCTGGGCTCCGATGGGGTCGTAGAGGTGCTCGACGTAGTCGCGGACCATCCGAGACGCCAGCACCTGGGGCCCGAGTGACCGGAGGGCGCCTTTCACCCGCCGCACCCACCGTCGGGGCACCGGCCCCTCGGAGCGGTCGTAGAACAGGGGCACCACCTGACGTTCGAGGATGTCGAACAGGCTCGAGGCCTCCACCCAGTCGCGGCGGGCGAGATCTTCGTAGGTCTCGGCCGACGAGATGGCCCAGCCGTTCTCGCCGTCGAACATCTCGTCCCACCAGCCGTCGAGGATCGAGCAGTTGAGCGCCCCGTTGAGAGCCGCCTTCTCGCCGCTCGTGCCGCAGGCCTCCAACGGTCGCCGGGGGTTGTTCAGCCAGACGTCGCAACCCTGGTACATCACCCGGGCCACGGCGATGTCGTAATCGGGGACGAAGGTGATGCGGTGGCGCACGTCGGGATCGCTGGAAAAGGAGATGATCTGGCGGATCATCTCCTTGCCGGCATCGTCCTGGGGGTGGGCCTTGCCGGCAAAGACGAACTGGACCGGCCGGTCGGTCGACAGCAGGAGGGCCTTGAGCCGCTCCGGCTGGCTGAGCAGCAAGTTGGCCCGCTTGTAGGTGGCGAAGCGGCGGGCGAAGCCGAGGGTGAGGATGCGCGGGTCCAGCGCCTCGTCGGCCCAGGCGGCGTCGGAGGCGCTCATCCCCCGGGCCAGCAGCGATGCCTGGAGTCGCCGGCGCACGAAGGTCACCAGCCGGTCGCGGCACTGCTCCCGGGCCCTCCACAGCTCGTCGTCCCGAACCGACTCGATGCGGGCCCAGTCCTCGCTGGTGGCCTCGTTCCAGGTGGGCAGTACGTGGCGGGCGATGAGGTCGCCCATCTCCGGTGCGACCCAGGTGCTGCCGTGGACCCCGTTGGTGACAGAGGTGATCGGCACCTCCTCGGCAGGCATGTCCGGCCACAGGCTCCTGAACATGGTGCGGCTCACGCTGCCGTGGAGCTTGGACACCCCGTTGGACATGCCGGCCAGCCTCAGGCCCATCACGGCCATGTTGAACGGAGCCTCCGCCGGCACCCCCGGGAAGTGCCCCAGAGCCATGAGCTCGTCGAAGGTGATGCCGCACTCGTCGGCCCACGCCTTGAAGTAGCGGCTCATGAGGGGGCGCTCGAACTGGTCGATGCCGGCGGGGACGGGGGTGTGGGTCGTGAAGAGGGTGCCCGCCCGCGCCGCCTCGACCGCCTCGGTGAACGTGAGCCCGTCTTTGGTGATGAAGCGGCGGATGCGCTCGAGGCCGAGGAACCCGGCATGGCCCTCGTTGGTGTGAAAGACCTGCACCGGTTCCCCCAGCGCTTCGAGGGCCCGCACGCCACCGACACCGAGCAGGATCTCCTGGCGGATGCGGTGCTCCTGGGGGTCGCCCCCGTAGAGCCGGTCCGTCACCAGCCGTCCCTCGGCATCGTTCTCCTCGACATCGGAGTCGAGGAGGTAGAGGCGCACACGTCCCACGTCCGCTCTCCAGATGCGGGCGTGCAGCGGTGTCCCCGCCAGGTCGACCACGACCGTGGCCCCGTCGACCGCGCTGATGGCCATCGCGTGGGGGTCGAGCACGGGATAGCGCTCCTGCTGCCACCCGTCGGCGCTCAGCTCCTGGCGGAAGTAGCCCTGCCGGTAGAACAGGCCGATGCCCACCAACGGCACCCCCAGCCCGCTGGCGGCCTTGAGGTGGTCGCCGGCGAGCACCCCCAGTCCCCCCGAGTACTGCGGCAGAGCCTCGGCGATCCCGAACTCGGGGGAGAAGTAGGCGACGTGGCGGAGAGCCCCGCCGGAGCGGGACTGGAACCAGCGCTCGCCGTCCAGGTAGCGCCGCAGGTCCCCGTGCACCTGGGCCAGGAAGCTGGTGAAGTCCGGGTCTTTGGCCAGGGCCTCGAGCCGTCCCCGCTGGACCAGCCCGAGCAGCGCCACCGGGTCGTGGCCCGTCACCTCCCACTGGAGGGGGTCGACCCACCGGAACAGCTCACGGGTCCGGTCGTCCCACGACCACCGCAGGTTCATCGCCAACTCGTGCAGTGGCGCCAGTGCCGGAGGTAGCTGGGGCCGGACCGTGAAACTACGCAGCGCCTTCATCGGCCACGAAGGTAGTGGGTGGCGCCGCAGCCCGTCCTGGTCGTGCCCCGACCCGGAGCCCGGGCGGCCCCCGGGATCGGGGTGCACCGCCTGTCAGGTTTCATCAGCCGGCGCTGCGTGGTAGGCACGCAGGGATGATCGGTCGCATCGTCATTGACGACATACGCCCGGCCACGCCCACGAGGCAGTACCCGGCGAAGGTGGTCGTCGGCGAGACGGTCACGGTGAGCGCGGACGTGTTCCGGGACGGGCATGACATCCTGGCCGGCCGGCTCTGCTGGCGGGCCGCGGACAAAGAGGACTGGAACGAGACGCCCCTGACCCTCCTGAACGCCGGGCTGGACCGGTGGACGGGCACGCTCGTCCCCTCCACGCTCGGCCGCCACGAGCTGGTGGTGGAGGCGTGGACCGACCAGTACGCGACCTGGCGGCACAAGGCCGAGACGAAGCTGGCCGCCGGCCAGGAGATCGCCACCGAGCTGGAGGAGGGCGCCCGGCTGGTCGATGCCGCGGTGGCCGACCTCGCCGATGCCGATGCCGGGGCGCTGCAGGGGGTGGCGGGGGTGCTACGGGACACGTCGCTGCATGCGGGTGAGCGGCTGGCCCCGGCGCTCACGCCGGCGGTGCAGGCTCTGCTCTACGGCCCCGCGGACCCGTCACAGGTGACCCGCAGCGACACCGTCCCGTTGTGGGTCGACCGGGAACGGGCCCTGCACGGCGCCTGGTACGAGTTCTTCCCCCGCAGCGAGGGAGGCCTCCAAGGGGCCCGCAACCGGCTGCCGGCCGTGGCCGAGATGGGCTTCGACATCGTCTACTTCCCGCCCATCCACCCCATCGGCCGCCAGTTCCGCAAGGGCCCCAACAACACCCTGACGGCGACCCCCGACGATCCCGGCAGCCCCTGGGCCATCGGCGGCCCCGAGGGCGGCCACACCGCCATCCACCCCGACCTCGGCACGCTCACCGACTTCGAGGACCTGGTGCTGAAGGCCCACGAGCTCGGCCTCGAGATCGCCCTCGACTACGCGCTGCAGTGCTCCCCCGACCACCCCTGGGTCAGCGAGCACCCTGAGTGGTTCCACCACCGGCCCGACGGCACCATCGCCTATGCCGAGAACCCGCCCAAGAAGTACCAGGACATCTACCCGATCAACTTCTGGCCCGATGAGGAAGCCGATCGCGAGGCGCTGTGGGCGGCGTGCAAGGAGGTCCTCGACTTCTGGATCGGCAAGGGGGTGAGGATCTTCCGGGTCGACAACCCCCACACGAAGCCGATGGCGTTCTGGGAGTGGGTGATCCCGGCGGTGCAGGAGGAGCATCCCGACGTCTTCTTCCTGGCCGAGGCGTTCACCCGCCCGAAGGTCATGGCCAAGTTGGCCGAGGTGGGCTTCAGCCAGAGCTACACCTACTTCACCTGGCGCGACGAGCGCGAGGATCTGGTGGACTACGTGGAGGAGATCGCCCTCGGCCCGAAGGCCGACTTCATGCGGCCGAACTTCTGGCCCAACACTCCCGACATCCTGGCAGGGCCCCTGCGCAACGGACCCAGGTCGGCGTTCAAGCTCCGGCTCGTGCTGGCTGCCACCCTCGTTCCCAGCTACGGGCTCTACTCGGGCTACGAGCTGTGTGAGAACGAGCCGATGTCCGACACCAACGAGGAGTACTTCCACTCCGAGAAGTACGAGATCCGCCAACGCAACTGGGACGAGCCCCGATCGCTGGCGCCCTACATCACGCTCGTCAACGACATCCGGCGGCGGCACCCGGCGCTGCACCGGCTTCGTAACATCATGTTCCACCCGGCCACCAACGCCGACATCCTCGCCTACTCGAAGGTGAGCGACGACGGCTCCGACATCGTCCTGGTGGCGGTGAACCTCGACCCGTGGTCCGTGCACGACTGCACCCTCGACCTCGACCTTGCCGCCATGGGACTCCCCCTCGACCAGCCGTTCGAGGCCTACGACGAGCTCACCCACCAGTCCTTCACCTGGCAGGGCTCCCACCCCTACGTCAGGCTCGACCCGGCCGATGAGGTGGCCCACATCCTGCACCTCCGCCCCCTGGGCGCATGAGCCACCTGGGCGCATGAGCCAGCCGCTGGAGCTGTCCGATCCGCGGTGGTACCAGCGCGCCGTGTTCTACGAGGTGCTGGTGCGGGGTTTCTTCGACGCCAACAATGACGGCACCGGTGACCTGCGGGGCATCAGCAAGAAGCTCGACTACCTGCAGTGGCTGGGCGTCGACTGCCTCTGGTTGCTGCCC
>JAHWJU010000091.1 GCA_019348255.1 Actinomycetota bacterium | reverse complement strand
GTCGACTCGAGGTAGCTCTCCACCTGCTGCGGGCGCATCACGACGTCGGGTTCTCCGGCGTCGGTGCGGATCCTGCCGAACTGGCTGACGATCAGCGCGGCCACGCCGGCGGCGTGGGGCGACGCCATGGACGTTCCCTGGAAGCAGCCCCAGACGTTCCCGGGGATCGTCGAGAGGATCTGGTTCCCGCAAGGCCCCGGCGTCTCGCCACGCCGGTTTCGCGAGTTCCCGCCGGGTGCAGCTACGTCGGTCATGCCAAAGCCGAAGTTCGAGTAGAAGGCCTTCTCGCTCGACGGCCCCAAGGACATGGTGCCGATGACCCCCTGGGTCTCCGCCGGGACCACATCGCACTCGTTCTCGTACGGCTCGGGAGGGTGAGCGAGATCGGTCGCCGAGTTGCCGAGCGCCGCGACCGGCACGACACCCTGGTTACGGGCGTACTGGATGGCCCGCTCGTTCGCGTGTCGGAACGCCCGCTGCACCGGATCGCTCATGCACTTGAACTCAGTCGACGCGAGCAGCTGGTCGTCGTCAACGAAGTAGCTCATGTTGATGACCTCGAACTTCGCGTCGCCGGCGTACGTAATCGCTGCCGCCGAGGCGTTGGAGTAGCAGTAGCCGAGGGCGTCGCACACCTTCACCGGGATCAGCGTCACGTTTGGAGCGACGCCCACGATCCCGTGGCCGTTGGCCCGTGCCGCCACAGTCCCCGCCACGTGTGTGCCGTGGAAGTTGTTGTCGATACACGGGTCGGCCAACCCGACTCCGGGGCCGGCAGGGACGAAGTTGCGCCCGCTGGCGCAGTCCACATTTGTGCCGTCCTCGTCGAGGACGAAATCGAGGTGCAAGCCGTCAATCCCCGTATCGAGGATCCCGACCTGCACAGCCCGCGACCCGGCCTGCGTGGCGTGGGCTTCGGGCGCACGGATCATCTCCATGTCCCACTGGAGCGGCTCGAGCAGGTCGGCGTGCGGCTCAGGACCGCCCGGCGGGCAGTCCGGGCACGCCGCAGTTCCCTGTGGGCCGTCCTCCAGGAGTGTCAGCTGCCCGCGGGCCAGCGCCTCCTCGAAGCTCGGGAGCGCCTTCCAGACGAACTCCCCGGCAGCCTCAGCCACGAATGTGTTGGCTCGAACGTCACTGGCGAATGAGGGTGACGACGACTGAGCAACGAGCACGCCGATCTGGCGAGAGAGGTCGTGGGTCACGGTCCCACCGGCACGCTGCACTGCAACCGCGGCCGTCGCTCCGTCGACAGCAGCTTCGAAGGCCCCATCGCTGCCCCAGCGCCCGTCCAAGACCACGGTGTACCGCGTCAGCGCTGGCGAGGCCGTGCCGGGGCCATCGATGCCCGCTCGGGCGACAGGCGCCAGCCCAACCAGCAGGACAAGTACGACAAGAACACGCAGACCCCGCGTCTTCATAACCCTCTTCCCCTCCGCCGGCCCTTCTCCTGCTGCCGACAACCTCACGTGCACCCCTGCCCGAAGGTACCTCAGCCGCCGAGCGCGGACGACGTGACGCCGGTCCTAGCGTTGCCGCGATGCGCAACACCGGGAGCAGGAATGCCACCGTGTGATCCCACGCCCGCTTCCGAGCCCTCGCCCAAACGTTCTCTGAGCCGGTTCTACCTCTTGGCTGATCTTGAGGCACGATGCCGGGGCGATGGCTGAGGACGACGCAACCGAGGGAAGGTTGCTACGCGAGCGCCTGGAACGGTGCGAACCCTCGCTCGTCGCGGCTGCGACCGGCGCCCTCGGCGCCGGTGCCGAGGGCTGCTCTCCTCAGAGCGGCGTGAGCCATGGCTACCCTGTCGTCGGGGAGAGGTGCGAGAGCGGCCGAATCGGCCTCACTGCTATGCCTAAACACACCCTCTGCCACCAGGGCTTTAGTGGAAAGCCCTGGTGGAGCGGCGCCCTGGCTACCTCTGTTGTCACGCGTTGTCCTCTGTTATCCGGCGCACCGGGTAGTTGACGGGTAGTTGAGGAGCGCCCAGTCGACCTGCTCATTTCTAGCGAGCAGGTAGCCCAGCCCGATCCGCTCCTCGCACGCGGTGCACTGTAGGAGTTGCTGGCGAGAAGGAGAGGCGCGGTGGTGTCGCAGCAGGACGGGAGGGCCAAACCTCCAGCGGACATCGACGGCGTCGCCACGGCCCGGCGGGAACGGGGTAGGCGCGCCGGAAGTCGGCACCGGAGGGCGGCGTTACATGTAACATGCTGCCATGGTTGCGCCGCATGAGGAGTCTGGTGTCCGGGGTCGAGTCCGCAGCTACCGCGCACGCCTTCGGGCACAAGGCCTCCGGCCCGTGCAGATCTGGGTCCCGGATGTCCGATCAGAGAAGTTCGCCGAAGAGGCCCACCGTCAGTCCGCCGCGGTGGCCAGCAGTGCCAATGCAGCCGATGACCAGGCATTCATCGACGCGCTCAGCCTCGACGAGGGGTGAGGCGAAGCGAGATCTGGACTGCGGCCGGAGGCAGCGGCTACGCCGGCAAGCCGCGGCCAGTCGTGATCCTTCAGGACGACAGGTTCGACGCGACGGAGTCGGTGACGGTGTGCGCGTTCACTACGGACCGCACCGAGGCACCGCTGATCCGACTGCGGGTCGAACCCGACGACATCAATGGGCTGCGAGAGACGTGCAGCCTTATGGTGGACAAGATCACGACGGTCCCGCGCTCGAAGCTTTGCGAGCACATTGGTCGCCTCGGTGACGACGACGTGGTCAGGCTGGGCCGCGCCGTTCTCGTATTCTTCGGACTCGCTGGCTGAGACGCGAACCCATGGCTCCTACCGCCGAACAAGCGCCGTTGGGGCCTTCACAGCCGGCAGGCGGCACCGTATATCGGAGGGCACGTTATGAGTGCGGCCGGCCGGCTTGGTCGGCACCGCGTGTTGCCGCGCCCCGCTGCGTCGTCAGCGATCCGAGCGGGACACCGCTTCGCAAATGCCGCCGCTGCGATGTTGAGCAGCGGGTCCTTCCAGAAGCCGACAGTGACCCGCAGAGCGGAGCAGATGGCGCCGCGGTCTTGTCGCCGGCTTTGAGCCCCGCGGTGAGCCGAACGTAGAGCACAATGAGCCGACAGTCATGGGCAAGCCCGAGCCTCCCATTGCACCCGGCGACCCGCGTGGGTGGCTCGATGACATCACCTCCACCGACTCTGACGACGGTCCGCCGCGCCGGTTGATCGTCGCCGCCCCAGCGGGCGGGGCCGCGGCGGGGCCGGTGGCTGCGACGGGCACGGACCCGCCGCCCGCGCTGAGGTCGCGCTGGCGCAACACCGCCGTGGCCGCCGCGCTACTGGCCGCCATCGGGACGGTCGTGGTGTTCCTCGTGATACGCGACAGACCGGTCGAACTCAAGGTCGACGGCAAGCCGATACGCAACGCTTCGACGGTCCTCGCCCAGGCCGAGGCGGCGTTCCGCTCCGTGGTCGAGTCGGACGGCGCCCGCCCGCCGAAGGCCGCCCGGTGCTATTTCGCCCCGGCGCCGGCGGACCAGGCGTCGCAGCCCCGACCCCGCGCCGCGTGCGGGCCCGTGCTCCTGGGGGTCTCGGGCACGGATCGGCCGTGGGTGGTCGGGCGGGTCAGCTACTCGAGTGGGATTGGTGGCGAGATGATCGGCCGCTTCGACGAGTTCGACGCGGTCGAAGACCTCGACGAGGGCACGTTGCGCCGACCCGACGACAAGCGGCCGGCGAAGGGCACGGGGTTGAAGCCATCCGCGGCGGGTATCCGTGACGAGGAGGGCCGACGCCTCCTCCGGGCCGTGGAGGTCCTCGCCGTCGCCGACCGTGCCTTTGCCGCGGCGGCTCGTGATGCCGGGGCGTCGACCGGCGCGCAGACACGATGCCACTTCGGCCATACCCCGACAGGGGCTGGCCAGCGGGTCAGCGACGCCAAGCTGTGGTGCGGGCCGGTCCTGCTCATCGACTCCGATCCCGACGAGCCGTGGTCGTCATATGCCTTGCCCATCTCGGCCGGCGACCTGTTCGGCACCGCCGAGATCGGCGACGTGGCCATCACGGCGGTCACTGCGACCACCTCCCTGGCACCGGGCGTCGAGCTCTACCGTCCCGACGGAGCCGCAGCGCCCAAGGAGGTGACCCTCGCCGTCCCCGACGCCGCTCCGCGCCAGCCCGGCTTCCTTGCCGTTCTGGACACCACGCCGCCCTCGGTCACGTTCTCGACACCCCCCGACGCCCGGCTGGTGACGCCCGCCCGCACCACCACCTTCGACGGCCTGGCCCGCACGCCCAAGATCGGCAGCGGACGCGAGGCACTCGTCGCCGCCCCCGGTGAGGATCTGGTGGTCGCCCGCTTCAGCCGGCGCCGCCCCGAAGGCGCACCGCCCAAGTCGGAGAGCGCCGTCGTGGTCGCCGGCGCCACCCGGCTGCCGGTCCCCGGATGGTCGTCGTCCGACGCCGGCACGCTGGTCGTATCGGTGCCCCGCGCTGAGCAGTCGGTCGCCCTGGAGGTGCTGTTCGACGGCCGGGCACAGACCATCTCGCTGCTCACCGGGACCCGCGGTGCCGGATCGCCCGCCGCCTTCTACCGCTCGGCCACGCGGGTGGGGATCGGCCAGCCCCTCGACGTCGCCGTCACCCTTCCCGAGGACCAGGTCGTGCGCGCCACCGGGTCCATTACCGATGCCCGCGTGGACGGCTGGCGGCGGGATGACGGGTGGGCCCCCCCAGGACAGGCCTTCCTCGTGGTGGGGATCGAGGACTGGTCTGTCACCCGGCCCTGCTGCAAGGTGTCGAAGGTCGACCCCGCCGCAGAGTGGCGGCTCGTCCTCCCGGACGAGACGGTCATCGACCGCGTCCCGCCGGGATCATCGTCGTCGACGAAGGCGGTGCTCTTCGTGGTCCCCGAGGCGTTCGCCGAGGGGCGTCTGGAGCTGTCCCTGCGGGTGCGCTACGAGCACCGCGGAAACCCCGGCGAGGCGAGGTCGCAACCGGTTGCCTTCGCCTTGCGGATCCCTGCGTGAGGACCGAGACGGCTGCACCGTCGGTGGCCTCCCGCTGGCGAACCATCGCCCCGGGCGCTGTGTTCCTGGCTTCCGGTGCGAGCCTCGTCGCCTACATCCTCACCGGTGCACCACTGCCCGCCGCCCTGGCCGCCCTGGTCATCGCCGGTGGGCTCTTCGCCGCCGGCTCCATGGCCGCCGATCCCGCCGCCCGGGCGGCGTGGGCGTCGCGGGTCGGCGCCGGAGCCGCCGCCGGCCTCGCCGGCACCGCGGCCTACGACGCCTCCCGTTGGGCTCTGGTGCAGCTGGGCGGCTTCACCGTGTCGCCGTTCACGGCCATCCCCCTGTTCGGCGAGGCGCTGCTCGCCGGCCAGGGCGGCTCCACCACCCAACAGGCTGCCGGGGTGGCCTTCCACCTGGTCAACGGGGTCTGCTTCGGCATCGCCTACACCGTGTGGTTCGGACCGAGGGGCTGGCGGGCGGGGGTCATGTACGCCCTCGTGCTCGAAGCGTGCATGCTCGCCCTCTACCCGGGGTGGCTGGACATCGCCTCGTTGCGGGAGTTCACCCAGATGTCGGTGCTCGGCCACGTCGGCTACGGCGTCGCCCTCGGCACCACGGCGCAGGTTCTGGTAGGGAGGCGCCTGGCGTGAGCGGCGACCCGGTCGTCGCCGCCGCCGACGGGTTCTGGTTCAGGCTCCCTCAGCGGCTGATCGCCCGCTTCCCGTCTGCCTGGGGCTTCGTGGGCGACGGGCAGTTCATGGCCGTCGTGCCGCCGCTCGGCGTCGTGGCTCCGGTCGCCGTGGCGGTGGGTGGGCTGATCGTGGGGGCGACGGGGGCCGGCTTCGACACCGTCTACACAGAGTCCATCGCGCTCATGGTCGCCATGGTGGCGATGGGCTGCTTCTCGACTCAGCTCGGTCTGGTCGCCTTGGTGGCCTTCGCGGCCGGCGAGTTCTTCCTGGCCGAACGGTCCTGGGCGCTGGAGGCGACGCTGGGAGCCGCCGGGGGGCCGCTCTCCACCGGGCTGATCGGCAACCTGGTCCGGGTGCGGCTGCCCCTGATCATCACCTACCTGCTCCTGGCCGTGCCCGTGGCCATCATCCCCCGCACCGCCCGTGGCCTGGTGGTGGCGGTGGGCCAGCGCCGCCGGCTCGCCCCGGGGATCACCTGGGCGTTGTCCAGCGGCCTCTACGTCGTCGTCGTCTGGATCGGCGTGCGGACCTGGACGGCCGCCGCTCCGACGCTGGTGCGGCCCCGTTTCACCTGGCTCGACGGCTCGGGCTCGCCCACGGCTGAGGCCATCCAGCCCCTGCAGGCCCAGGGTGCGACGATCGTCGCCGCTGCCGTGGTGGCCGCCGTCGTGCGCCAGGTCGTTTGCGGCTGGCTCCTGCTGCCTGGCACCCGGCAGCAGGCGGTCCGGGACCGGCTTTCGGCCGCCGCTGCGGCCGTGCGGAAGGGCACCTTGAGGCGGCCTCTCTCCCGCCCATCCCGTGGCCGGCGCTTGGGTGGCGACGCGCTGGCCGCCATGGTGGCCACCCTCACCCTGGCCGGGATCCTGGAGCGGGCATGGCTGTGGGTGCTCGCCTTCGGGGTGATGCTCGCCGTCCGCCTCCTGCGCTCGGAGGTGATCGCCGCCGCGGCGGTGCGCCGTTGGAAGGCCACCACCGCCCGGTTGCCCGCCGCGGCCCGGCTCGTGGCGCTGTGGGTGCTGGCTCGGGTGGTCACCGACGCTCTGTCCAAAGGCGTGATCGAGAGCTACACCGCGATGGCCCTGTTCGTGATCGCCGGCGTGGTGGGCGTCTTCATGGTGTTCCCGGGAACGCCTTCCTCACCGGGACGGGAGCCGGCGGGCCCGGTGCCGCAGGCAGCGACGTGACGATGCTGCGCCGGGTCCGGCTCTGCAGCGCGATCGGCGCCTGCGCGTGGCTGGTCGGCGCGCTGTGGGCCGCACCGCCGGCCGCGGCGGACAACTGCTCGGTCTTCACCGACTGCTTCAACCAGGCCAACTCGGCGTCCGAGGCCGCCTTCGGGCTCCTGCTTCTGGCGGGACTGTCCCTGGCCCTGGACTTCCTGCCGGTCATCGGCACGGCCAAGAGCGGCATCGAGGCCATCACCGGGCGCGATCTCGTCACCGGCGATGAGTTGGAGGACTGGGAGCGGGCGCTCGGCCTGGTCCCCTTCCTGCCCGTCGGGCTCCTGCGCGGCACCGGGACACTCGACGATGTGGCCGGCCTCGCCCGCCGGGGCGACGACCTGGCCGATCCGCTGGCACCGACGGCCCGTGCCCGTCACGCCCCGGGACGCAGCCTGGTGGACGAGTACGCCGATGACGCCACCACGCCGGTGCGCCGGCGCCAGATCGCCGAACAGCTGGGCGAGGAGGGTGGTCAGCGGGTCCTTCGCGACGTCACCGGCCAGCCCAACCTGATGTCGTTCCGGCCCCGCTCCGACGCCGACGTGGCCGGCTTCGCCGACATGCTCAACACCGGCGAGCCGTGGCCCGGCTCGGTGGTGTTCGGCGGGTCCCGGGCCACCAACATCGTCTACTGGGACGGCGATACGCTCCACATCATCGAGGCCAAGGGAGGCAGCTCCGCCTACGGCGAGCGCGTCTCCGGGCTCGTCGACCCGGGCAAGACCATCTCGCAAACGAACCCGGAGTATCCTCTCGACGTCGCCAACGACATGAGGAACTCGTCGCTGCGCGACGGCCGCCATGAGATCGGCGAAGCGATCGACCGAGCCTACGGCCGGGAGCAGGTCCGGTATGTGAGCGTGAGGACGGGCGGCCGTGACGACCTGCTGGCCGGTCGACCGACGACGGTGGTCGAGCACGTCTTCCTCGAACCGAGCTAGAACGGAGAAGTCGTGCGGCGCTATCAGCACCAACCCGACCAGACTTGGATCGAACGCAACTACGCCTTTCACAAGGGCGGCGTGGAGGACATACGGCGCACGGTCGAGAGGTCCGCCCGTCAGCAGGGCAAGGTCACCGTGTTCGACAGGGCGATCCGCAAGGTGTTCCAGGCCGTGAGCTGCGGGTGGGGGCTCGGCGATCCCGTCGACCAGTTGCGACCCTGGCTGGTGGAGGCCGCGGGGTGGGTCGACGAGGCTCTCGAGCGGGGGCGCGAGGTCGACGAGGGACTCGCGGAGTGGTTCCTTGCCACCGCGGTGCTTGCCAGCGCGTGGCCGGTCGCTTCCCGCGTCGCCGCCATGGTTCCCGACCACGTGGTGGGCCTCGAGGCCTCCGACCCGGTCTCCCGCCAGTACTTAGCCGGTCTGGCCGCCCTCATCAGGGGTGATCTCGAGACGGCGGCCGCCGCGGCCGAGGCCATGGGGGCGGCCCAAGGGGACCGGACGGTCCCGCCCCACGTCATCGACGCCTACGCCCACCTCGACGAGCTGATTGCAGCTGCGGCGGCCCGTGACGCGCCCGCGCTGGCCGAGGCCATCGAGCACCGATCGGCGGCGCTGGCCCGCCAGTACGGGGCCTCCATCGAGGACCGGCGCAAAGAGCACGGCCTGCTCGACCTGCGGGGCACCGCCGTGGTGGCCTGTGCGGTGGCCGCCGGCATCCGGCCCGAGACCACCACCGATTACATCGCCGTCGATCTCGTGGCCGGCGACTGAGGATGGGCTACACCCTGGAGCTTTGGGCCCTGCCCTTGGCCGCGCTGGAGGCGGAGCTCACCACGCCCACCATCGACCAGGGCCGCGTCGAGGACGACGACACCCTTCCCGCCGACGTGGTCGAGCGATGGCCGGAGCTGGCAAGCCAGGTGGCGGGCGTGATCGCGTCAGGGGGTGGGGAGATCGCCGGGCTGCTGGCGGTGTACGTGCACGCCGTGGTGCGAATCATGGGCACCCACTACGGCTCCCTCGACCACACCTCGAGCGGCGGGGAGGAGTTCCGACGCCGCTTCCTCCCGGGCCCGGCCGCCGCCCGGTTCGGCAAGGACACCATCGCCAAGCTGGTCAACCGGCCCATCGCCACCCTCTCGTGGGGTGACTACCCGGTGTTGGGATGGCTCAGCGCCGCCGAAGCGGCCCAGGCGGTCGAAGCGGCGGCCAGCCACCAGCAGGACCCGGGCGACGCCGATGTCAGGCCCCTCGAGGTGTTGGGACGGGCCATCGCCCGTGTCGCCGCCGTGCGGGTCGACCTCGTCTCTGCCTACGGGTGACCGGCGCTGCCCGTCGGCTTGGCCCACGGACGAGGGATATACGCAGGGGACTACCACCACGAGGACGTCAGCAAGTCCATCCCTCGCTCCCGAGGCGTTCGGCCGGCAGGGCCCGCTACCCTAAGAGCCGATCTCTTGTACCGCCTCGCGGGAAACTCGCAGGTGTTCGGTACGCGCGTTCTGTGCGCCCCGGCCGGTACACGAGCCGTCGATCCGTAGCGGGGTGGATGACGATGAAGACGCCTGGAGCGTGGCATCGGCGCCCGACGCTGATGCGAGCCACGATGTAGCCATGGCACCGACGCTCACCTTCAACCACTTCGGTCGATGGGATAGACCAGGCGGCGCTCACCGGCGGCTTCTTCGGCGGCTGGGCTTCGCCCCCCC
>JAHWJU010000090.1 GCA_019348255.1 Actinomycetota bacterium | reverse complement strand
CGCCAGGTTGGCCAGGTCGGTCTCCGAGCCCGAGAAGCGCTCCATCCCGAAGGCGCGGCCCTGGTCGACGATCTGGATCTCGTAGGTCTCGGGGTCGACCTTCAACAGGTCGTACTCATGGTCGGTGAGCTCGCCGAAGAGGTCGGCGGCCTGGGCCGAGAGCCGGGGCCCCACGGTGGCGACCACCGAGGTCCGGAAGGCGTTGAGAAGCTCGGCCAGTCGCCCCAGGTGCCGGGCATCTTCGGTGCGGTCAGCCAGCGCCTGGTGCTGGCGCTCGGCGTCTGCGAGCCGCTGCGCCTCGGCTTCGGCCGTCACCCGCGCCCGCTCGGCCGCCAGCCTGGCTTCCTCTGCCGCCCGGGCGGCCGCCTCGCTGCGCCGGCGGGCATCTTCTCGGGCCGCCCTGGCCGCCTCGAGGGCGCCGGCGTCGAAACCCAGGGCCGCCACCTTCTCGAGCAGCATGGCGCGACGACTGACGGCGGCGGCGAGCCGCTCGCGCTCGTCGACCAACCGGGCCTGTGCCACCGGCTTGCGCTCGAGCAACCCCGCCAGCCGGTGGAAGGTGGTGGCCGCCTGCCGCTTTTCGGCCAGCGCCTGGGCCAGTCGGTCGGCCTCGCCCCCGGTCGCCTCCCTCCCCAGTCTGGCCACCGCGGCCTCTCGGGCCTGGACCGCGGCCAGCCGGCGCTCTCGCAGCCGTTCGGCCGCCTCCCATGCCTCCCTCGCCGCGCGGCACGTCGCCAGCCGGTGCTGCAGCTCGCCAGCCGCCTGCTGCGCCCCTACCAGGAGGCCGTCCCTTTGCCGGACGAGATCGTCGAGGCGGCTTTGCGCCTCTTCCAGTTCGACCCGCCGGTGGGACTGCACCGTCGCAAACGCCTGCCCCAGCTCCTGGCCGCACACCGGGCAGTCCTGATCGGCGGACAGCTCGGAGGAGCGGGCCAGCTGCACCCGGGCCCGGTCCAGCGTCGCCTCTGCCGCCCGAACCTCTCCGGTGACGGTGTCGAGGCGGCCGCGAAGCTGGTCAGCTGCCGTCCGGGCTGCTTCCACGGCCTCTTCGTCCGGCGCCTCGGCGGGCGGGGCCTCGACCAGGCGCTCGAGCGCCACCGTCGCCTCCACCACCGCCCGCACCAGCCGCAGCTGCTCGTCGAGCTCGTCGGCCCCCTCTGCGGCGGCGCGAACCTGATCGAGCGTCGACTCCGCCTCGGCCAGCCGAACGAGCTCGCTCTCCAGCAGCTCGACCCGTTGGTTCCCCTGGTCGATCTCCGCCCGCACGGCTTTGCCTTCGGCCACCAGTGCATCGTGTTCGTGGCGCAGCTCCTCCAGAGCGGCCGCCTTGGCTTCGGCGACATCGCGCGATCTCTGCGCCGTCGCCGCCGCGGTGGCCTCGGAGGCGGCCTCCGCCGCCAGTCGTTCGGCCGTGGCAGCAGCAAGCTCCGACGCCGGCCGCAGCTGGTCGAGGTCGGGGAGCAGCACCCGCACCCGCTCGACGTCGTCACGGGCGGCCCGGGCGTCTTTGCGGGCGTGGTCACGGGCTGCGTCCAGCGGCGTGATGCCCAAGAGGCGCAGCACGAGCTCCCGACGCTCGGCCGGCTTCTGACGGCTGAAGGAGGCCAGTTGCTTCTGCTCGGCGAACACCGACGCGCGGAAGGCGGCGTCGTCCATTCCCAGCACCGAGTGGACGTACTGCTTCACGTCGCGGACGCCGCTGGCGACCTGGAGCCCGTCCGCCTCGGCCGAGGCCCGCACGGTGGAGTTGATGCCGCTGATCGTGCGGCGCACCGTGTAGAGGTGACCCTCGTGTTCGAACTCGACCTCGGTGACACAGTCGGCGTTGATCCCGGTGGTCCGGACGTCTTCGACCCGGGTGCGGGTTCGTCCCCACAAGGTCCACAACAGGCTCTCGAGCAGGCTGCTCTTGCCGCTGCCGTTCACGCCGTAGACGCCGACCAGGCCGGCCGGAACCGGTAGGTCCAGCTCGTCTTCATAGACCCGGTAGTTGCGCAGGTAGACGCGGGTGATCCTCACGTCAGTCCGCTACCTCCACCGCCCGAGCGAGGTACTCCCTGCCGAGGTCGCGGATGCGGACCCGGTCGAAGCCGGTGAGGTCCTGGTCGGCCACGTACCGTTCCCACCGTGCCGGCATCGAGTCGAGCTCGGGCAACTCCACCTTCATCTCGATGCCCGCGAACTGCGGTTCGATCTTGAAGTGGAGCGCGGCCTGTGCCGCCTCTCTCACCGCTTCTAGGTCGAGAAGCCGGTAGGCCTCGGGATCGACACCCTCGAGGTAGAGCCGGGCCACCGCCCCGTTGGGCACGGAAGCGGCCCGCTCCAGCACCCGCTCCTGTATCTCTCGGGGCGAGAGCCCGAGGGCTTCCACCGTCTCCAGCGTCACCAGCGGCCGCTGCCCCGACAGGGGCACGTGGCGGCACGCGCCCGTGTCGGTGTCGAGAACCAGGATCCCCTTCGCCTTGTCCGGATCGTCGGCGAAGGTGAACGTGTCGGTTGAGCCGGCGTACCAGACACCGTCGCGGACCTTGGTGTGGAAGTGGTAGTGGCCGAGCAGGACGAAGTCGGACTGCAACAGGCCGGCATCGACCTCGATCTCGTTGATGTCGGCATAGCGGGGCTCCACCTGGGTGATGCGGGGATGGGTGAGCAGCAGGTTGGAGCGATCGAGGCTGCGGGAGCCAGCGGCTTCGGCCAGGCCTTCCAGCGTCGCCTCGACCGAGAGCATCTGGGGAACGGCGTGCACCACCAGCCCCGGGAGCTCGAAGCGCTCGTAGGCCAGCCGGTGGGCGAAATGGAACTCGCGGAAGGTGTCGGCCAGTGCCGAATAGGGGCTGCCGGTGCCGGGGAGCCTCGGGGTGTCGTGGTTGCCGCTGATGATGACGCACTGCACCCCGTGGTCGCGGATGCGGGTCAGGCACCGCTGGGCCAGCCGGAAGGAGCGGTACGTGGGGCGCGGGTGGTCGAAGACGTCGCCCAGCCACACCACCGCATCGGGCGACTGCGCCAGCGCCAGCTCGACGGCGGCTTCGAAGGAGCGCTCGAAGTCGCGCTCGCGCTGGTTGACCCCGGCCTCGTCGACCAGGTTGAGGTAGGACCGCCCGAGGTGGGCGTCGCCGATGGCCGCGATCCTCATCAGTCGACCAGGGCGCTGACGTTGGGGGCCGCGGCCAGCCGTGGCGCAGGCGGCGGGGGAGTGGTGCGGCAGACCTCGGACCAGAGGTGGACCTTGGCCGGAACCGCGAAGGGGGCGGCCAGGTTGGCGAGGAGACACTCGCCGGGCATGAGCGTCTGGATCTCGGTGCCCAGGGCGGAGATGTCCTGCTTGGAGGAGCCCCGCAGGATGTTGCGGTCCTTCTCGTCGGCCAGGCCCAGGATGAAGAAGGTGTTGAACTGGCTGAGCAGTTCGTCGTCGAGAAGCTTCGGCTGCTGGGTGATCGCACACAGCCCGACTTTGAACTTGCGACCCTCGCGGGCCACCCGGGGGAAGACGTTCGATTCGCGGTCACGGTTGGACGACAGCACCCGCTGCGCTTCCTCCAACACGATGGCCACGGTGGGCATGCGCTCGTGGCGGTCGGGCTCGTCGAGGTACGCCCCCGACCACTCGTCGAGGATGCGGCGGGCCAGGAACGACGCCACCAGCACCTCCTCGGTCGAGCCCAGACCGCTCACGTCGACGAGGACCACCTTGCCCTGGGTGAGGTCGCGGACGATGGCGCCCCCGACGGAGAGGTTGGGATCGGCCGAGATGCAGTCGAGCTCGACGATGCGCCGAGCCCGCCGGTGCACCACCTGCAGCGTGTTGAGCGCCACCCGGCCGTTGAGGTCGATCTCGCGGAACGGCGCCAGGTCGTCGAGCTGGGAGAACGGGAGCAGCCAGGCCAGGCCGGCGCCGGCGGTGGAGCCGTAGAAGCGCTCGAGCTCGAACAGCGCCTCCTCCTGGGGGCGGCTCCAGTCGTAGGCGGTGCGCAGGTCGTCGACGCTGAGCTCGGCCAGGCTCACCCGCAAGGTGTTGGTGTTGGGTAGCCGGCGGGCGGCGTAGGTGCGGAGCCGCTCCGTCGCCCACGGGTGCCGGGCGAGAGCGCTCCGGTGCTCGCCGTGGGGATCGACGAGAAGAAGCCCGTAGCGGCCCTGGCTCTGCAGCACGCCACCGGCCAGCACCTGCAGCAGGTTCGACTTCCCCATTCCGGTGGTGGCGAAGATGCCGACGTGGGAGGCCAGGGAGCTGCCGGGGATGCCCACGGCGAAGTCCACCTCCGACTCGCCGCTGCGCAGCCGCCCGACCGGGAGGTCGCCCATGCGGCCCCGGAGGAAGTCGAAATCGGTGGTCTGGGGTGCCACCACCCTCGAGAACTGGGTGGGGAGGCTCTTGGGCTTGCGGAAGTCGAAGCCGTCGGGGGTGAGGTAGCCGAGGCAGCGGCAGCGGGCGATGCGGTAGGTGCGCCGCGACTGCTCGTAGAGCGGGTGCGCACCCGCCTCGCCCCGGTCGTCGTCGCCGAGGAGGGTGCCCGCCACCCGCTCCGCCCAGCCCGGCTCGCGGTGCTCGGTGCCATAGGTGACGTCGACGACCCGGAACAGGTAGCGCCGGCCGGTGCCCTCGTCGACGCCGACCAGCAGCTCACCGAGGAACAGATCCTCGTCGGGCGCCGCTCGGAACTCCCCCTCGAGCACGTTCTTGCCGAAGAGCCGGCCTCGGGTCACGGAGGGGCCGCCCGCTTCGCTGCTCACGAGCGCTCCATCAGGTCGTGGCGGTCGGCGAAAGCCCGTTCCCGCACCTGAGGAGGAACGCCGGCGCGGTGGAAGTGCTCTTCGAGCTGCATCCGCACCTCCTGGCGCAGCCACCGGGGGCAGGCGGCGAGGCGGTCGGCGACGGCGAGAGGATAGGGGTAGCCGGGGAAGCCGGCATCGTCGCAGAGGGCAGCCAGAGCCCCGAGCACGGGCTCGGGATCGACGTCGCCGGGGAGGTCAACACGGAAGGCGAAGCGAGCGTCGGGGTCGAGGCGGGCCGCCACCACCTGCAGTCCGTAGCCCACGTCGGGACGGGTGCGGGCCAGCGGTGCCCACCACCGGGCCCGGTCGCCGAACAGCTCGGCCGCCTCGACCTCGAGCTGGCCGAGCAACGGGGCGCCACCCCGAGACAGCGAGGAGTGCTTGGTCACGCCCACCAGCACCACCCCCCGCTCGCCCGCCCGCTCGAGCAGTGAGGCCAGGAACGTCGAAGGGATGCGCCAGTCGGGCTGGAGATCGCCGTCGACCAGCACGATGGCGCCGGGCTCGGCCTCGAACAGGCAACGCTCGACCGCGTCCCACTCCCAGCGGTCCCGCAGCAGGTTCACGTCGACGGCGCAGTCGGAGGCCAGGCCGGGCAGTTGCAGGGCGGAGCGAGCCACGGCCGCCTCGGCCGGCCCCAGCACCGCCGCCCGCAGCTCGCCCTCGTCCTCCAGGACGCACCGGCCCGACCGGAACCGGACCCGGGCGGCCCGCGTCACCACCAACTGGACGCAGCGGCCGTCGGCCACCAGGGCCTGACCGCCGTCAACCGCCCATGCGTCAGCCGGTGCTGGACGGGGCGGCAACGGCCGCAGCCCCACCACCGCCTCGAACTCGAGGTCACCCCGGCCGCTCGCCTCGGCGAGGTCGCTCCCCCCCCGGGTGAGGAGGAGGGCCAGCCGGGCCGCGGCCGTCTCCAGGCTGCTCGGGGGGGCGGCGGGAAGCGGGGGAGCGGCGACGGCCATGGCTCCATGTTCCCAGGAGGGTGCGACAATTACAACGGTGTCATTCTGCGGGCCACCGGCAGCCGGAGCCCCTCACCCGCTCCGGGCGCCGGAGGGCCCTCGGATGGGCAATGCTCGCGACCATGGGCACCCTGCACGAGACCAATCCCTCCCTCTGGGCCGCCACCACCCGCGGCGGAGCCACCTACCCGTCGCTCGTCGACGATCCCGCCGCCGGCGAGGGCACCTTCGACGTGGCCGTGGTGGGCGCCGGCATCACCGGCTTGAGCACCGCGCTGGCGATGGTCGAGGCCGGCGCCACGGTGGTGGTGCTGGAAGCGGGGAGGATCAGCAGCGGCGTCACGGGCTACACCACGGCCAAGTTGACCTCGCTTCACGGCCTGACCTACGCCGGCGCCGCTGCCAGCCACGGCGACGACGTGGCCCGGCTCTACGGCCAGGCCAACGAAGCCGCCATCGTCCAGGTGGCCGACTGGGTGCAGCGTCACGGCATCGACTGCGACTTCAGCCGTCGGGATGCCTTCACCTACACCACCTCCGCCGACCAGGTCGCAAGCATCGAACACGAGGTGGAGGTGGCCCGACGGCTCGGCCTCCCGGCGTCGTTCACCACCCGGACGGAGCTTCCTTACGAGGTGGCCGGCGCCATCCGCTTCGAGAACCAGGCCCAGTTCCACCCGCGGGCCTACTGCCTCGGGTTGGCCGCCGCCATCCTCGCCGGGGGGGGCCGCATCTACGAGCGGACCACGGTCACCGACGTGGACGAAGGATCGCCGTGCACGCTCGAGACGTCCGCGTGGGACGTGAAGGCCGACCAGGTGGTGCTGGCCACCCACCTCCCCTTCCTCGACCGGGGCGGCTTCTTCGCGAAGTGCCATCCCACCCGCTCCTACGCCCTGTCGGCCCGCCTCTCGGGGCCGGTCCCGATGGGCATGTACCTGAGCGCCGATTCGCCCACCCGCTCGGTGCGGGCGGCCGAGGGCGACACCGTGGTGATCCTGGGGGGCGAGGGCCACAAGGTGGGCCAGGACGAGGACACCCGGCGGCGTTACGCGGCGCTCGAGTCGTGGGCCCGGCAGGCCTTCGACGTCGAGGCGATCGACTTCCGCTGGTCGGCCCAGGACTACTCACCCGTCGACGGGTTGCCCTTCGTGGGTCGCCAGCTACCGGGTTCGAAGGTCTTCGTGGCCACAGGCTTCAAGAAGTGGGGCATGAGCAACGGCACGGCGGCCGCCATGATGCTGGCGGCGGAGATCTCGGGGCGGGAGAACCCTTGGCAGGCCGCCTTCGACGCCACCCGGCAGCGGGAGCCGTTGACGTCACGGGACCTGGTCAGCGAGAACGTCAACGTGGCCAAGCAGTTCATGGGGGACCGCCTGGCCACGCTCGCGCCGCCCGCGGCAGACACCCTCGCCTCCGGCGAGGGCGGCATCGTCAGCCTCGACGGCGACAAGGTCGCCGGTTACCGGGACGACGACGGCCTACTGCACGCGGTGTCCCCGGTGTGCCGGCACCTGGGCTGCCTGGTCACGTTCAACACGGCGGAGCGGACGTGGGACTGCCCCTGCCACGGCTCTCGCTACACAGTCGACGGCGAGGTCATCCAGGGGCCGGCGACACGGGACCTGGAGAGAAAAACGCCTCCGGGGTAGGACAATGGTGACCCTGCCAACGCCGCTGCCAAGGAGAGCTTCCCCATGCCTCGATCGATCTGGAGCGGGTCCATCAGCTTCGGGCTCGTCAACGTGCCGGTGAAGCTGTTCACCGCGCAGTCATCGAAGGACGTGCACTTCAACCAGCTCCACGCCACCGACAACTCCCGCGTCCGCATGAAGCGCTTCTGTGAGGCCGAGAACGTCGAGATCCCCTACGACGAGATCGTCAAGGGCTATGAGATCGCGCCGGGACAGTACGTGGTGATCGACCCCGCCGAGCTGGAGGCCTTCGACCCCAAGGCCACCCACACCATCGACATCGAGGAGTTCGTGCACCTCGACCAGATCGACCCGATCTTCTTCGAGCGGGCGTACTACCTCGTTCCGGACGAACGCGCCGCCAAGCCGTACCGGTTGCTCGCCGAAGCGCTGGCCGAGAGCGAGAAGGTGGCCATCGCCAAGTTCGTGATGCGCACCAAGCAGTACCTGGCGGCCCTGAGGGTGGTGGACGGGGTGCTGGTGCTGACGACCATGCTCTATGCCGACGAGGTGGTGCCTTCCGAGGAGCTCGACCTGCCGGACGCCACCGACGTCGAGGTCACCGAGCGGGAGCTCAAGATGGCCCGCCAGCTGGTGGACTCCCTCACCGTGGACGACTTCGAGCCGGACAAGTTCAAAGACGACTACCGCGAGCGGGTCATCGAGCTGATCGAGGCCAAAGCCGCGGGTGAGCTGGTCGTCGCCCCGGCGGGGGACGCCGAACCGACCAAGGTGGTCGACCTGCTGGCCGCTCTCGAGGCCAGCGTGGCCGCGGCGAAGGAGGCCAAGCGCACCAAGGCAGGAGCATGAGCCTGGTCGACATCGGCGGTCACCAGCTCAAGCTGTCGAACCTCGACAAGGTGCTGTACCCGGCGGCGGGGTTCACCAAGGGGGAGGTGATCGACTACTACGTCCGCATCGCCCCCGTGGCCGTGCCCCACTACGCAGGCCGGCCGATGACCCTCAAGCGCTATCCCAACGGCGTGGAGGACAAGTTCTTCTTCGAGAAGAACTGCCCGTCCCACCGGCCTTCGTGGATGACGACCGCCCCCACCTGGAGCCGGCACTCGAAGCGGACGATCGAGTTCTGCCTCATCGACTCCACCGCGGCCCTGGTGTGGACGGCGAACCTGGCGGCGCTGGAGCTGCACCCGTCGCTGTCGCGGGCGGAGCCGCTCGATCGGCCCACCATGGTGGTGTTCGATCTCGACCCGGGGCCGCCGGCCGACATCCGCAAGTGCTGCGAGGTCGCCTGCCACTTGCGCGACCTCTTCGACCACCTCGGCCTGCAGTCGTTCCCCAAGACGTCCGGCTCCAAGGGCCTGCAGGTGTACGTCCCCCTCAACACCCCCGCCACCTACGAAGACGCCGGCGGGACCAAGCCGTTCGCGCTGGCGGTGGCGCAGCTCCTCGAGCGCCAGCACCCCGAGCTGGTGGTGTCCAACATGGCCAAGGAGCTGCGGACGAACAAGGTGCTCGTCGACTGGAGCCAGAACGACGAGAGCAAGACGACGATCGGCGTCTACTCCTTGCGGGCGCGGGAGCATCCGACGGTTTCGACGCCGGTCACGTGGGACGAGGTGGCCGGCGCCGATCCGGACGCTCTGCGGTTCACCGCCGGCGACGTCGTCGACCGGGTGGAGCGCCTGGGCGACCTGTTCGCCCCGACGCTGGAACTCACCCAGACGCTGCCCCGGTTCGGCTGAGGGCCGCCCATGGCGTCAAGTAGCCGGCTGCACCGCCGATGATGGGGGCATGACCCTGCCGTCCACGGGAGCTCCTCCGCGGCCCGCCGAAGCCGGCCTGGCCCTTGCCCGGGAGCTGGCGGGGGCGCTCGGGGAGAACCTGTCGTCGGCGATACGGGGCAAGCCCGAAGCGCTGCGGCTCACGCTGGTGGCGCTGCTGTCGGGGCACCACCTGCTGCTCGAGGACGTGCCCGGGGTGGGCAAGACGCTGTTGGCCAAGGCGCTGGCCTTGTCCGTCGGCGGGACTTTCCGTCGCATCCAGGGCACTCCCGATCTGCTGCCGGCGGAGCTGACCGGCGTCTCGGTGTTCCACAAGGACAGCGAGCAGTGGGAGTTCCGGCCCGGGCCGCTGTTCGCCAACGTCGTCCTGGTGGACGAGATCAACCGGGCCACGCCCCGCACCCAGTCCGCCCTCCTGGAGGC
>JAHWJU010000264.1 GCA_019348255.1 Actinomycetota bacterium | reverse complement strand
CGGCGGCATGAGCCGCTACGTCCCCTACCTGGCCGAGCTCCAGCCCGAGCTGTTCATCGAGGTGTCCCCCCAGTTGGCCGCCGAGCGGGGCCTCGCCCATCTCGACTGGGCGCACCTGGTCACCGCCCGATCGGCCGTCGAGGCGAGGGTGCTCGTGACCGAGCGCCTCGCCCCGCTGCGGGTGGGCGACCGGGTGGTCCACCAGGTCTGCATCCCCTTCCACTGGGCGCACGGCGGCGGGCTGACCACGGGAGACTCGGCCAACGATCTCGTGGGGATCACCCTCGACCCCAACGTCCACATCCAGGAGACCAAGGTGGGCGCCTGCGACCTCCGCCCCGGCCGCCGCCCGACCGGCGAGGCGCTGCTGCGCTACGTCGACGGCTACCGCCGGCGGGCCGGCATCACCATCGAAACCGGCAACCACCCGGTGCGCACCGACCGCCCGGGGGCGACCCCGTGACGCTCGGCGGCAACCGCCTCTTCGGTCCACTCGACCCGGCAGCCGACGCCGGCTACGAGGCGCCACCACCGCGGGTGGGGTTCTTCACCGACACCTCCATCTGCATCGGCTGCAAGGCGTGCGAGGTGGCGTGCAAGGAGTGGAACGGCGTACCCGGCGACGGCCTCGACCTGCTGGGCATGTCCTACGACAACACCGGGGCGCTCGGCGCCGACACCTGGCGCCACGTGGCGTTCATCGAGCAGTCCCGGCCCGTGGAGCAGCCGGCGACCGGTGGCGCCGGCGCGCCGGCGGGGCTACCCGCCGACCTGCGCTGGCTGATGATGTCCGACATCTGCAAGCACTGCACGCATGCCGCCTGCCTGGACGTGTGCCCGACCGGATCGTTGTTCCGCACCGAGTTCGGCACGGTGGTGGTGCAGGAGGACATCTGCAACGGCTGCGGCTACTGCATCCCCGCCTGTCCCTACGGCGTGATCGACCAGCGCAAGGCCGACGGCCGGGCCTGGAAGTGCACCATGTGCTACGACCGGCTGAAGGTGGGGCTCGAGCCGGCGTGCAGCAAGGCGTGCCCCACCGACTCCATCCAGTTCGGCACGCTCGACGAACTGCGGGAGCGGGCCGGCCGGCGGGTGGAGCAGCTGGAGCGCGCCGGCGTCACCTCGGCGCGGCTCTACGGCGACGACCCGAACGACGGCGTGGGCGGGGACGGCGCCTTCTTCCTCCTGCTCGACGAGCCCGAGGTCTACGGCCTTCCGCCCGACCCGGTGGTCACCACCCGGGACCTGCCGGCCATGTGGCGGCGGGCGGCCGGCGCGGCGCTGACCATGGCCGTCGCCGCCGTCGCCGCCTTCGCCGGGAGCGGCCGGTGAGCGGCGCCGAAGGCAGGCGCGGTCGCCGGGATGGCGAGCAGCCCATGGTCCCGCAGGCGGAGTTCCGGTCGTACTACGGGCGGCCGGTCATCAAGAAGCCGGTGTGGAAGTGGGACATCCCGGCGTACTTCCTCACCGGCGGGCTGATGGCGGGTTCCTCGCTGCTGGCCGCCGGCGCCGACCTCACCGGCAACCGCCGGCTGTGCCGTGCTTCTCGCTTCACCGCCGCCGCCAACCTGGCCGCCAGCACCGGCTTCCTCGTCCACGACCTCGGCCGTCCCGAGCGCTTCGCCAACATGCTGCGGGTGGTCCGGCCCACCTCGCCCATGAGCGTGGGCAGCTGGCTGCTCGCCGCCTACGGGCCGCCGGCTGCGCTGGCCGCCGCGTCCGAGGCGACCGGCGTGTCCCCGAGGATGGGACGCGCCGCCGGGTTGGCCGCCGCTGCGCTGGCGCCGATGGTCGCCAGCTACACCGCCGTGCTGACCTCCGACACCGCCGTCCCCTCCTGGCACGACGCCTATCCGCACCTGCCGTTCGTGTTCGTGGGCAGCGCCGGCGCGGCGGCCGGCGGGTTGGCCATGGTGCTGGTCCCGCCGGCGCAGGCGTCGCCGGCGCGGCGGCTGGCCGTGCTCGGAGCCGGCCTCGAGCTGGCCGCCGACGAGCACATGGGCCGGAGCATGGGCCTCACCGGTGAGCCCTACCGGCAGGGCGCCGCCGGCCGGCTCCACCGCTGGGCCCGAGCCTTGACCGCAGGTGGTGCCGTGATGGGCGCCACCCTCGCTCGCCGCAGCCGGCTGGCGGCGGCGGTGTCGGGCCTCGCCCTGGTGGCAGGCTCGGCGTGCACCCGCTTCTCGGTGTTCCACGCCGGGGCTCAGTCGGCCGGCGACCCCAAGTACACCGTCGTCCCCCAGCGGGAGCGGGTCGACGCCGGCGACGCCGTGCGAGCAACCGGCTGAGCACGACGAGACGTCGTCAGCCCCCGGGTTCGAAGACCCAACGTGTCGCCCGGGTGGCGAACTCCTCCTCCCGTTCGATGACGGCGAAAGCCCGTTCGGGCTCGAACTGGAAGATGAGGTGCTGGGTCACGAACTCCGTGCTCAGGCCCGGCGAGAACGGGCGGTACTTCCCGACGTAGCGCTCGGCCCACTGTGCTCGCCGCGCTCGGTCACCGACGGGAGCGGCCCGGCCCTCCACCGAGACGCACTCCACGGTGTCGTCGATCATGACCACGGCGCGGGGGTTGGCGGCGAGGTTGCGGGCCTTGCGGGCTCGTGGCGCACACGAGAAGGCGAAGCGGTGCTCGGCCTCGTCCCACACGCCCCACACCGGCATGGCGTGGGGGCGGCCGTCGGCGGAGACGGTGACGACCCAGAAGTTGCGGTTGGTGATCAGGCGCTCGGTGGCCCACGACCACGGCAGCGGCGACCACGCCGGCGTCTCCACGCCGTAGTCGCGCATGTCCGGCCGCTCGGCACGAGGCTCGGCCACGGCGAGCCCTACGGTGCGGCGCCGGCCGGCGACGCCCCCGGAGCATCCCGACCCCCCACG
>JAHWJU010000263.1 GCA_019348255.1 Actinomycetota bacterium | reverse complement strand
AGGGTGAGCATGCCCTGGGCGATGGCGAACTTCTTGATGTCCTCGGAGTGGCCGTGCTCGACGATGATGCGCTCGATCTCCTCGGTGATGAGCATCACCTCGTGGACGGCGAAGCGGCCGAGGTAGCCGGTCTTGCCGCAGGCCTGGCAGCCGACGGCCCGGAAGATCTCGGGGATCCCGTCGTCGGCCTCGAGGTCCCAACCCACGCTCTCCAGCTCGGCCATGGTGGGCTTGTAGGGCTGCCGGCAGCGGTCACACAGCCGGCGGGCCAGGCGCTGGGCGACGATGCAGTCGAGGGCGGTGGCGACCAGGAACGGCTCCACCCCCATCTCGACCAGCCGGGTGGGGGTCGAGGCGGCGTCGTTGGTGTGCAGGGTCGACAGCACGAGGTGGCCGGTGAGGGCGGCCTCGACGGCGATGGTGGCGGTCTCTTTGTCCCGGATCTCACCGACCAGCACGATGTCGGGGTCGGAGCGCAGGATCGACCGGAGGGCGGCGGCGAAGGTCATCCCCGCCTTGTTGTTGACCTGGACCTGGTTGATGCCGGCCAGCCGGTACTCCACCGGATCCTCGACGGTGATGATGTTCTTGGCCTCGTCGTTGAGGATGTTGAGCGTGGCGTAGAGGGTGGTGGACTTGCCCGATCCGGTGGGCCCGGTCACGAGGATCGTGCCGTAGGGCTTGGTGAAGGACGACTCGAACCGCTCCCGGGTCTGGGGCAGGAAGCCCAGGTCGTCGAGAGACTTGACCGAGGTCGACTTGTCGAGGATGCGCATGACGACCTTCTCGCCGTACACCGTCGGCAGGGTCGCCACCCGCAGGTCCACCGACTTGCCCCCGATGTTGGCGGTGACCCGCCCGTCCTGGGGGATCCGGCGCTCGGCGATGTTGATGTCAGCCATGATCTTGAGCCGGCTGATGATGCCGGCCTGGATGTTCTTGGGCGGCCGCATCTTCTCGTGGAGCACTCCGTCGATGCGGTAGCGGATCCGCAGGTCGCGCTCGCCCGGCTCGATGTGGATGTCCGAGGCCCGGTCGGCCACCGCCTGGCTGATCAACAGGTTGACCAGCTTCACGATCGGAGCGTCCTCCACCACCTCGCGGATGGAGGAGAGATCCTGGTCGTCTTCGAAGTCAGACGATGCCTCGGCCGAGATCTCGTCCGCCTCGGCGTCGAGCCGGTGGTGCTTGTCGATGGCGTTGAGGATCGACTGGCGGGTGGCCATGACCGTCTTGACCGTGGCCCGGGTGATCGTGCGGATGTCGTCGATGGCGAAGACGTTGCTGGGGTCGGCCATGGCCACCACCAGCTGGCCGTCCTCCCAGCCGATGGGGATCGCCTGGTAGCGCCGGGCCAGGCTGTCGCTGATCAGCGTGGCGGCACTCGAGTCGAGGCCCTGGTTGTCGAGGTCGACGAAGGCCATGCCGATCTGGGCCGCCAGAGCGGCCATGAGATCTGCCTCCGACACCAGGTCCTGGTCCAGCAGCACCCGCCCCAGGGACTTACCCGTGCGGTTCTGCTCGTCCAGCGCCAGTTCGAGTTGCGCAGCCGTCAGAAGGCCGCGCGAGACCAGGAATGCACCGATCCTGTCGATTTCGGACATGGCCTAGTCGGCTTTCACAAGGAGCCCGCCGGCGGATGGGAGGAAGCCAGTATCTCGCATCCCATCGGCCCGTCCTGGCCGCCTATTGAGGCCCCTAGTTGCGGACCGAAGACAGGAACTTGAGGAGCAGCCCTCGGTTGATCGGCTCGTCGCCTTCGGGGACATCCGGCAGCTCGCCTCCCGAGGCCAGGTGCTCGGCCACCTTCTGGGCCACCTTCTCCTCGTCGTCTCCGCCCAGTGCGGCCAGCTGGGCGACCAGGGCCTTGGCTTCCTCGGCCGACTTGGGCTCCTCGTCCGGCTCGGGGCTGTAGCCGCCCGGCTTGGTGGGGGCCAGACGGCTGGTGGGGCGGTCGGTGCGCGAGTCGGTGGCGTCGCTCGTGGTGCTGCGCACCTTGCGCGGACGGCTGGCCAGTTCGGCCAGGGCCTCGAGCTCGTTGCCGACGGCGGCAACCGCTGCTGCCCCTGCCTTGGCCGCCTCCCTGTCGTTGCCGGGCTCGCCGACCGGCTCCCGGACCGGGGGTCCCTGGCGATGGGGCGTGGCCGTGGGGGCGGACCTCTCCGCCGGCGCCGGGGCGGCGGCGGCCCGTCCGGCGGCGGTGGGGGCGGGAGCGGGGGCCGCAGCGGCGGCCCTGGCCGGCGCCTGGTCCGTGCCGGACGCGGGGGCGGCGCCGGCCGGCTGGCGAGCCGGACGTCCCGCCGGCTTCACGTCGATGCTGGCCAGCTTGTAGTCGATGAGCTGCTTCACGGTCTTGCAGGTGTCGAACTCGCTGCGGCCGAGGGTGGCCATCAGCTCCGAGACCGATCGGCCGCCGGCAACCGTACGCAGGAGGTGCCACTGGTCCCGCGTCACGTTCACCTCGTCCGCCGGTGCCTCTGCAGCCATGTCCACGACGGCGTCGAGGTGCGGAACCACCCGCGAGATCTCCGCCCACTCACCCAGCCGCACCTGGGCGTCGGCCAGAACCGAATCGATGGTGACCGGCGCGGCCCGCCGCGGCGCCGTGCCCTCGGCCTGGAACGAGAAAGTGCCGTTCTCGAGGCGCAGCAGCTCGAAGACGGCATCGATGGCGGATGCGTCCTTGCCCGAGATCTCGGTGTGGACGACTTGGCCCTTCTCGAGCCACACACGGCCGTCGACGCGTCCACCCGTGACCCTGAGCTCTCCGTCCTTCTTGGTCGACGAGAGCAGCACGAGCACGTCGGGCAGTGCGAACGAGTCGAGGGAGCCCTGCAATGACACGATGACCTCCGCTGGCGGGTGGAACACCTGGTACATCGGCA
>JAHWJU010000262.1 GCA_019348255.1 Actinomycetota bacterium | reverse complement strand
GTGCCGATCTCCCTGCCCTCGAGCGGAGCGGCGGACGGCTCGGCGTCGAGGGCGAGCAGCACCGAAGGTGTGTACGCGCTGGCCTCGCGCGCTGGCGACCCGACATTTAGTCGGCGAAGCGCCGTGGACGCTCTCGGATGACCGTGGCCAAGGTGGCACTAAAGATGACAGCCAGCACGGCGCCATGGACGATGAACCAGAGCCGCAGCGTTCCCTGTGAGATCTCGGTGCCCCCCATCAGGACGAACCTGACGCTGTGGTCGAAGGCTGCTGCCCACATACCGGCGGGGAACCCCGCAGAGGAGATCGCCCACAGCGCCAGCTGGTCCCAGGCGATGAGAAAGCCGGTGTAGGCCAGGGCGATCACCAGCACCAGGAGACCGACGGCCGGCGCCATCGCTCGTTTCACTGCAAGAGAGGCCACCGTCAGACCAGCCGAGGCAGGAACGATCAGCCAGGTGGCGACAAGGTGGATCATCCTCGGCCACTGCAGCGGTGATGGGTCCGATACGCCCGGCCACGCTTGCGCCGCGTTCGGCCGGTAGGTGAACGTCAGCCAGACGCCACTCACGGCCAGCACACCGGCAAGGAACACCACGACCCACAGGAGGACGATGCGGGCGCGCATGGCTGAGCTCACATCCACAGTATCGGCGAAAGCCGTCCCCGGCCTTGACGGCCTTCGTCTCGGACGCATCGCGCCCGCCAGCTTCAATGCGACTGGAGGCCAGCACACCTGCCCCTGCGGGCGGCGGGCGACAGCGGCCGTGACTGCCTTCGTCGCGTTCAACGACGGACGCGACCCAACAGCTAGAGTCGCCCGCTATTCGCCTGCGCTTCCTCGGCACGTTCCTGGAGGCAGGGGAAGACAAGCAGATGCGCTGTCGGCGCCATGACCGGCATTCGCTGGCGCCAGAGAGGAACGAGGAACGGCGGAATGATCACGGGCAGCGACAACGAGGTGCTGGCTCGCCTCTTGGATCGACTTGACCAGCTGGAGACGGACAACGCCGAGCTGAGGGCCGAGATGAGCGCCCTGCGCCCTAGGCGGCCCGCCCCGAACACACGGGCGTCCGCCGAGGATCGTGGCGGGGTGGAGCCGGCTGACGACCATGAGCAGGCCCTTAGCCGGCGAGGCATGCTCTCCCGTCTGGCCGGAGCTGGTGCCGCGGGGCTGGGGCTGGCAGCAGGGGCTTCCTTGTTGGCCGCCAAGCCCGCCGGCGCCGCGCACAACGGCGCACTGCAGCTCGGCCACGAGAACGACGCCGGCGGCGCTGCAACATTCCTAGATGCGTCTACCGGTGGTGGTCCTACCCTGTCGTTGCTCGACGCAGGGGGCGGCGCTGCGCTCGCGGCCGAGAGCATCGATGGCATAGGCGTGTACGCCTTTGGAGGGCACGCTCCGCTCTGGCTCGATCCCAGCATGACCGCCGGTCCTCCAACCGGCGGCGGGTGGCACTTCGTCGGCGAGGTCATGGTCGACTCCACCGGGGCCGTGTTCGTGAGCCGACAGTCCGGTGATCCGGGGCTCTGGACGCGAGTTGGCTTCAACGGCGTGACGCCGACCCGCATCGCCGACACCCGGCCGGGCACGGGCACGCCCTATTCCACCGGGCCCATCGGCCCCGGCGCCGAGCGGGAGATCACCGTGGCGGGAGTGGCCGGTGTTCCCGCCCAGGCGGGCGGTGTGGTCATGAACGCCACCGCCGTGGCGCCCACCGCCTCGAGCTACCTCACCATCTACCCGAGCGGTGTCGCCCGCCCGGTGGCCTCCAACCTCAACGTCGTGGCCGGCGGTCCTCCTACGCCGAACTTGGTGATTGTCAAGCTCGGAACCGGGGGCAAGGTGCGGGTCTACAACAACTCCGGGTCGGTGCAAGTCATCCTCGACGTGGCCGGCTTCTTCTCCTGAGCCGCTTGGCCGGTCTTGGCCAGTGCCGGCGGCGCCCGTCATGGGTCGCCGACGGACGCGCCTTGACCATCGGGTAAACGAGACCACGACGGTACGTGAAGCCGGTCTGAGAGAGAGGCGGCGGGCCGTCGTCGACGGCCACCCTGTTGCGGTTCGCTGTGTCGTTCAGCCGGTACCGGCGGACCAACCGTGGTCCCACAGGTACCAGTGGCGACGAGCGCTGATGGGGCTACAGACGGCTGCACGTCGAACTGCTCACACACTTCCTCCCGACCGATCACGTCTGGTACCCCTGGAACACGGACACCGGGGTCCTTGTCGCCCCGAGACCGTCCGAGCCGCTCGCTCCAGGCATCGATGCGGCGGTCGCAGAGATCCTTGGTGACTTCAGAGGGGCTTGGATGGATCGTGCCGATGTGCCGCTCGTCGCGCCGGTCCCGGTCGCCCGCCGCCACCGGACAGCCGGCAGTTCAGGCGTACCCATCGCCCTTTCGCGCTCGCCAGCTCCGCTTGCGACCGGACAACATGCGCCCTCATGGTGACCTTCCTCTGGCGAACGATCCCTAGGCGGCGCAAGGCACTCGCGGTTGCCTTGGCGCTGGCGTGGCTCCTCTTTGCTTACGGCCTGTTCGCGTTCATGTTCGACGAGTCGAGTCTCCGAGAGACCGGGACGGAAGCCACTGCGGAGGTTCTTCGGTTCCGCGACCGTGGACGTAACCCCGACTACGCCGACATCCGGTTCACCACCCGCGATGGAACGATCGTTGAGACCGAGGTGGATGTTGAGGACGCCAGAAACGTGCCCGAGGCCGGGGACACGATCGAAGTCCGGTACAACCCGGAGGCCCCATCCAAAGAGGTCGTAATCGCCGAGGTTCATCAACTCGTGTACTGGGTGGAGCGCATCATCTGGATGCCCTTACTGCTCGGCCTCAGCGGACTGATCGTCGCTCGGGCCGCGGGGTTCCAGATTCGTCGACGCGGCCGC
>JAHWJU010000089.1 GCA_019348255.1 Actinomycetota bacterium | reverse complement strand
AGAACCTGCCAGTCGAGTTCGACTCGCTGGGCAACGCCAGCCTGCGCGGCGACCTCGCCGACCCCTACAGCTACCAGACTCGTGACATTGATCGATCGAAGATCGAAAAGCTGCTGGCCTCCAACGGTCACGTCAAGGACGTCAATCTCGATCCGGTCACCCGAGTCGCGGGTGCCTTGTCGTTCCACACCGTCGTCGACCTCGAGCAGCGCCGCGTGCTCGAGGCGCACTCCATCGGCACGCTCTTCCGCGGCTACGAGGTCATCCTCAAAGGCCGGGACCCCCGCGACGCCATGTTCATCTCCAGCCGGGTGTGCGGGGTCTGTGGTGGTGTCCACTCGGTTGCCTCGTCGCTCGCCATGGAGATGGCCTTCGGGATCGGGGTGCCGCCGATGGGACTCGCCCTCCGTAACATCCAGCTCGGGCTCGACTTCCAGATCGACAACCCGGTGCACCTGTACCTCCTCGCTGGGCCGGACTACTCACAGGTCGTCATCGAACGGACGAACCCGTCGCTCTGGGAGCGGGCGAAGAAGACCGAAACCCGCTACGGCGACATTCACGGGTTCCGGACGATGGCCGACCTGATGACGGCGTTCAATCCGTTGACCGGCAAGCTCTACCTAGAGGGCCTCCACATGACGCGGCCGCCCAAGGAGGCCTACGCGATCCTCTACGGCAAGTACCCGCACCCCCAAACGGTGGTGCCGGGCGGACTGTCGACCACGGTGTCGCTCCAGGTGCTCAACGAAACGCAGCTGCGCATCATCCGGACCCTCGATTACGCCAAGCGGGGGGTGTTCATCTGGGACGAGATCACGGAGTTCTTCTACGACGCCGACCCCCTCTACAAACAGGTGGGAACCCGGGCGAAGAACATGATCGAAAACGGTATGTGGGACGACCCCTATGCCTACGACGGCACCTACGCCGGCGCGCCCCAGTGGGGCGAGCGTCGGTGGGCGACCCCTGGCGTCATCATGGGCGGGAAGCTCGTGACCACGAACCTGCACCACATCAACATCGGCATGGAGGAGTTCGTCGAGCACTCCTACTACGACGGCTGGGAGAACGAGGGGACGCCGTACCCCAAGGACCCCGCGGGGAATCCGCTCTCCCCGAACCACCCGTGGAACAAGGAGACCAAGCCGCGCTCGGACCAGCGCAACTGGAAGGACCGCTACACCTGGAGCACCTCGCCGCGGTGGGACCGTCAGGTGGTCGAGGCGGGTGCCTACGCCCGCCTGTGGACCACCGCCGCCGCCCGGAAGATGCCCCATACCCGCTTCCTGGAGGCCACCGGTACGAGCGTCAAGATCGATACCCCGCAGACCGCCGCCCTGCCGGCCATGGAGTTCGAGTGGAAGATCCCCGAGACGTGGAACGCGTTCGAGCGCAACCGGGCCCGCGCCTACCACATCGTCTATTCGCTGATGGTGGCCTACGAGAACGTCCAGATCGCCTTCGAACTGATGGGGCAGGGTGAGAACAAGGCGGCCACGATGACCGAGTTCAGGATTCCCCGCGACGAGCGCATCGGCGTCGGCTTCTGGGGCGCCGGGCGGGGCTTTCTCACCCACCACCTCACCATGGACAAGGGGGTCCTCACCAACTACCAGATCGTGACGCCCTCCACCTGGAACGCATCACCGGTTGACCCGTTCGGCCAGCCTGGGCCGTACGAAGAAGCAGTGGTGAACACCCCGATCCTGGAAGAGTTCGACTCGGACGAGGAGTTCACCGGCATCGACATCTTCCGCGCCATCCGGTCGTTCGATCCCTGCATGCCCTGCACCGTCCACGTCGCCCACGGCGACAACATGATCGTCAGGGACGCGACGACCTGTGCCTGCGGGGCGACCTGATATGGCGGGAGGTCGTGTCCTCATAGGAGGGGTCGGCTACCGCTGGTTCGGGGATGCATCGTTCGGGCTCGTCGCCAGCGACCAGATGGCGCAGCTCGACTGGCCGGACGGGGTCGATGTCCAGGATCTGGGCTACGGCGCCCTGCACGTGGCCCTCGACCTCCAAGCGGCCCACCCGCCCTACGACCGCGTGATCCTGATCGGGGCGACGGAGCGGGGCCGCGAGCGGGCACGGCTGTACCGCTTCGACTGCGACGGGACGGCGGCCGACGGCAAGGAGGTCCAGGACCGGATGTACGAGGCCGGCGGCGGCGTCATCGAGCTCGACCACCTCGTCGTGATCGGCCGCCACTTCAGCGCGCTTTCCGACGACGTCGTGGCCATAGAGCTCGAGCCCCACCCGGGCACCACCGGCGACGGTCTCAGCCCGGAGGTGCAGGCATTGCTCCCCCAGGCCATCGAGCTGGTCCGCCGGGAGATCCTGGCTTCGGCCCCGGTGCCGGCCGTCTGAGGAGGAGGCAGGGACATCGACTCACCACTGCTCTACAAGCCCCACCCGGCGCTGTTCCCGGTCGCGCTGCTGGGCGGTCTGACGGGGACCCTGCTGCTCACGGCGCTGCTGCGCCTCGCTTCGGCCCTTGGCGTAACGGTCGTGGACCTGCCGCCTCTGCTGGGCAGCGTGTTCTCGAGCGACAGCAGCACGAGCTTCGATGTCGGCCACGCGCTGTTCGTCGTTGCTGGGATCCTCGTCATCCCGATCGCTCTCGCCCTGCTGTGGCCGTTGACGCCGGGGGACCGGTTCACCTTTCGGGGAGCGCTCCTGAAGGGGTCGCTGTTAGGCCTCGCGCTGGCCGTCCTGACCGGCATGATGCTGCCCCTCCTGGGCCTCGTGAGCCACGCCTCTGGCGTCGGTTCCCTTGATCCGGGACCTTTTGCTCTCGGGCTCGGGGTTTGGGGGCCGGTGCAGCTGCTGGTAGGTATGCAGCTCTACTCAGTCACCTTCGCCATGGTTGCCAGCATGCCCCGTGGGCTCCAGCCGCTCGACGCGATCGGATGGGGCTGGTGGTCCCACGGCAGCGGTGAGTCGCCATGACGGGATCACCGGTGACGCCGCCGCCCGACGTCATCGCCGCGCTCGATCAGGTCGACGACCTCGTCAGGCGATTCGCAGAACACGCCGACGAAGCGGTGCAGGAAGCCGTGGTGGGGCTGCTGCGCGCCGTCGACGTCCTCCACCGCGGGGCGCTGGGACGCCTTCGTGCATTCCTGGACGACCGGTCTCTCCTCGACGAGGCGGTGGCCGACCCGCACGTCGGGCTGCTGTTCGAGCTTTACGAGGCGCAGGAGGAAGACGACGAGCGCTCTCGGGCGGAAGCAGCCGTCGAGCGGATCCGTGCCGCGGTCGAGGCCCGCGGCGGCCGCATCGAGGTCGTCGTGGCGGAGGGGGGGGTCGTCAACGTCCGCCTCCTGGCTGCCGACGACGGCGATTCCGCCTCGACCGCGGCGCTCCGGGCCCTGGTGGAGGATGCGTTGCGCGCGGAACTGCCGGAGTTCGCCACCATGGACCTGGCCCCGTCGTCGGCACCCTCGAAACCGGAGGACACGCAACGGGGCCTGATACCGGTGTCGAGCGTTACGGTGGGCAGTGGTGGCGGGCCACTCCGGAGCGGCTGCGGGTCTGGCGGCGGTGGCTGCTCCGGCTGCCGCTGATCGCCTGGGACGGGTGCTCGTCGCCTGCGTCGGCAACCACTTGCGTGGCGACGACGGGTTCGGTGTCGCGGTGGCGGCGGAACTGGCGGGTTCCTTGCCGGCGAGCGTCGACCTCGTCGAGACCGGAATCGGCAGCCTCGGAATCGTCCACCAGCTGATGAACGGCTACGGCGGGGTGATCGTCGTGGACGCGGTCGAGCGGGGGGCGGCCCCGGGAACCGTCTTCGTCCTGGTTCCCGACCTCCCGGAGATCACCGAGCCGACACTGGAGGACTGGCACGCACAGCTCGCCGACCCTCACCTTGCAGAGCCGTCGCGGATCCTGCGCCTGGCCCGCGCCGCGGGGGTGCTGCCCGAACACGTGCTGGTTGTCGGGTGTCAGCCCGAGACGTGCGACGACTTCGAAGAGGGCCTGAGCCGCCATGTGGCCTCAGCAGTTCCGATTGCCGCACGTCGCGTGCATGATCTCGTGCAGGAGCTTCTCCTCGAGCTGGAGGCAGAGGTACGGCCCGCCTGAGGAGTTAGCCGCAGTCACTCCACGTCGATACGGACGGAGAGCTCACTGGTTGACCCGGCGGGCTGGGAGACGTCGTTGCCGCCCCCGGTCTTCCTCGCCGTTACGGTCACCGTTTCTCTCGGAGCGATTTCAGTGACATCGATGGTGAACAGCGCGCTGCCGATGACGTCGTCCGCCGACGCTGTCGGGTCGACGGATGAGCCTTGGTCGAGAACCTGGCACTCGAGCACCTAGGACTAGTGGTTGAGGAGGTCATCCATTTCGTCGGCGTGCTTTGTCCTCGGGCGATACGGCGTGTTACTAGCGGCGAAGGGTGGTGGCGGCGTCACGGTGGCCCAGGCGGGCTTGCGCCTTGAGCAGCTTGCTCTCCTCGACGAGATGGGTGGCGACCCGAGACGGTGAGGTGCGGGCTTTCTCCACTCCCGCAGCGGTGCCGAACCGTCGGCGCTTGTGCGACAGCGCGTCAGCAGTTACGAACGTCTCCCTAGCCGCCGTCGGCCGCAAAGAAGCCAGTCCCCACCGCTCCCACCCCACGTTCGACTCCAGGAGGCGAAGTGCTCCTCAACGAGTGTGACCGTCGTCCACCCCACTGTGAGCCGCCGGGATTGCGTTGACTTGGTAGATCCGATGACCCCTCGCTAGAGAACCACGTTCGATCCTCACGACGCGCCCGTCGATGTCTCCGTGCCGTAGGCCAGCGACTTCACCCCGGCGCGGCCATGAACATCGTGTACGAGATCGTCACCGGCAAGCGGGCCGTGGACGGAGCGACGGAAGCCCCCACCCAGAACACCGTGGCCCTACGCTGGGCCGATGCTCTTCGGCGTCCCGCCGGGAGGAGCCGAGGACCTGGATGAGTCCCTGATCGCGGGGGCGGTGGTCAAACAGGCGTCGGGAAAGGTGAAGGACGTCGGGACCAGAGGCGACGATGAAGCGACGGAGCGTCGCACCGTAGCTGGGGCGGAGAGTCCCTAGCCCGGGAGTCAAGTCCGAGAAGCCCCCGAGCCGCTGGAGGTGGCGCGATGGGAGATGACTACAAGTTCCGCTATGGCGAGAGCCTGACCCGCTCCGGGGAGTCACCGGTCGCTGGGAGCAGAGGAGGGGCCACGGTGGCCTCGCCTCCGATTGCCGCTCCAGTCGAGAGCCGGGTCAAGTTCCTCGGCCACGCCGAGCATCAGCAGCTCATCCCGTTTCCCTTCGGGCTGTTGGCCACCGCGGTGATCTTCGACGTCTTGCACCTCATCACGGACAGAGACGACCTGGCCACAGTGTCCTATTGGATGATCGCGGCGGGGATCATCGGCGGGCTGGTGGCGGCGCCTTTCGGGACCATCGACTGGACTGCCATACCGAAGGGAACTCGGGCAAAGAAGGTGGGCGCCGTCCATGGCCTGGGCAACGCGCCGTAGTCCTCGTCCTCTTCGGCCTGAGCTGGCTGTTCCGACGAAATGATCCCGCTGCACCCGAGGCCCTTGCCCTGGGCTTGTCCTTCGCCGGCTTCGGGCTCGCCGGAGTGACGGGTTGGCTCGGTGGCGAGCTGGTGGAACGGCACGCCGTGAGCATCGACGAGGGCGCTCACGCCGACTCACCGCACTCATTGTCGCGGCGACCGGCCAGCGAAGGTCGCAGTGCTGTGGGTCAGTGAGGTGCACAACCTCCGAAAGTGCGGAGAACCGTAGGCCGCGGTCGAGCGGGCCGACCGGCGGAGGTTGAGGATCGCGGCCCCGTCGGAGGAAGGTCTGGCACTTCGAGGGGAAGGACCGCCGTGGTCCGGATGATCGGGCTTGCCTGTCTGGAAGTCGTCGACGGTCCCGCATCGGCGATGACCGGTGGCAGCGGCGAGTGAAAGTGTTGGCGGCACAGTCCAGCTGGTTTCACTGAAGGAGAGACGATGGCCAAGATCACCCGAGACACCGAGATCCGAGTGACCCCGGAGGTCGCCTAGGTCACTCGACCAGATTTCGAGCGCTCCGCGATCAGGTCGCCGTACTGGCCGACGTTGAATCACGGTGGCGGTCAAGGTATGAAGATTCCGGCGGCCCGGGTCAGGCCAGGCTGGCCGGGACGGCGAGCAGCAGCGGGGGCGCGATGAACCGAGGTGAACCGTCGGCGGTCTGGAGCGGGCCAAAGGCATGGCTGCGCCGGGAGGAGGAGTACGGGGCGGGGTCGGACCGACTGGTGGGCTCTGGCCATCATGGCCGTCTACCTGCGGCGCCATCGATCTGGACTTCGGCTTCTCCCTGGTCGTCGCCCCCGGGCCACCCGTCTCGCCGCTCCGTCCTCACCGCCGTGACCGGCGCGGATGCGCTCCACCACGCCTACGCCCTCGACGGGGGCGCCGGGCCAGGTGGTGGGATCCTTGAACAAGGCCAGAGCGTCGAGCCCACGGCGGCCGGCACCCGGCTTGACCTCGACCTTCCCCGGGGGGCGCTCGGCGACGTCTCGACAGGTTGTACGTCGAGCGGCGCAACGAGCGGGAGGCGGAGCACTCGCTGCAGAACCTCAAGGACCTCGTCGAGCGGCGGGCTTAGTGGCAGGTGTGGCGTTGGTTCTCGCGGGCAGCGCCCCGGGTACGGACACTCAAGCAGCGAAAGGGGGAGAGATGTCCGTTGATGAAGCAACCGGTTCCGTGTCCTGGCCGTTGTCCTCGCAGCGAGGTGATCAGCGCGGGCCGGCTAGGACTTCGCTGGCCGCGTCCATCGCTCGGGGCGTCGTGGCAGGTATCGGCGGCACGGGTGTGATGACCGCGTTCCAGACGGTGATGGAAATGCCCCTTACCGGTCGCGGCGAGAGCTTCGCCCCCGCCAACTTCGCAGCCAAGGTGCTGCCTATTAGCCCGAGGAACCGTCACGAGCGGCGACAGCTGAACTGGGTGACCCATTTCGGCTTGGGGGCTATGTGGGGGACGGCGTTCGGCATTGCAGGCCGCGCGGGGCTAAGGGGCCAGAAGGCTGTCGCTGCCGTCTTCGCTGCGGTCTACACCGGCGACGTCCTCCTCAACACCGCGCTGGGCCTGTACGAGCCGACGAAGTGGTCAGGCCGTGACGTAGTGATCGACGTGGTTGACAAGCTGGTTCAGGCTGAAGCGACCGGGCTGATGTTCGACCGTATGCGCGACGTGTAGCAGGGAGCGGGCGCTCCCGTCGGGTCTGAGAAGGAGTGCGACTTGAGGTGGCGCCGGGGGCGTGGGTAAGAAGCGATCGGGGTCGACTAGTGGAAGGAGGTGCACATCGGGTAGACGGGCGATGACAGCCGCTGCGGCGGTACGTACCGGTTGAAGGGACAGCGAGGGGGTTGAGCTTGGTACCCGAACGTGATCGACCCAGTCAACGACTTCCTTCCCGAGGGCGGCGCTGACTGCGACATGGCCAGGAGCATGGTCGAGGAAACATGACGTGGTGGGGCATCTCAAGCAGACCATCGATCGGGCACGACAGCGGGTGCTTTTAGCGCCGGGCCTAGCCGCCCGTCGAAGGTCCCGACCAACACGAGCAACGATGAGCAGGCCGCGTCACTAGTCCAGATGACCATGATGCTCTGGAGGCGCCAGGGGACCCGTCGAGCGCAGGACTATGTCGGCTTCCCTCCCTCGACGACCTCCGAATCTTCGGCCGACGCCACAGCGCCGCCCTCGGTTGGCGGTCGTCGGGAGTTCGAACGACCGTCCAAGCCCACGCCGGACCCAGCGGATGCCTCCGGCGTCGCCCCGGCGGCGTGCACGGGCGGCCACAGCTTCCACGCAGCGAATGCAACGGCGATCCCGAGCGCTCCGCCGGCGAGGACGTCGGTGGGATAGTGGGCCCGCTTCCGCACTAGGGACCAGTGGACGGCCATCGTGCAGCACGACAACGGCAGGAACGCCAACGGCAGCTCTTGCGCGGCGCCCATGGCGAAAGCCAAGTCGCTGGCCGCGTGTCCCGACGGGAAGGATGACGTAACGGGTCCCAGTTGGTGGAGCGCAGAGCCCCTCGGGTGCCTCCGCCGGACCACAGCCTTGATCGGTAGGTGGGCCAGCGCGGCCGAGAGGTAGCAGACGCCGCCCCTCAGCGCCGCCCTTCGACCGCGGTCGCCGGTGGCGCTGAGGATCGCCGCGATGGCGGCCCAGGCCGGAGGACGCTGGATGAGATCGCCGGCCCGTCCGAAGAAGGTGGAGCCCTTGCGCGAACCCTTGCCCACCACCTTCGCCATGACACCGTCCTCGGTCTTTCCGATCCGTTCCATCCGGTGACCCACGACGATCCTTCCCTGCCCGTCGACGGGCGGCTGGCCAGGTGAACGACAAGACCCCACGACCCTGCCCACCCACGCTGCAGGGCAATCCGGCGAGGCAACTGGATCCGAGCGCCAGCTCGCAGATCAGGAGGTGCCGGGTCGGTAGAGCGCGTGCTGTCGTCTCAACGGCGGGATCCATCCGACCCGGCGGCGAACGCCCTACCCCCGCTGGTGGGAGATCACAAAGTTGAACTAACGGCGTTCATGGCCGATCATGGCGGCGCGGAGGAATCCCGCGCCGACCTGCAGCTCGCCAACACCTTCGCCTCTGGCGATGGTGCGGCTCAACCCGGGAGGCTGTACCACATCTATGTGGTATCGTAGGCGAGGTGAAGCGACGCGATGCGATTGGCCGGATCGGGAGGCTCCTCGACGAGCAGGACGATCGGACCGTCGGGACCTCGATGCGGATTCCCGAGTCGCTGCGTGACGCGGCCGCGCTCGCCGTCGAGCATCTCCACGTTGCGCAATCCACCACGGCGCTGACGGCAGACGCCCTCCGCAGCCGACTCGAGGCGCTCGTGCTGCAAGCGGCGCTCGACGACCACTACCGCGAGAACCCGAAGGCGCGGCCGTCGCTCGGCGATCTCGCCGTCGCCGCAGCGGAGCTCGACGGTCATCCCTTGGCGTCGCGGCCCGAGGTTCTTCGCCGCGCGGCGAGGGAGGTCGTCAAGTCACACCCGCAGGCCGATGCTGATGACGTGCTCTTGTGGGCCGAGGCGCAAGCTGCGCTGGCCGGATGACACCTCCGCGAACGGTAATCCTCGACAACGAGGCCATCCAAGCGCTGCGCTCGACAGCCCATCCCAAGCACGGGCGCGTGATCTCCCAGGTGCAGGTCGTCGCGCAGCGCAAGCGCAGAGCGATCCCATTGAGCGTCGTGGTGCCCACGTCGGTTCGCGTTGAAGCCGCCTGGGATCGGCGAGCGCCGGCGGCCGCGCTCATCAACCACCTCCGCATCACCGATATACCGCTCGAGTCCGTGAGCGCGAACATCGCAGCGGACCTGGTGGCCCGACTCGACGTGTCCGTTGCCGACGGCCACATCGGTGCTGCCGTCCGTGCCGTCGCTGATCACGGTCCGGTCGCGATCATCACCAGCGACCCGGAGGGCATGGCAGCCGTCGCCGACCCAGTCCGCGTGACCATCGTGCACATCTAGGGGGACGGCCGAGAATCCATCAGGAATCCATCGAACAAGTGGTGACACATGGTTCGCAGTAGCAACAGGTGGCAATACGTGCGCTCGCTGACCTGCGACAACGCGCGAAACCGCTGGTCGTGGAGGCCGGAGCATCGCCCTACGGATCAGAAGGTTGGGGGTTCGAATCCCTCCGAGCGCGCTCACCTCGCAT
>JAHWJU010000088.1 GCA_019348255.1 Actinomycetota bacterium | reverse complement strand
TCGAGTACGCCCTTCTCGTCGCCCTCATCGCCGTGGTGTGCATCGGCGCCCTGACGCTCCTCGGCGGCGGCATCAGCGGCAAGTTCACCGAGGTCAACAAGCAGATCGCACCCAGCACGACCGCAGCCCCGGCCGCGTAGCGAAGCTTCACCGGACAGAGGCGGGCCCTTCGGGGCCCGCCTCTCTCGCGCGCGGACGAATCCGCGGTGAGTGTCCCTGGCGGCGAGCCAACGGCTTGCTCGACCAACTGCCACCCCACCGTGGCGCTGGACCACTTTCACGCCGTGCGTGTGGGCCAGGAGGCGCCATGTGTTCGGGGCCGGATGAGAGACCCGCCCCGCCGGCCTGTCGCAGCAGGCCGGTGAAGCTGGGGCAGCCTGACCCTGGAGGCACAGGGGAGGGCGGGAAGCAGCTCTGACGAAGCCGGGCGGGCCAGAACCACCAGATGGCCTGGTGCCCGGCAAGCGACACGGAGACGCGTACGAAGTGAATCAGTGGTTGAACCCGCTCGATTGTGGAACCGGCTCCAACCTGGTGGATGCGGGCCGGGCAGCCACGCCTTGCACTTCGGACGTGGAAGGCGACTCCGAAGCCGGTTGTTGATGCCGGCGAGGAGGCCACCGGGGAAGGCCTGCGGCGTACCCGGCGGCGAGGCTCAGCCGCAGAGCTGAGCGCCCATCCCGTCAACCGGCACATGGTGAACGTGGGAACCGTCCCGGGTCCGCCCTCCCCGCCGCCCAGCCAGGGCGGCGACGACCAGGCCCATCGTCGGCTGATGGCCCCGGGACGGGGTGGAGGGTCCGTAGTAGTCCGAGGCCGGGAGAGCCGGTCACATGGCGAAGGGACCCAGCATCCCCACCGCCCGGGACCGGGTCGTGCAGGCCAGCCTCAAGCTGGTCCTGGAGCCCATCTTCGAGGCCGGGTTCCACCCGTGCTCCTACGGGTTTCCGGCCTCAGTGCCGGCCCCATGACGCCATCGCCAAGATCCACATGCTGGCCTCCAACGAGTACACGTGGATGCTGGAAGGTGACATCAAGACGTGCTTCGACGAGATCGACCACCCGAGTCGATCGGGCACGGCACCGCCGTCACGGTCACGCCACGTATCGGCTGGTCCGATACGCCGGACCTTGTGGTGATGGTGTGGGACACCAAGGCACACGCCGAGGGGCCTGAGAGACGAGGTGGCAGTGGTGCTTCGCCCAATGGGCCTGCGCCTGTCGGAGGAGAGGGCGATGACCGTCCACATCGACGAGGGGTTCGACTTCCTCAGTTTTCGCATCCAGCGCCAGCCCAAGCGGGGGTCGAACAAGCGATACGTCTACACCACCCTCCTGCGCCGCCTCGACATGGTGCTGCGACGGTGGACCAACTACTCCCGACACGGCGTGTCCAAGGACACCTTCTCCCCACCTGTTGGCCAGGTAGCGCCGTCGCTTCGATTGTCGAGCAGTGCCGGGTGGAAGGCCAGCAACGCCCTGACCGGCCATGGATCCGCAACTTCGACAACTCTCGGGCTCCGGCTCCTTCTGTGCTGCGGCGTCACATGGCACACTCGCCCTGCCCCACGAATCAGAGGCCGCCAACCACGCTTGGTTGGCCGATGGCTACATGTGCATCATGATCTGGATTGCGGCCGGGCCCATCACCACCACGAACAGGGCAGGGAAGATGCAGAACACCATCGGGATCATCATCTTCACTGGGGCCTTCTGGGCCTTCACCTGGGCCAGCTGACGACGCTTGATCCGCATCTCCTCCGCCTGAGCCCGCAGGACCCGGCCGATCGAGACCCCGAAGGTGTCGGCCTGGACGATGGCGAGAACGAAGGCGCTCACCTCCTCGACACCCACTCGCTGCTCGAGGGCCCGCATGGCCGCGGCCCGAGCGGACCCGGTGCGCACCTCACCCAACATCCGGGCGAACTCCTCGGAGAGCGCCCCCGGGATGGCGGTGGTGGTGCGGTCGAGCGCCTGCTCGAAGCCAAGCCCGGCTTCCACGCTGATGGTGAGCAGGTCGAGGATGTCGGGCAGCGAGCGCTGGATCTCACGTTGGCGTTCACCCACCCTGCGGCTGAGCACGGCATCCGGGCCCAGCAACAAGGCGGCGCCCGCCAGCAGGCCGGCGGTCAGCGGCATACCGATGAGGGCGAGAACGAGCACGCTCAGAGGAGCGGCAACGACGGTGCCCACCCGGAAGGCGAGGAAGCGGTCCATGGATCGGACGCCGCGATAGCCGAGCGAGCTCAGCTTCTTGCGGGTGCTCTCCACGTAACCGGCCGGGGTGTAACGCCGGCCCAGGCGCACGAGAAGGTCTCGGCAGGGTTCGACCAACCGGTCGCGCCAGGGGGCCAGCAGCTCGCGTTCTCGTTGGTTGTCAACCACGTCGTAGCCCTGGATCGCCCGCAGCGAACCCCGGGTGCCGGAACGTTCCCGAGCCATGCCCACGCCGGTGATGAGCAGAAGGCCCACGGCCGTGACCAGACCGACGCTGCCCAGGAGAAGCTCCACCGGTCGACTCAGATCTCGATCTTGATGATCTTCTTCATCCACGCGAACCCCGCCAGTGCGAGGACGGTGGCACCTGCGAGCATGGCCTGCCCGAGGAACTCGGTGAACAGCAGCGTGATGTAGGGACGGTTGAGGACAAACAGGGCGAGGCCGAGCCCGACGGGCAAGAGACCGAGGATGATGGCGCTGATCTTGCCTTCGGCGGTGAGGGCGGCCACCTCCCGCTTCAGCCGCTTGCGGTCGGTCATGGTGGCGGCCACGGTGTGCAAGAGCTCGGACAGGTTGCCTCCCACCTCTCGCTGGATGCGGATGGCCATCACCGCCCACGCGAAGTCGGAGCTGCCAAGCCGTTCGGCGGCGTCATCCAGCGCCTCCTCCAGTGGACGACCCATGCGCGACTCCACCGTGACCCGGCGCAGCTCTCGGCCCATGGGGTCCTCCACCTCGTGGGACACCGCCTCGACCCCTTGCATCAACGAGTAGCCGGCCCGCAACGACCCAGACAGCAGCTCGAGCGTGCCGGGGAGCTGGTTCACGAACTTCTTGCAGCGGCGCCTGGCCATGGTCTTGAGCGCGACGGCGGGAAGGGCGGTGACGGCACCCGCCAGCAGAACGCCGACCACCGGGGAAGGGGCGAGCAGCAAGATCGCCACGGAGAGGAGGCCGACGCCGGCCAGCGAGAAGAACAAGGCCTCTCCGGGCCGGAACGGGAGATCGGCTCGCACGAGGAGCTCCTCGACACGGCCCAGAAGCTTCCGGCGCTCGGCCACGCCCTCCACCATGGCGACGGCGCGTCGCACGATCCGCGTCTCGGCGACGCCGTGACCTGCCACAACGGCCTGCCGCTCGCCGTCGTAGCGCCGGAGAGCAGAGTCGAGCGGAGGGTCCTCGGGCGCCACGAGGTGGATGACGGCATAGGTCAGCAGGCTGGCGGCGACGAACACGGTGCCGATGCCGAGCCACCGCATGACGGCGGGCGGGGCCATCCCGAGCGCTACGACGGCCAGCACCACGATGAGCCCTGCCACAGCCACCAGCTGCGACCGGCGCCTCACCGCCGCCGCCGGGGCAGTCGGGTGTCCCCGAGCTCAGGGGTGAAGACCTCGGGGCCCAGGTGGATCCCGAGGTCGGCGAGTCGCTCGGAGAACTTGGGGCGCACACCCGTGGGCTTCAGACACCCGAGAAAGCGACCCGTGTCGTCGACGCCCATGCTGAAGTCGAACAAGAAGACGTCCTGCAGCACGACCACGTCGCCCTCCATGCCCTGTACCTCGGTGACGTGGGTGATCCGTCGAGTCCCGTCGCGCAATCGGCTGAGGTGGACGATGAGGTCGAGCGCCGATGCCATCTGCTCACGGATCGCCCGCAGCGGTAGGTCGAAGCCCGACATGAGGGTCAGCGTCTCCAGGCGGGACAGCGTGTCCCGGGGGCTGTTGGAGTGGATCGTGGTGAGTGAGCCGTCGTGGCCGGTGTTCATGGCCTGCAGCATGTCGAGGGCTTCGCCACCTCGGCACTCGCCCACGACGATGCGATCGGGCCGCATCCGCAGGGAGTTGCGAACCAGGTCCCGGATGGAGACCTGGCCCTTGCCTTCGATATTGGCCGGGCGCGCCTCCATCGCCAGCACGTGCGTCTGGTGCAGCTGGAGCTCCTTGGCATCCTCCACGGTGACGATCCGCTCGTCAGCGGGGATGAACGAGCTGAGGACGTTGAGGGTGGTGGTCTTCCCGGTGCCGGTGCCGCCCGAGACGATGACGTTGAGCCGGCCCCTCACGCAGGCGTCCAGGAAGTCGGCAGCCTGCTGGTTGAGGGTGCCGTAACGGATCAGGTCTCTCACCTGCAGGGGGTCCCGGGAGAACTTCCGGATGGTGAGGAACGGGCCCTCGATGGCCAGCGGATGCACCACGGCGTTGACCCGCGAGCCGTCGGGGAGGCGGGCGTCGACCATGGGTGTCGACTCATCCACTCGGCGGCCCACCTCAGCCACGATCTTCTCGATCAGTCGCCGCAGGTGGTGCTCGTCCACGAAGCTCGTCGGCACCTTTTGGAGCCGACCTTGGCGCTCGATGTAGACGTGGTCGGGCCCGTTGCACATGACCTCGGTGACATCATCGTCCTTGAGGAAGCGGTCGATGGGGCCGTAACCAAGGACCTCGTCGGCGATGTCGTCGATCAGCTGGGACTTGTCCGCCGCCGACAGCGGGGTCTTCTCGGTCGCCAAAGCCTCCTGGAGGTGGGACAGGACCCGACGCCGCAGGTCGTCGACCGGGATGCGGCTGTCGTAGGCGAGGGGGCCCAGCTCGTCGATCAGCCGGTCGTGGATCCTCCGGCGCAGCTCGTCGACAGCGGCGGAGCGCACTCGCTCGGGGGCAACGGTGGCGGCCTTGGTCTCGTGCAGCCTCTGGTAGAGGGACATCATCCCCTCCACGAGAAGATGGCGCGGCGACGCTTGACCGGCTCGGCCGCCGGCACGAACGCGTCAGCCAGCGCCTCGAACGCCCGGGAGACCGCCGATCGGGGGGCGTCGATCACCACCGGCACGCACTTGTTCAGCGATTCGGGTACCACGGCATCGTTGGGGACGACCACGTCTGCCTTCAGGGCCAGTGCCCGCTCGATGTCCCGCAACTCCATCTGAACCTTGGTGTTCGAGCGCACGAGTACAAGCTTGAGCTTGGAGGCCGGCGTGTCGAGCAATCGCAGCGTCTGCACCCCCAGCTTCAGGTTCTTGATGCCGGGAACCTCCATGCCCGAGACCATGACGATTTCGTCACTCTGGTCGAACAGCGCCAAGGTCACGTCATCGAAGCGGGAGGCGGTGTCGACCACGATGTGGTCGCAGAAGCTCCGGAGCACCTCGACGATGCGCCGGATGTCGTCAGCGCTGATCTTCTCGGCCAGGGCGGGCTCGACGGGTGCCGGCAGCACCAGCAACCCCGATGGGTCGTGGCGCACCATCAGGCTCCGCAGCAGCGGGGCGTCCAGCCGCTCGCCGGCGGTCGCGGCGTCGGCGATGGTGTGCTCGAGGCGAGTCTCGAGCATCACCGCCACGTCGCCGAACTGCAGGTCGGCGTCGACCAGCGCCACCGTGCCTGGCAATCGCCGAGCCAGCGTGACCGCCAAGTTGGCGGCCACCACCGAGGTGCCCGAGCCCCCCTTGGCCGAGAACACGCTGACGACCCTGCCCAGGGCCTCGTTCGACGGCGGAGCCAGTACGAGCTGTGAGGCGGTGGCCAGGGTGAGGCTGTCGGCCACCCGCGCCACGGCCCAGGCGAGCTGAGCCCGATCCGGGCTGGCGAGGACATCCTTGACGCCCGCCCGCATGGCCTGCTGGAGCACCGTGGTCGAGAGCTCTTCGACCACGAGGACGACGCCGAGAGCGGGCCGGCTACGAGCGAGCCACTCCACCTGCTCCAACTCGCTTCGCAGAGCGCATGACGGTCCGAGCACCACCACCGCCGAGGCGCTCCCAACCAGCTCAGATTGCAGCCCGTGCAGGGACGGAAAGACGGCGATGCCGACCTCACCGAGTTGGCACGCCAGGCCCTGGCGGCGCTCCGGGTCAGCCTCGACCACGGCCACCCCGAAGGCCGTCTCCTCTTTGACGGCGGTCACTTCAGACTCCTCGTTTCACTCGTCATCCCACGGGCGTCGTTTCACCCGTGAGCAGGTTTGCTCCATTGACCGGAGGCACGGGGACGGGTGTGTTGTTGGGCGGTACCAGGGCCAGATAGATGCCGGTGTCGCTGACCAGCGCGACCTTCGACGCCGCAAGGGGAGGCACGGCAAGGGTGAGCACATCGCCGAGGCCGGCGTCGGCCGGCGCAGCGGCGGCCACCACCGCCGGATCCTGTCCCGGTTGCGGCGCCGGCGTCCGGCCCACGAAGAGCACGTCGACGTTCTGGAACAGCACCTGCTTGGTGGGCGTATCGGGGCTGCTGGGATCGTCGATGATCAGGTTCACGCGATCGCCAGGCCTGATCAGGCCGGCCACGCCCCGGACCTGGTCGACGGCGATGCTGATGGCGACCATGCCCTCGGGAATCAGCTGGGCGTTGGTGTCGGCCCCGGGTAGCCGGCGCTCCACGAAGGCGTTCTCCACCACGACGGTGCCGGCCGGTAGATCGACGTGGGCGATCTTGCCGCGGAGCGACTCCACGGTGGTGATGGCGGTGTCGGGTCGGAACTCGGCCGGTATCAGCTTGGTGACCAACCCGCTCACCATGGCTTCATCTCCGGTCGTGCCCTTGGGCAGGTCCACAGCCGCCACCACGACCTCGACCTGCCGGGCGTCGGCGTAGACCTGGGCCTCGATGCCTTGCACGTAGCGGTACAGGATGAAGGAGGCCACCGCCCCCAGCACGACGGCGACGATCACCATCGTGGTGCGTCTGGTTCCCACCTCGCTCCTCCTCAAGCAATGTCCGCGCCGGCTCACCATGCTCGGCGGCAGCACGTCTGACATCGGCAGCTCTGCCTCGCACCTGTAGTCGGCCCCGATCAGGCACCCCCGCCTCGCCGCCGTCGGCGCGGCGGCTGGTTAAAGCATCCGGGCGTTCGTGTCGATCCAGTCGGAACGACGTAGGCCGGAGAAACGCAACGATGGGGCGAGGGCGCAAGCGAAGACGAGACCAAAGTGGCGCGGCGATGATCGAGCTCGCCCTCGTACTGCCCCTGGTCATGGCTGTCTTGCTCGGCCTGTTCACCGGCGGCAACGCCTACTTCCAGAAGATCAGCCTGGTCGACGCCGTAAGGGAGGGCGCACGGTACGGCGCCAGCCTCAAGCACGACCCTGGCACGGGCGGGCTTGCCGCCTGGAAGCAGAACGTCATCGAGCGTGTGGTGGACCTCTCAGGAGGCCAGCTCGTCCCCGCCGACGTGTGCGTCGATCTCGTGACCCCCACCGGTAGCAACACCAGATGCGGCGTCAGTGATCCTCCCGGCGCCCAGGCCGACCCCACGGCGCTCGCCCCCGCCAGCCTGGTCAAGGTCTCGGCCACGAGGGTGACGACCATCGAAGCCGTCTTCTTCACTTCGACACCCACCCTGTCGGCCAAGGTGGCCGCCCGCTACGAGCGTGACGTCCTGTGAAACCCTCGCTTCGCGAGGGCGACGACGAACGTGGTGCCGTGCTCGTCCTGGTCGCCCTGGCGATGACCGCTCTGCTGGGCATGGCCGCCGTCGTGGTGGACCTGGGTCAGCTGCGCGCCGATCGCCGCGCCAACAAGGCGGTCGCCGACATGTCGGTGCGGGCCGGGCTGGGGGTCCTCCAGCTGGGCCCGTGGTCGGGAGTGTGCAGAGCCCGCGACTACGTGCTCGCCAATGCGGACGGGTTCTCCTCGTTCGATGCCGGGAGCGAACAATGGTTCCAACTGAGCCAGCCACTGAACCGGCTCAGCTCGAGCCCGTGCCTGAACACCACGTCGTCACCGTTCGTCGACGCGTGCCTGCCGGGTCAGCTCGGTGTCCCGAACACGTCCACCTGGGGACGGTTCATCGCCACCGCCGACGGCGGGCGGTTCACCGTCGAGATCCAGAGCGGGTACGCGGTGCCCGATCCCCGGTTTCCCGAGGACTCGCTGGCGACCGTTGACACGGGCGACCCCCTCAAGGGCTCCTGCGACAACCTCGTGGTCGTCATCACCGAGCGGCGGGCTCCCTTGTTCGCCAGAGCGATCGGGGGTGGCGACAGCACGACGACGATCCGCTCCGTCGGCCGTTGGAGCAACGTCTCGACCGAGGAGTACAGCCCGGCGCTGCTGCTCCTCGAGCGGCAGGGATGCAACGTGCTCGAGGTCAGCAGCAACAACGCCAGAGTCATCGCCCAGCCGTACCTCGACCACCCGGGGGTGATCCAGGTCGACAGCGCCAACCGGAGCGGGTGTTCCTCGAACCAGGCCGTGCTCAACGGCGCCGCCACGAGCAGCGGACCGTCCATCGTCGTCTGCAGTGCCCGGACGATAGCCCCCACACCCGGCTGCAACATCGCTGCCGGCAACAAGCCGTCTCGGATCGGGATGTACGGGCTGAACTTCAACCCGACGGGCGTCAACCTCACGACGCCGTACCCCGGCACGTACGGGGACACTCAGGCGGTGCGCTCCTCCCGATCCGGCCGCGAGCCCCTCGACCGGCTTTACCGGAGCAACGTGGCCGCCCTCGACGCCGAGGCCAGGGCAGTGCTCACCGGCAACAGCGGTATGCCCCCGGGGTGCACGGCGGTGGTGCACAGCACCTGCACCGGGGACGGGCGGACGTGGCTGGTGCTCCAGGCCGCCGACTGCAGCACGCTCGGCACCTTCTTCGACCCCGTGCTGTTCCCCGGCCGGACGGCGGCACGGAACATCTGGTTCAACTGCGACCTGACGGTCGGTGCTCCGCTGGCACTGTCGGCCCCGGACTCCTACGTCGTCGTCACCGGGTCCATCCAGGTGAACAGCACCTTCGCCCTCCTCGACCCGCGCACCGTGTTCGTCGGCGGGCGCAGCGGTGGCAACAACGTTGGCTTTCAGGTCGGCAACAGCGGCAACTTCAACGTGAACAACAAGCTGGGGACCGCCGACTGCCCGGTGCCGGACGGGACCGTCAAGGCGACCCGGATGGTCGTGGGCAGTGGCTCACTCAACATGAGCTCCGGCGGGGTCGCCCACCTCTGCCAGACATTCGTGTTCATGGCGAACGGCTACGGGAAGGTGCCCCTCGCCGACGGCACCCCACCGTGCACCTGCACGAGTGGCTACACCGGGACGGTCAGCGTGGGCAGTGGCGCCATCGTCGACTGGACAGCACCAGACCAGGTGCCGGACCGCAGGCCCACCGCCGAGGAGCTGGAGCTCGGCGGCAGGAGCCCCTACGAGAGCCTCGGGCTGTGGACTGAGGCCGGCGGCGCCCAGAGCATCTCAGGAGGAGGTACCAGCCACATGACCGGGATCTTCTTCCTTGGCAACGCCAACGCCTTCACACTGGCCGGCGGCTCCAGCGGGAACGTGTCGCTCAGCGCTCAGTTCATCACCCGAAGGATGAAGGTCACCGGCGGAGCAACCGTGAACCTGGTTCTCGACCCGACCGACGCCGTACCCGTCGTGGTCAACGACATGGTCCTGGTCAGGTAGTCGTCACGACGTGCCCTCGACGGCGGTCCAGCTGCCGAGGGAGCCAGGGGCCACCGGCACGGGCTCCGCCGCACGGCGGGCGCCCACGGGGCCGGCGCGCTCGACCGTGGCCC
>JAHWJU010000087.1 GCA_019348255.1 Actinomycetota bacterium | reverse complement strand
CCCACCTTCTTCGGCGCCCGCGACCGTGCCGTGGACCGGTCCGCCCAGTCCGACCTGCGCAGCGCGTTGGCGGCCGAACAGGAGTACCGCAGCGAGACCGACGGGTGGACGGCCGATCCTGCCGAGCTGAGTGCGATCGAGCCGGCGCTGCAATACGAACCCGGCGACACTCCGGTCGTGGAGGGGATCGTGTACGTGGTCGTCGAGGACACCCTCGTCGGCCTCGCCGCCAGGAGCGAGTCAGGCACCTGCTTCTACCTGATGTCGGATTCCACCGACTCCAGTGTCGGCTTTGCCGAGGACGTGGACTGCGGCCGAACCCAGGACCAGGACTACCAGAGCGACTGGGGCTGAGCCGCGGTCGGCTCAGGCCAGCGGGTCGGCGAAGGGATCGGCGAAGGGATCGGCGCCGGCCTTGGCCGGCTCGGCGGCGCCGTCCGCGTAGGGGGCGTAGCCCGTCTTCTCCAACTCGTCGGCCAGCTCGGGGCCGCCGGTGCGCACGATGCGGCCGCGGGAAAGCACGTGGACCACGTCGGGCCTCAGCTCGAGCAGCAGGCGGGTGTAGTGCGTGATGGCGAGAACACCCAGCCCCGTCTCGGTGGTCGCCGCCTCCACCCGCCGGCTCACGGCCCGCAGCGCGTCGACGTCGAGGCCGGAGTCGATCTCGTCGAGGATGGCGATCTTGGGCTCCAGCACTCCCAGTTGCAACGCCTCGTTGCGCTTGCGCTCGCCCCCGGACAGGTCGACGTTCAGCGGCCGGGTGAGGAAGCGCTCGTCGAAGCCGATGCGTCCTGCCTCCACCCGGGCCCGCGCCACCACCTCGGCCGGATCACGGCCCGCCGCCAGCGCCGCCTCCTCCAAGGTCTCGAACAGGCTGACCCCGGGAACCTCCGTGGGGTACTGCATGGCGAGGAAGAGCCCGGCATGCGCCCGCTTCCAGGCCGGGAGCCCGAGCAGCTCGGTGCCGTCGAGGCTCACCGACCCAGCTGATACCTCATAGCCGGGCCGGCCCATGACCACGTGGGACAAGGTGCTCTTGCCCGAGCCGTTCGGCCCCATGACGGCGTGGACCTCGCCGGAGCGGACGGTGAGATCGATCCCCTGGAGGATCTCCTGCCCCGACACTCCGGCCCTCAGACCGGAGATGACCAGCTCGCTCACCGGGGAACGACCACCACGTCGTCGCCGCGGATGCTCACGTCGTAGACCGGCACGGGCTTCGTGGCCGGTAGGGACTGGGGCTCGCCGGTGAGCAGCGAGAACGTGCTGCCGTGCTTCCAGCACTCGATCTCGAGCTCCTCGGCCAGCACGTCCCCGTCGGCCAGTGAGTAGTCCTCGTGACTGCAACGGTCAGCCAGCGCGTAGAAGTCGTCACCGATCCGCACCAGGCAGATGCGGTGACCTCCGACGTCGAAGCGGCGGGCCTCCCCCGGCGCCAAGTCGCTGCGGACGCACAGGCGCAGCTCAGGCACGGGCCACCGCCTTGTCGAGCTTGCGCCTCACGGCCCGACGCAAGGGGTCCCGCAGGCCGGGCAGGGGGACCGACGAAACGATCTCGTCGAAGAACCCGAAGATGATGAGGCGCTCGGCCACGTCGGTGGGCACACCACGACTCTCCAGGTAGAAGATGTGGTCCTCGTCGACAGGGCCGGTGGCAGAGGCGTGTCCGCAGCTGCGGATGTCGTTCTCGTTCACGATCTCGAGGTTGGGGACCGAGTCGACATGGGCGCCATCTCCCAGCACGAGGTTGCGGTTGGCCAGGAACGAATCGGTGGCCTTGGCGCCCTCCCGGACCTTGATGAGGCCGGTGTAGACGCCGTGCGCTTGGTCGGTCACGGCCCCCTTCAACGACAGGTTGCTCTTGGAGCGGGAGGCCCGGTGGTCCTGGAGGGAGCGGAAGTCGTGGACCTGGTCGTCCTCGCCGAAGTACAGACCGAAGATCTCGGCCGCCCCACCTTGGCCGGCCATCTCGGCCGCGACGTAGAGCCGGGCATAGTCGCCTCCCAAGGCGACGAGCCATGAACGGAGGGTCGCGTCGCGGCCGGGGCTGACCAGCACGTGCCCCGTCTGCCACACCTCCGGGCCCAGTTCCTGCACGCCCACGTAGTCGACGTGGGCGCCGTCGCCGGCATGCACTTCGACGACCGGGTTCACGTAGCCAGGACCGTCGTCTGAGACCCAGTGGTCGACGACGGTGACCTCGCTGGCCGCGCCGGCGTCCACTACGAGGTGGGGGAAGCCGGCCTGGCCGGCGCCGCTGTGGCGCTGGACCACCACCACCGGCCCCTCGACCACCACTCCCGCCGGTACCCGCAGCACCACCACCTCGGGAACGAACGCGTCGTGGAGCGCGGTGAGGGCGTCGGGATCGGGTGGGCGGAGAAGGTGGATCTCGTCGGTGGCGGGTCCGACGGTGACCCCCTGACCGGCGGCGGCCTCGCCCACCACCGCCTGCACCAGCCGCCCGTCGACCGTGACCACCACCGCCGACCGGTCGGCCACCGAGTCGACGACGAGGCTGTCGGACGCAGCGCCGGTGGGACCGGGCGAGCTGAGCCGGTAGCGGGCGAGGTCGAGCTCGCCTATGGGGCTGTAGCGCCACAGCTCTTCGGCCGCCGTCGGCAGTTCGAGCGCCGAGAACCGCTCGTACGCAGCCGCTCGCCGGGCGCGAAGCCACGGCGGGCCGTCAAGGGCGGCCGATCGTTCAGTGGTCAGATCGCTCAGCGGGGGTCCTCAGGTCGCGAACAGGGGCGGTGGACCGCCCCGCCGTCATCCTAGGTGGCTGGGGTGAGACCAGTCCCCAGCGCGGCCTTACCATCGGGCCCATGACGACATCTTCGGAGGTGCTCACGGTCGAGCACCTCGACGGGGTGGCCACCTTGTGGCTGGACAACCCGCGGAAGCGCAACGCCATGGGTGCCGCCTTCTGGAACGACCTCCCGCTGGAGATGGCCAAGCTCGCCGACGATCCCCTTGTTCGGGCCGTGGTGCTGGCCGGCCGCGGCCCCATGTTCAGCAGCGGCATCGACCTCGAGTTCCTGCTCGCCGGCGCCGGCACCGCCGGCGACGCCGGCGACTCCCGACCTCCCTCCGCCGCCGTCCGCGCCGATCGCACCTACCGGGGGCTGAAGCGGCTCCAAGGCGCAATCACCTCGGTGGCGGAGTGCCCGAAGCCGGTCATCGCCGCCGTCCATGGCTGGTGCATCGGCGCCGGCGTCGACCTGATCACCGCCTGTGACATCCGGCTGGCCGCCGCCGATGCCCGGTTCTCGGTACGAGAGACCCGCCTGGCCATCGTGGCCGACGTGGGCACGCTCCAACGCCTCCCCCGCATCGTGGGCCCAGGGCATGCGGCCGAGTTGGCCCTCACCGCCAAGGACATCTCCGCCGACCGGGCGCTCGCCATCGGCCTGGTCAACGATGTGCTGGAGGACCAGGACTCGGTGGTGGCGGCAGCTCGTGACATGGCCTCGGAGATGGCGGCCCTGTCGCCTCTGGCCGTGCAGGGCACCAAGGCGATCCTCCGCCATGCCCAGGACCACCGGGTGGCCGACAGCCTCGACTACGTCGCCCTGTGGAATGCCGCCTTCGCCGGGTCGAACGACACCGCCGAGGCTGTGGCCGCCTTCATGGAGAAACGCCCCCCCGACTTCACCGGCACATGACTCCGCTTCCGACCCGAAGCGTCAGCGCTTGCGGAAGCGGTCCTTGAGGCGGTCGAGGATGCCGGCGCCGGCCCGCTCGCCCTGTTCGCGGGCCCGCTGGCGCTGCACCTCCGACACGATCGTCGGCCCCGCTGCGTTCAAGATGTCCTCCGCCTCGTCGAGTACCGCGGCAGCGTCGTCGTTGAGCTCGATGATCTCGGGCTCGTCGGGCACCCGGGGCCGCACCAGGCCGCCCAGCTCCCAGCCGATGTCAGCCATGCGCCGCTCGTACCGGGAGCAGTTCTCGGGGCAGCGCCACGGCGCCTCCGGCGCGAGGTCGAGCACGCAGAAGCGGGCGACCTCGCCGGAGGCGTAGGTGCGGCTCTGGAAGTTCTTGCAGTCCTCCCGCATGGGCACGCGGCCTAGCGGCTCCTGAGCTTGGACAGCAGCCGCAGCAGCTCCAGGTACAGCCATACGAGCGTCACCAGAAGACCGAAGGTGGCGTACCACTCCATCCACTTGGGGGCGCCGGCCTCGACGCCCTTTTCGATGAGGTCGAAGTCGAGCAGCAGGTTGAACGAGGCGATGCCCACCACAGCCAGGCTGAACAGGATGCCGACGGCGCCGTTGTCGTGGATCATCGGGACGTCGGCTCCGAACAGGCGCATGACGATCGAGACCAGATACACCGCCATCACCGCGAGGGTGGCTGCGATCACGCCCTTGCGCAACCGGTCGGTGACGCGGATGGTCCGGCTGGCGTACAGGCCGAGCATGATGACGAAGACGGCGCCGGTGAGCATCACCGCCTGCAGGACGATGCCCTCGTAGCTGAAGTTGTAGACGGCCGAGATGGCCCCCAGCACCAGGCCCTCCACCGCGGCGTAGGCAGGTGCGGTGTAGGGCGAGATCTTGGGCTTGAAGACGGTGACGATGGCGATCCCGAACCCGCCCAGGATGGCCAGGAGCAGCCATCCCGGCGGGCGTGCCCCCAGCTCGGACTGCTCCACCGACTGCCACCCCATCCAGGCCGTGACCAGCACGATGGGCAGGAGGATGCCGGACTTCAAGACGACGCCCTCGAGCGTCATCGTCGTGCGCCACGACTCGGTGTGGGCGGGCGCGCCCAGCGCATCGGGGGCGAGGGTACGGAGGCGCTCGGGGGCGAAGGTCTTTTCGTTGAGAGCAGGGTTGGCCATCAGGCACTCCTTGTACGGCTTGGGTGGCTCTGGTTGCAGCGTACGGCGTGCCCGTCGCTAATTGGGGTGGGCGGCAGGAATTTCAGCCCACCGACGTCAGCCGACGGCGCCTTCCATCTGCAACTCGATCAGCCGGCTCCACTCCACCGCGTACTCCATGGGAAGCGTCCGGGTGATCGGCTCGATGAAGCCGTTCACGATCATGCCCATGGCCTGCTCCTCCGACAGTCCCCGGCTCATGAGGTAGAAGAGCTGGTCCTGGCTCACCTTGGAAACGGTGGCCTCGTGGCCGATGGACGCGTCCTTCTCGGCTATCTCCTGGCGAGGGTAGGTGTCGGAGCGGGAGAGCTCGTCCAGAAGCAGGGCGTCGCACCGCACGAATGCCTTCGACCGCGCCGCCCCCTCCTCGATCTTGACCAGGCCGCGGTAGGTGGTGCGGCCGCCGTCCTTGCTGATCGACTTGGAGACGATGGTGGAGGTGGTCTCGGGCGCGGCGTGGATCATCTTCGCGCCGGCATCCTGGTGCTGGCCGGGGCCGGCGTAGGCCACCGACAGCACCTCGCCCGAGGCCTTGGGGCCGGCCAGCACAACCGACGGGTACTTCATGGTCAGCCGGGAGCCGATGTTGCCGTCGATCCATTCCACGTGGGCCTCGGCATCGGCCCGGGCCCGCTTGGTCACCAGGTTGTAGACGTTGTCCGACCAGTTCTGGATGGTCGTGTAGGTGATCCGGGAGCCGGGCAGGGCCACCAGCTCGACCACGGCCGAGTGCAGCGAGCCGGAGCTGTAGACCGGCGCGGAGCAGCCCTCGATGTAGTGCACCCTGGCGCCCTCGTCGGCGATGATCAACGTGCGCTCGAACTGGCCGGCGTTCTCGGAGTTGATCCGGAAGTAGGCCTGCAGCGGCATCTCCACGTCGACGCCCGGGGGGACGTAGATGAACGACCCGCCCGACCACACCGAGGTGTTGAGGGCGGCGAACTTGTTGTCCGCCGGCGGGATGATCGTGCCGAAGTACTTCTTCACGATCTCCGGGTGCTCGCGCACCGCGGTGTCCATGTCGGTGAACAGGATGCCGCGGGCCTCGAGGTCCTCGCGGTTCTTGTGGTAGACGACCTCTGAGTCGTACTGGCTGGTCACGCCGGCGAAGTAGCGCTGCTCGGCCTCCGGGATCCCCAGCTTCTCGTAGGTACGCCGCATCTGCTCGGGCAGCTCGTCCCACTCGCTGACCTGGCTCTCGGTGGGCTTCAGGTAGTAGTAGATGTCCTGGAAGTCGAGGCCCGGCATGTTGGCGTGGAACCAGGCGCCTTCGTAGGGCTTGCGCATGAAGTGGCGGTAGCCCCGCAGGCGGAACTCGGTCATCCACTGCGGCTCGCCCTTCAGGAACGAGATCTCCCGCACCACGTCCTCGGACAGGCCCTTCTTGGGCTTGATGACATAATCGACCTCGTCGATCCAGCCGAGCTTGTACCTGCCGAGGTCGAGACCTGCTTCGATGGTGGCCATCAGGCGTCAGCTCCAGTTGCGGGTAGGGTAATTTCCACTACCTAGATAGTAACAATCCCCAGGGGCTAGGACTTCCCGCCAGGCCACTCGCTCCGCCGACGGGGCCGGTGGTGGGAATTGTCCTTCAGTTCTTGGGATGATTGGAGCGCCTGCCGACGTTTGTAGGAAGCCCAGGTGGGCACGTTAGGAGTTCCGATGGAGACCCAGGCCCGAGATCAGATCGACCAGTGGAGGACGGAGACGGCCGACAAGCCCCTCCAGTCCGCCCAGCAGGTGCAGGACCGCCTGCTCGACCTCTACGCCGCCCTGCGCGCCTACCCGGTCATCGGCGAAGTCGAGAAGTGGCTCGCTCTCACACGGGAACGCTCCCTGTTCGAGGGCAAGGAGATCGTCGAGCTGCTCGACGAGATCGACACCGACCTGGCCGTCGAATCGCTGGATCTGGAGACTCCCGAGACCACCGGCTCCTGAGCCGGGGGCGAGCTGCGGGTAGCCACCACGCTTCAGCAGGGCCCTCCCACTGCCGATCAAGGCGCAAGGAGGAGGCCCCGGAATGCGGTTGCAACAACTGGCGCTGCGCGTCCACGGCGATGATCAGAGGCTCCGTTTCCACGAGCGGCTGACAGTCATCGGCGGCATCGGCGTGGAGGACCGCCAAGGGGTGGTCGAGGTCATCCTCGGCACCCTCGCCGGCGAGGCGACCGTCTCCCACGAGCTCGCCTTCGTCGGCCGCAGCGGCCAGCGGGTGACCGTCGACCAGACGGCCGAGGGCACCTTCCACACCTTTCACGACGACGGTACGCCAGGGGTGCCGCCGAGCGTGCTGCTGGGGCTGTCGGTCCACGAGCTGTTCACCCTCATGTACGTCGACGGGACCCGCCTGGGCATCTTCCGCCAGGGCCCGTCGGAGCCGAGGGAGCTGACGGAGAGCCGAGCGGCGCTGGCGGCTCTGGCCGACCAGCTGGCAGCGGCCACGGTGGCCCGGGACGCGGCGTCGGGGCTGCGCCAGGAGCTGCAGTCGATCGACGAGGAGATCCGCCAGATCGAGGTGGGCAGGCCGAAGCGGCGCTACGCCAGGATGTTGCTGGAGCTGCAACGGCTGAAGGAGGAACGAAGCGCCCTCCTCAGCTCCCCCGACGAGATCGCGGCCGACTCCGAGCTCGTCTCCCAGCTGGGGCGGGCGCGGGCGGCAGCGGCCCGGTGGCGCCAGGCCCACCGCCAGATGTCCGACGCCCAGAGGGCCTTCGGGGCCCGGGTCCGCCTCGACCGTCACACCCTGGCCGGTGCCCTCAACATCCCCGACCGGGTCCCGCTCGACCTGGACGGACTCGTGGACGCGCTGGCCGCGGCGGAGGCCCACCGGGCCACCCTGTCGTCCCGCCTGGCCGGAATGATGTCGGCGTACCTGGAGAGCCCCAGCCATCCCGACGTCGCCCGCTTGGCCCGGGCCGACCAGGAGCGGCTCTGGGAGGTGGCGAACCAGGCCATCCAGACGGCCGTACGGCTCGAGAAGGAGTCGCTGGCGCTGGGCGGTCTGGTGACCGACGGCGAGAGCCCCGCCATCGCCCAGGAGATCGAATCCGCCCATTGTGCGGTGGAGCACGCCCAGGAACTGGTGGAGAAGCGGCGGCTGGGCATGGTGGCGGCGGGAGGAGCAGCGGCCTTGGGAGCAGCGGCCATGCCGCTCGTGCCCTTCGTCGCACCGCTGGCGCTGGCCGGTAGCGCGGCGGCGGCCTACTGGGCCGTCCTCGGCCCTCGCCAGCAGCTCGCCGAGGCCCAGGACTGGGAGACCGACGCTCTCATCAGGGCCGGCGTCCCCACCTACCTGTCTTTCCACCTGCGCCGGATGGAGGCGGTGTCGGACCCGACGTTGCGGGAGGGACTGGAGCGGGCGGCCGGGGAGCACCGCAAGGCCATGGCCGACTGGCGGCTGCTGGCCGGGGACATGTCCCCCTTGGAGGCGGTCGAGCTGGAGGAGGAGGTGCGGCGGTACGCGGCAGCGGTGTCCGCACTGGGTGAGCTGCCGGAGGAGATAGTCGACACCAAGAGGCGTCTCACCGAGCACGTGGAGCCCGCCGTCGAAATGGCGCGGGCGGCGCTGATGGACGTCTGTCGCCCCTTCGGCATCGAGCACCCGACGCTGGCCGCCGACCTCGTGCACCAGTTGAGCGAGGTCGCTCGGGTGGCCCGGCTGCAGCAGGCGCTGGAGACGGCTCACGCCGAGGAGATCGAGGCCCGCCGGCTGGTGGACGAACTGGTGACGCGGGCGGGCTACGCCAACGGCGAGCTGGCCGACCGCCTCTCCGCCTTCGAGGAGCAGGCCGGCGCGGCTGAGCAGCGGGTGCGGGCCCGCACCCTGGGCCGGCCCGTTCCCGAGATCAACGCCGAGATCACCCGTCTCGAGAAGCTGGCGGAGAGCGAGTACCGCCCCGAGTTCGGCATCGCCTTCGGCGCCGCTGACGCCCGCGAGCCCGACCCCACCGAGCTGCAGTCACGGCGGGACATGACCGCTGCCGCCTATTTCATGGCCCATCAGCTCGTGCCCGACGTGGCCCGCATCTCCGACCGGAAGAGCGCCGTGGAGCGCAGGGTGACGTTCCTCGAGCAGCAGTTCGGGGAGCAGGGCGGGGCTTCGAGCGACAAGGTCAACGAGGTGGAGCGGTACCTGCAGGAGCGTCTGGCGGCTCTGCGCAACTGCGGAGCAGAGGGTGAGAGCCTTCCCCTCGTCGTGGACGAGGGTTTCCTGCACCTGCGCTCCGACGCCAAGTGGACGATGCTCGACTTCCTGGACCGTCTCTCCAGCCAGGGCCAGGTGATCTACCTCACCCAGGACGCGGAGGTGGCGACGTGGGCCCGGCGGCGGGCCGCCACCGGCAGCATCTCGCTGCTCGACCCCCTACGGACGGTCTCCGCGTAGCAACCGGGGACGTTACGGTGCCGCGGTGCCGACGCCACCTTCTGCACCGAGGAGGCCCCGCACGCTGTCGATGCACGGCGACGAGCGGAGCGACGACTGGTACTGGCTGCGCGAACGCGACGACCCCCAGGTGCTCGCTTACCTGGAAGCGGAGAACGCGTACACCCAGGCGATGACGCGGCACCTCGAGCCGCTCCGGGAACGGCTGTTCGAGGAGTTCAAGGCCCGCATCCAGGAGACCGACGAGTCACCGCCCGTCCTCCACGGCGGTCACTGGTACTACTCCCGCACGGTCGAGGGGCTGGAGTACGCCATCCACTGCCGAAGGACCGGCCATCTCGACGCGCCGGAGCAGGTGCTGCTCGACGAGAACGCCATGGCCCGAGGGCACGACTACTTCGACCTGCGGGCCCTGGAACCCAGCCCCGACCACTCGGTCATCGCCTACGGCGTCAACTTCGACGGGAGCGACAACACCGACATCCGCTTTCGCGACCTCCTCCGCCACGAGGACCTGCCCGACGTGATCCCGTCGGTCACCGAGAACGTCGTCTGGGCCAGTGACAACC
>JAHWJU010000261.1 GCA_019348255.1 Actinomycetota bacterium | reverse complement strand
GTGTTGACTTCCCCGCCCGGGGCCCCAACCCCGGGGGCGGCCGGCGGCCGGCGGGTGGCCTGGTTCCACTGCTTCGCTGGCATCGCCGGCGACATGGCCCTCGGGTCGCTCCTCGACGCCGGCGCCGACCTGCAGGAGGTGGTTTCGCTGCTGGAGCGCCTCCCCTTCACCGGCTGGAAGCTCGAGACCGCGGCCACCATGCGTTCGGGCATCGGCGCCACCGCCGTCACCGTGCTGTCCGAGGAGTCGGCGATCATCCGCACCGCCTCCCACATCGTCGGCCTCATCGAGGAGGCCCGCCTGCCCCACCGGGTGCGCGACCGGTCCCTGGCCGTCTTCGCCGCCTTGGCCGATGCCGAGGGCCGCATCCACCGCCGCCCGCCCGCCAGCGTCCACTTCCACGAGGTGGGCGGTGTGGACGCCATCGTGGACGTGGTCGGGACATGCGCCGCCCTGGAGGTCCTGGAGGTGGACCACGTCTGTGCCTCGGCGGTCGCCACGGGCACCGGGATGACGCGGTCCGCCCACGGCGTGCTACCCAACCCGGGGCCGGCGGTGCTCGAGCTGTTGCGGGGGGCCCCGACCTACGGGCGTGACATCTCGGTCGAGTTGACGACGCCCACCGGGGCGGCGTTGCTGGCGGGGCTCGTTTCCGTGTGGGGCCCTATGCCCGGCCTGAGCATCGAGGCCACCGGCTACGGCGCCGGCACCCGGGAGCTCGACGACCTGCCCAACCTGACCCAGGTGGTGCTGGGCACGATGGCAGACGAGGGTCCGGCCGCCGACGCCGGCCAGCCCGTCGTGCTGCTCGAGGCCAACCTCGACGACGCCACTGGGGAGACCATCGCTCATGCCATCGCACAGCTGCTCACGGCGGGCGCCCACGATGCATGGGTCACTCCGGTCCTCATGAAGAAGGGCCGCCCCGGCTACACCGTCAGTGCGCTGAGCGACCCTGCCCTCGCCGGGCAGGTGGCGGGCACCCTCGCTTCGGAGACCGGTTCTACCGGCGTGCGGGGAACCACGTTCGAGCGGTGGCCCGCGGCCCGCTCGAACGACGAGGTGGACGTGGCCGGCTACCCCGTGCGGGTCAAGGTGTCACCGGGAAGGGTGAAGGCCGAGCATGCCGATGCCGCCCGGGTGGCTCGCCTCACCGGGCTCCCCCTCCGAGAGGTGTCGTTCCGGGCCGAGGAGACATGGCGGCGACGGCCGCGGCCCGGGCCCAACCGCGACGGGGACGAGCCCGCCTGACCCGCCTGACCCGCCGGCCCTCAGCGCATCACGTAGTACGAGACCTGCTCGTTGTCGCCGAGGCTGGCCTCGCCCGGCGCCGGCCCCGCCCGCACCCTGAGCTCGATCACGCCGACCGGAGCCGGCTTGACCGTCAGAGCGACGGTGGCCCGCTGACCGGGGGCCAGATCCACGAACTGACGGGCAGTGTCCATGCCGCCGGTGGAGCTCACGACCGCCTCGACCGGGAGGCGTTTCTGGGTCACGTTGCCGGCGTTGGCCACCACCACCTGGAGCCTCACCGACTTGACCAGCGGAAGGACCCGGGCGGTGCCGTCGACCCCCACCGGCGAAGGGTCGGTGATCACCGTCAGCACGGTCACGTCGGGCACCTGGGCGAGGCTGGCCGCGGCCCGCAGCGTAGCCACCAGCGCCGCCGCCTCCGGCTTCGCATAACGCGTCTCGTCGACCAACCACCTCGACTCCGGCATCGTGTTGCGGGCCGCCGGCGGCAACGCCTCCAGGAACAGCTCGTAGGCGCGATCCGACACGGCCAGGTCACGGCCCACGTTCATCAGGGCCTGCACCGCCAGGTCGGGCGGCCCCCCCTCGAACTCGCCGGCCAGGGTGGCCGAGAAAGCGGCCAGCGCAGTGGACCGGGTGGTGAGGCAGGTCAGAAGGAGCCCGTGGGCCTGTCGCAGGTCGCCTTCGACCTGCACCTTCTGAACCTCGTCCACCGCAGATCGGCTCTCCCGCAACAGCCGGTCAATGCCGCGCCGGAGCCCCTCCCTGCCGAGCGAGGGCCCCTGAACCCGCAGGTCCTCCAAGGCGGCTGCCTGTCGGGTGGAGCGGTTGACGGCCGGACGGACCTCGTCGGCGAAGACGATGCCCGGGTCGGGACCTTCCGCGCTGCTCGACACGATGGAGTTGACCGCCACCACCAGCACGCTCAGCGCGAGCGCGCTGAACAAGAGCCGGGGGAACCGGCGCGGTGGCCGGAGGCGCCCCTCAGCGCTCCCGCGCCGCCCACCGACACCCATCACGGGCCAGACCCTAGTGCCCGGGTCTGGGAGCCGATCAGGCCGGGAAGGGGATCACCTTGTTCGACACGTGAGCAATGCCCTCCCTCAGGAGCTCCTCGGTGCTGGCGGCGTCGTTGGCCCTCGAAAAGAGGTGGCCCTGCACCATGTCGCATCTCAGGTGACGCAGCTCGTCCAGCTGCTCCTCGCGCTCCACACCCTCGGCGATGAGGCTCATGCCCACTGTCTGGCCGAGCCGCACGATGGCGGCGGCGAAGGCCTGGTCCTTGTCGCTGCGGCCGAGGCCTTCGATGAAGGGCTTGGCCACCTTCAAGATGTCGACGGGCAGGCGCGACAGGAAGCTGAGCGACGAGTACCCGGTACCGAAGTCGTCCATGGCCAGGCGCAGCCCCAGACCCTTGAGTTGGACCAGCTTGGCGACGTGGCTCTCGGTGTCGTCCATCAGCACCGTCTCGGTGATCTCCAGGATCAAGGTCCGGGCCGGGACCCCCGTCTCGGCGATCACCTGAAGCGTCTCGCCCACGAACGACACCTGCTGAAGCTGGCGGGCCGAGAGATTCACCGCCATGCCCAGGGAGGCGTGTTCCGGGTAGGTCTCCTGCCATGCCCTCGCCTGCGTGCAGGCCATCTGCAGGACCCGCCGGCCTATGGGCAGGATGAGCCCCGTCTCCTCG
>JAHWJU010000086.1 GCA_019348255.1 Actinomycetota bacterium | reverse complement strand
GCTTCGCCCACACCGTCACCGCCGACGACAAGTCCTTCGACAGCAAGAACATGGAGAAGGGCGCCACCTTCACGCACCGATTCGACACGCCCGGGACCTTCAAGTACTTCTGCGCCATCCACAACTACATGACCGCCTCCGTCACCGTTGAGTAGCTCGGCGCAGGCCGGCGGCACCCCCACCAAGAATCCTTAGGAGACATCTACATGGAAATGAGCGCACGGGAGCTGCGCCGGATGGCGGCCGCCGTCGACGAGCAGCACCGGGAGGGCATGGCCACCATGGCCGCGGACGTCGCCGAGCTCCACGCCGAGACGCGGCGGTTCCGGGCCCAGAGCCGGCGCAGCCTCCTGCGCAACGCGGCCATGGGTGCCGGGGCCGTCACCATCGGCGGCTCGGTCCTCTCCTTCGCCAGCCTGCTTCCGGCCGCGGCCCAGGAAAAGGAGCCGGAGCTCGCCGACGACGACATCGCCGCGTTCGCCGAGAGCGTGGAGCTGGCTGCGGTCGAGGCGTACGCGGCCGCCGCCGCCACCGGCAAGCTCGATCCTCCGGTCGTCGAGGTGGGCACGATGTTCGCCGGCCACCACGCCGAGCACGCCAAGGCCTTCGGTGGCGCCGCCGGCGCCAAGGCCACCGGCAGGGCGAACGTGAAGCTGCTGGAGGCAGTCGCCGGCCAGCTCAAGGCGGCCAAGGACCAAAAGAGCGTTCTCCAGGTCGCCTACGACCTCGAGAATGCGGCCGTCGGCACCTACATGTTCGCCGTGGGGGCGCTCAAGAGCCAGGCCGCCCTGGCGCTGACGGCATCGATCCTGCCGGTCGAGTCACAGCACGCGGTCGTCCTGGGTACGGCACTGGCCAAGCCTCCCGCCGACGTCGTCCCGCCGTTCGAGACGGCCGAGAAGGCGATCGACCCGTCGAAGTTCCCGGCCTCGAAGTGACCAGCCCCCGACGCCCGACAGAGACAGGAATGCACATGGACTTCAGCTCGGACTTCGTTCGCCGCGAGGCCAGGGAGAGCCAGAGCGACCACGTGTCGGCCATGCGGTCGATGAAGGACCTGGTCGGCCGGCTCTTCAACGGCGAGAGCACCGAGTCCCCGTTCGCGAAGGCGGACTTCGCCACCGGCGGGCTGAACCGCCGGCGCTTCATCCAGTTCGGCGGCCTCACCGTCGCCACCGCCGCCGTCTTCGCCGCCTGCGGCACCGACGACAGCGACACCGCAAAGAAGCCGGCCGGCGAGAAGGGCGAGGCGCCCAAGACCAGCCCCGCGGAGGCGCAGGGGGACATCCAGATCCTGCGCACCGCATCCTCGTTGGAGGTGCTCGCCGTCGACGTCTACGAGAAGGCGATCCAGTCGGGGCTGGTGCTGACACCGGCCGTGGGTGATGCCGCCATGCTCTTCCAGAGCCAGCACCGGGAGCACGCCGAGCTGTTCCAGGGAGCAACCAAGAAGCTCGGCGGCAAGCCCATGACCGACCCGAACCCGGTGGTGGCCCAGAGCCTGGAAGGGCCCATCGCCGCCCTCAAGGACGAGACGAGCGTCATCCAGCTCGCTCTCATGCTCGAGCAGGCGGCGGCCGCCACCTACCAGTCGTCGGTGGGGCAGTTCAAGGACGTCAAGCTCAACCAGGCCGTGATGAGCGTGGGGGGGGTGGAGGCCCGCCACGCCGCCATCCTCGCCGGCGTCCTCAAGCAGCCGCAGGTGCCCAAGGCCTTCCAGACCAAGGACGGGGCTGTCGCCGCCGGCACCGGCGTCTGAGCAGTCCCCGCGGCCGGGGCGCGGTGGGCGTGAACGCCAGCACCCCCACCTGCTGCCCTGACAAGAGCGCCCGCCTCCCCCGGGGGGCGGGCGCTCTCAGTACTCGGTGATCTCCCGGATCCGCTCCTGGAGCGCCCGGTACTCCGGCGAGTTGGTGATGGGCATCAGGGCCAGCAGCTTCGCCATGTTGCCCTCGACCTTGATCCGGCCCTGCATGAAGGCGGCCTGGGCGTCCAGCTCCCCCGTCTGGATCTTCTTCGCGTCCTCATAGCTCTGGGTCAAGGTGAGCTCGGGGTCGTCGAGGATGCCGGCGTTGTTCTCGATCAGCTTGCCGTCCTCGAGCACCCAGTAGAAGTGAATGTCGCCGTCGGGGCCTCCTGTGACCACGTACTGCATCCGGGCCGTGGCCCCGGGACGCTCCGGCTGGTCCTCAGCCAGCTTCTTCTGCTCGTCGAGCCACTCCTGGGTGAGCCACTTGGGCATGGGAACCTCTCTCTTTACGAGTCCATTTGGGTGCAGGTGCTCATGCGACCGGTGCTTCGGCAGGCGCTTGTCGGTGGGGCGCACAGCCGGCGAACAGATCGTCCTCGTCCCCGCCGGCGCCGGCAGGTACGAGCGTGCGGGCCAGAACGTACTCCTCGAAGGGATGGACGGTGCGGGCGGTCTCCGCCGGCAGCCCGAACCAGAACGGCGACTCCGGGTCGATCTGGCTCGCATGGGCCAGGAGTGCTTGGCGGCGGACGTCCATGAACTCGCTCACGTCGATCCTGGTCGTGATGCGGTCGTCCTGGGAAGGACGGCTGAGCCAGTTGTCGTCGAAGGGGCTTTCGAGGCCGAGCTCGAGGAACTTCTCGTGCATGGCCACCATCCGGGCCCGGCTCCAGGCCGTGTAGTACAGCTTCTGCGGCTGCCACGGCGGGCCGGCTTCGGGATAGGACTCCGGGTCGGCGGCCCGTTCGAAGGCGGGGACGGAGACGTCGTGCACCCGGAGGTGGTCGGGGTGCGGGTAGCCCTGCTGGTCGTCGCCGTAGGTCACGATCACCTGGGGCCGCGTGCGGCGGATCACTGCCACCAACCGTCCCACGGCTTCGTCGAGCTCAGCCCGCGCGAAGCAATCTGGGTCGTCGTTGCACGGCGTCCCGGGCATGCCCGAGTCCTTGTAGCCGAGGTGCACGACCTCCGAGTAGCCGATGATCTGCGCCGCCCGGCGCAGCTCCTCGGCCCGCACCGCCGGCAGGTCGTCCTTGATCTCCGGACGATCCATGGCCGGGTTCAAGATGTCGCCGGCAGCCCCGTCCGTGCAGCACACGAGCACCGTGCGCACACCGGTGGCGGCGTAGCGGGCGACGGTTCCCGCGCCCTTCGACGACTCGTCGTCGGGGTGCGCGTGCACCGTGAGGAGACAAAAGCCCTCAGCCATGGTGGCGCCACGCTACCGCCGGAGCACCCCAACGGGCGCGGGACGGTCAGCGCCGCCCAGCCGCTCTGCGCTTGGGGGCGGCCTTGCGCTTGACCGCCTTGGCCTTGACGATCTTGCACTTGCGGCCCTTGCACACCTTGGTGAAGCCAGCCGGCGCGGCGACGGTCATGAAGTTCTGGGCCATGAAGATCTTGCCGTCGACGGCGACCACGCCCACGCCCACCTGTCGGAAGCGGGGATCGACGAGGTTGGCGTAGTGGGTGGGGCTCGCCACCAGCGCGTCGTGGATGGGACCCGCGGCGGGGCCGGCTCCCACGTTCTCACCGAGGACGAGCCAGTTGGCCGGGGCCACGGCGACCAGGTCGCTGCGGTGGGAGATCCGGTTGGCGGCAGCCATACGGCCGGCCCAGTTCCGGGCGATCTCGGTCAGCGCCGGGTCCAGGGTCAAGGAGTGGAGGCCGTGGGCCGCCCTCAGGTCGTTCAGCCGGCCCACGAACTCGTGCTCGATGCTCACGGGGTCGAGGTCCTGGGCCGCCGCGCTCTCCGCAACCAGGCTGAGGGCCACCAACAGCGTGGCGCCCGCGACGAACAACTTGCGCAGCTTGTGCATCTTGGCCTCCAGGCGTGCGGGAACTCCCCCCGGAGGCGGGACCCCGTTCGGTAGCCCCGTTGCCCTCGGGAACTTCCGGTGGGGCCATGGGCTTTGCGTCCCCGGTCATCGCCGGGTTTGCCGTTGTCGGGTACTGCTACCGACAGTGTCGGTCGCCACAGAGTGTGGCTTTAGACCGATGTCAGAGACCGCTGCACGTGGCGGTCGCTGCGGGTCCGCAGCTCAGGAAACCTTGTGACCTGGCCGTGGCTGGCCGTGGCCGGGCGGATCGTCATGTCCCTGACTGCGGTCCTGGCCGTGGTCGTGACCCTTGCCGTTGCCCTTGGGGTTGTTGGCCTTGGCGTCGTCCGACTTGGCCCCTCCGCCCTCCTCGTCGGCGGGAGCGCTGTCGGAGCCGGACAGGAGAGCGGGCGAGCTCAGGCTGGCGGCCTGGAAGAGGTCGGGGGCAGCCTCGGCTTCGGGGCGTCCGGCCTTGGGGGCCTTGACCCGCCGGGGCCGCACGCTCTGAGTCCCCACCTCGGGCGGCGGCGCCGGCGCCTGCGAGACGACGAAGGGCGCTCCCACCGACGGGGGTGGGGCTTCCGGAGTGGGCACCACCTGCTCCAGGTCGCCGCCAACCACGACAGCCGGCGAGACGAAGGTCTGGGCGGCGCCGCCAGCAACCGGGCCGAAGATCAGTGGCTCACCACTGCCGACCACGGGTGCCACGGGCCTGACCGGAGAAGCCAACAGCTGGGCGACGAGACCAGGCACCACCGCGGCGGGGCGCCGGCTGGCCTTGGGGCCCAGGCGCACACTGACCTCGGCCTTCGCGGCCTGGGAAGGGGCGGCCGAAGAGGTGACCTCGCCGGGCCCGAGCCGCGGGATGAAGGGGACGTGGAGACGGGCCGTGGAGCCACCGACGGCCACGGCAACAGCAACCGCGGCGGCTCCAGCGGCCAGGGTGGCCGGGACGAGATCCCGCAGGGCGCGCTCGATCTTGCGAGGTGACGGCTCCTGACGAGCCGAGTCCGCTGTGACGCCGCTGTTCACCGGTTGCACCATCTCCATTTAAGCCTCACGGACCGTGAGATGTCCACCACTGATTGTAGTGGACTTACTGTCCCCACCCGCCGATCCCCGAAACCTGTTTCACCTGCCGAACCAGGCCACCGTCTCCACATGAAAGGTATCGGCAAATGCATCAACGAGGTGGATACCGGATAAGTGGTACCCAACCTGGCGGAGGAGGGCCACGTCCCGCGCCAGCGATGCCGGGTCGCAGCTGACGAGCACCACCCGCTGTGGGCCGATCCTTCGTACCGCTCCCACGCCCGGGCGCCCCAGCCCGGAGCGGGCCGGGTCCGCCACCACCACCGCCGGAGAGGCCATTTCCGGACCCGGGTGCCACCGGCCCACCTCGGAGACGACCACCGCCGCATCGAGGTCGGACAGGTTGACGCGCGCGTCGCTGACCGCCGGCCCGGGCCGCTCCACCGCCGTCACCCGCGCCCCCCGTTGGGCTCCCAGCACCGAGGCGAACAGACCTACGCCGGCGTAGAGATCGACCAGGTGGTCCCCCGGGCCCAAAAGCTCCCCCGCCGCCTTCGAGACCGCCCGTGTGAGCGCCTCGGCCACCACCGGACCGGACTGGAAGAAGGACCCCGCCGAGATGCGGAAGGCGCGGCCCGCCACCTCCTCGTGCACGAACGCCGGCCGCCGGTCCCGCTTCGCGACCACCACCACGCCGGCGGGGACCTGGACCTGCCTGACGCCTCCGGCCACACGCACCAGCCGCTCGCCGGAGGCCACACCCACCCGCAACAGGACCTCCTCCGCGCCGGGATAGCGGCCCTCGGTGATCAGCTCCTCGAGCAGGGGGTGGGCGGCCCCGCAGGCACCGGTCTCCACCACCGCCGGCGTCGTTCCCGCTGCCGCTGATGCCGTTGCACCGCGACGGGACCTGTGGCCGGCGCGGCCGCCGGTGGTGATGCCCAGCCGGGCGGTGGTCCGCAGGGGCGGGCCGTCGAGGGGCACGGACACGATGGGGGGAGGCTCCTCCACACCGGCGATCCGCCGCAGCGCGTCGCTGACGATGGCGGCCTTGAGCCGCCCCTGGGCCTCCCGAGCCACGTGTTGCCAGGTACAGCCGCCGCAACCTGCGGCCAGAGCTGCACAGGGCGGCGACACCCGGTCCGGCGACGGGTCGACGATCTCCACCGCCAGCGCCCGCGAGAAGTCCCGCCGCTCCTCGGTCACCTCGACCCGCACCCGTTCCCCCGGCAACGCACCGGTGACGAACACGATCCGGCCCTGGTCGTCGCGGCCCAGGGCGTCACCGCCGGCAACGACGGACTGGACTGTGAGGTCGAGGTGCGTCACGCCTCTAGCTTGTTCCCGTGCCGGAGATCGTGCTCTCGACGGGCAGCTACTTCCCCAACACCGAGTTGGCCTTCCGCATGGCGGCCGAACTGGGCTACGACGGTGTCGAGGTCATGGTCAACCACGACCGGCGAAGCCAGACGGTGGCCGCCATCGAGGAGCTCACGGTGACCTACGGGGTGCCCGTACGGGCGGTGCACGTCCCCTGCCTCATGGTCTCCCAGCATGTCTGGGGGTGGAAGCCCGAGCTCAAACTGCGCCGCTCCGTGGAGATGGCCGCCGCCGTCGGGGCCCCCGTGGTCGTGACCCACCCGCCGTTTCGCTGGCAGCGGGACTACGCGCTCGAGTTCGTGCGGCTGGTCGACGAGCTGAACGACATGGGACAAGCCGTGGTCACGGTCGAGAACATGTACACGGTGGCTGCCCTCGGTCGCACCGTCGAGCCCTACCTCGGCAACGACGACGAGGCCTTCGCCGGCTACTCGGCCGTCACCCTCGACACCTCCCACGTCGGCGCCGCCCGCCAGCAGCTGCTCGAGCGCTACGAGCTCATGCGGGACCGGGTGCGCCACCTGCACCTGTCCGACTCGACCTCGACCCGCGGCGACGAGCACCTCCCGCCCGGGCAGGGAACCCTCCCGCTCACCGATCTGGCGGCGGCCATGGTGGCCGACGGCTTCGATGGCCAGATCGTGCTCGAAGTGGCGGTGGGCCGGCTGCCCGACGGGATCAGGACGGCGGCGACCCGGGACTGCCGCGCATGGGCCGCAGAAGCCTTCGCCCCCGTCCGTCCGGCGACCAGATGACTCCGGAGCCCCGCTCTTGATCGAGGTCTGCACGTACACCGACGCCGGCGCCCGGGACGACATCGATCCGACGGACATCTCCGAGGTGGTCGGACGGGACGGCACCCTGGTCTGGATCGACGCCCTCGATCCCGACGACGACGACTTCGTCTGCATCCGCGAGGAGCTCTCGCTGCACCCCCTGGCCATCGAGGACGCCCGCAAGCACGGCCAGCGCCCGAAATTGGAGCTCTACCCGAGCCACGCCTTCGTCGTCGCCTACTCCGCCGCCCTGGCCGAGGTCGACATCTTCGTGGGCCCGGGCTGGGTCGTGACCATCCGGGGCTGCGGCGAGGATGGGGAGGCGTGGCCGCTAGACCACGCCCGCAAGCGCTTCGAGCGGACGGGGCCCGGGGAGACGACTTCCGGCTTCCTGCTCTACACGATCCTCGACGACCTGGTGGACGGCTACTTCGGGCGCGCCGACCGCAGCGAGGACCTCCTAGAAGACCTCGAGGAGCGCATCTTCGCCGAGCAGCTCGGGGACGAGCGGCAGATGCAGCAGGACCTCTACGAACTGCGGCGGGAACTGGTCGGCTTCCGCCGCCGGGTCCAGCCCCTGCGGGAGGTGATGAACTCGATTTTGCGCCGGGAGGTCAAATGGATCGACGAGGTGGCGCTCACCCACTTCCAGGACGTCTACGACCACGTGCTTCGGGCCACCGAGCAGATCGACGCGCAGCGTGAGCTGATGGGAAACGCAGTCGACGCGCACCTGGCCATCATCTCCAACCACATGAACCAGGTGATGAAGAAGATGACGTCGTGGGGCGCCCTGCTGCTGGGCTCGACGCTCATCGCCGGCATCTACGGCATGAACTTCGAGCACATGCCGGAGCTCGGCTGGGAGTTCGGCTACCCGTACGCCATCGGTCTGATGCTCGTCGTCACCATCACCGGGTACCTGTCCTTCAGGCGCCGGGACTGGCTGTAGCGCCTTGGCTGGAGTGACTGCGATCGGGCCGGCCGGTCCACCGCTTCAACCGTCGAGGGACGTGGCGACGCGTCCGGGGGTCGAGTAGGTCACGTAGGCCGTCACCGACGAGGTTGAAGCCGAGGACCATGAGGAAGATGGCCGCACCCGGGAAGAGCATCATGTTGGGTGCCGGACCCAGGTACACCCGGCCCTCGGCCAGCATCGCCCCCCACTCCGCCGTCGGCGGCTTCACCCCGAGCCCCAGGAACGACAGACCGGACAGGCCGAGCAGCACCGCACCCAGATCCAGCGTTGTCAACACCACTACCGGCGCCACGATGTTGGGCAGCACGTGGCGGCAGACGATGCGCGTACCGGAGGCCCCGATGGCACGGGCCGCCTCGACGTAGGCACGGCTCGTCTCCACCATCACCACCCCGCGGACGATGCGGGCGTAGCTCGCCCACCAGACGGCGGTGATGGCGAGGGTGACGTTTCCCAGCCCCGGCCCGAGCACTCCGGTCACCGCGAGGGCGAGCAGGAACGAAGGAAGGGCGAGGAGGATCTCCACCAGCCGGCTGATGACCGTGTCGACGGGGCCGACGAGATAGCCGGCCAGCATCCCCATGACGATTCCGATGACCGAGATCCCGAACGTCGCCACCAGGGTGGCCCCGATCGACAGGCGGGCCCCGAAGAGCAGCCGGGACAGCACGTCGCGGCCAAGGTGGTCGGTGCCCAGGGGGAACTCCCTGGACGGAGGGGCGAAGCGCCGTAGCACGTCGACGGCGTTGGGGTCATGAGGGGCCAAGACCGGAGCGAGAAGGGCGGCAACGGCCAGCGACGAGACCAGGACCAGCCCGGCGACGGCCGTCCGGTCGCTCAGAAGGAGCCGGACCACGCGGCCCTTGGGAGCCACCAGGACCTCGGGGGCCACCACCCCGAAGTCAGCGGAGACGGCGTCGATCGTCGTCATCGCGCTCTGCTCTGGCCCAGCCGGATGCGGGGATCGAAGGCCCCGTAGGACAGGTCGACCAAGAGGTTGATGGCGACGAAGGCGACGCCGGCGTAGAGCGTGAAGCCCTGGATCATCGGGTAGTCGCGCTGGAGGATGGCATCTACCGCCAGCTTGCCGATGCCCGGCCACAGGAAGATCGTCTCGATGATCACGGCGCCCGACATCAGGTGCCCGACGCTGGTGCCGAAGGCGGTGACGATCGGGATGCAGGCGTTGCGCAGAGCATGGTGACCGACCACCCGCAACCCCGACAGCCCCTTGGCCCGCGCCGTTCGCACGTAGTCGTCTCCCAGCGTCTCGAGCATGGTCGAGCGGGTGAAGCGCGACAGGACGGCGGTCGGGGTCAGGGCGAGGGTCAGGATCGGCAGCACGAGGCTCCGCGCCCCCGCCTCGCGGCCGGCCACGGGGAGCACCGGCAGCTTCAAAGCGAACAGGATGATGAGGAGCAGGGCCAGCCAGAAGCTCGGCATCGATGCACCCATCACCGACCCGACGCGAATGACCTGATCGGCCCACCCGTTGCGGTTCACCGCCGACACGACTCCGAGAACCAACGCGAGGACGAGGGCCACCAGCGCGGCGGGCACGGCCAGTTCCAGGGTCCGGGGGACGCGGTGGATGATCTCGGTCCTGACCGGTCGCCTCGTTCCGTAGGAGATCCCGAGGTCCCCCGTCACCGCGTCACCCAGCCACGAGACGTACTGGATGACCAGCGGTCGGTCCAGGCCGAGCGCCTTGCGCGTCTCGGCCACCGCCTCCGGGCTGGGCGGGTGGTCGGTGGTGCGGCGGAGCAACTCCGCCGCAGGGTCGCCGGGGGTGAGGTTGGCCAGGCCGAAGGCGAGGAGCGAGACGCCGAGCAGGGTGGGCACCAGCAGGAGGACGCGGCGGATCACGTACGCCCTCATGTCTCACCCCTACCCGTGGATGCCCC
>JAHWJU010000260.1 GCA_019348255.1 Actinomycetota bacterium | reverse complement strand
ACAACGCCTACCTGGGCATGGTGCGCCAGTGGCAGGAGATGTTCTACGAGGAGCGCTACTCCGAGGTCTACCTGTCGCCCGACCTGCCCGACTACGTCAAGTGGGCCGAAGCCATGGGGTGCGTCGGGCTGCGGGCCGAGTCGGCCGAGGAGGTGCAGCCGGTCATCGACAAGGCCAACTCCATCGACGACCGGCCGGTGGTCATCGACTTCCGCACCGACAGCCGGGAGAAGGTCTATCCGATGGTCCCGGCCGGGCTGAGCAACGACGCCATCGTCGTCGACCCCAGCCACGGCGAGGGCGGGCACTGATGCCGCCGCCGGCGGGGATCCGCCACCACACCCTTTCCGTCCTGGTCGAGAACAAGGCCGGGGTGCTGACCCGGGTGGCGAGCCTCTTCGCCCGCCGCGGCTTCAACATCTACTCCCTGGCGGTGGCCCCCACCGACGACGAGCGGTTCTCCCGCATCACCATCGTCGTCGACGTCGAGTCGTCCCCCCTCGAACAGATCACCAAGCAGCTGTTCAAGCTCGTCAACGTGGTCAAGATCAGCGAGCTCGACCCGGCCGAGTCGGTGGAGCGGGAGCTCATGTTGATGACGGTCAAGGCGCCGGCCGGCGCCCGCAGCCAGGTGATCGAGATGGTGCAGGTGCTCGAGGCCAAGATCGTCGACGTGGGCCACGACCAGCTCACCGTCGAGCTGGCCGGGCACCCCGCCGCCCTCGACGACCTGGAGGAACTGATGCGGCCCTATGGCATCGTGGAACTGCAGCGGACGGGTCGGGTCGCGCTGCCGAAGCTCGAGCGGCAGGCGCCCCGCCTCCGCACCGTCAAAGGAAAGGTTTCCTGATGGCCAACGTCTTCTACGAAAAGGACGCTGACAGCTCTCTCATCGAGGGGCGCAAGGTGGCCGTCATCGGTTACGGCTCCCAGGGCCACGCCCACGCCCTCAACCTGCTCGACGCCGGCGTCGACGTCCGGGTGGGGCTGCGGGAAGGGTCCTCGTCCAAGGCCAAGGCCGAAGGCGTCGGTCTGCGGGTGCTCACCGTCGCCGAGGCGACCTCCGAGGCGGATCTGGTCATGATCCTGTTGCCCGACACCGAGCAGCAGGCCGTCTACTCCGAGGCCATCGAGCCCAACCTCCAGGCGGGCGACGCCATCTTCTTCGCCCATGGCTTCAACATCCGCTTCGGCCTCATAACGCCACCGCCGGGCGTGGACGCGGCCATGGTGGCGCCCAAGGGCCCCGGGCACCTGGTGCGGCGCACCTACACCGAAGGTGGCGGCGTGCCGGCGCTCATCGCCGTGGCCCAGGACGAGTCGGGGAAAGCCCGGGAGCTGGCCCTCTCCTACGCCAACGCCCTGGGGGCGACGCGGGCCGGCGTGCTGGAGACCACCTTCGACGAGGAGACCGAGACGGACCTGTTCGGCGAGCAGGTGGTGCTGTGCGGCGGCCTCACCGCCCTGGTCCAGGCCAGCTTCGAGACCCTGGTGGAGGCCGGCTACCAGCCCGAGTCCGCGTACTTCGAGTGCCTTCACGAGCTCAAGCTCATCGTCGACCTCATGTACGAAAACGGCATCTCGGGTATGCGCTTCTCCATCTCGGACACCGCCGAGTACGGCGACCTCACCCGGGGCCCGAGGATCGTGAACTCCGAGACCAAGGCGGAGATGAAGCGCATCCTGGAGGAGATCCGCTCGGGCGCCTTCGCCGAGGAGTGGATCGCCGAGAACCGCAACGGGCGCCCCGTCTACAACGAGTTGAAGGCCAAGGGGGCCGAGCACCCCATCGAGAAGGTGGGGGCCGAACTGCGGGCCATGATGCCGTTCGTGTCGGCCGGCAAGCAGCGTCCGCAGGACGTGAGCGGCGGCTGAGCGCCCCCTGGGCCACCACAGGCCGGAGGTAGCGTCGCCGCGATGACCGTTGCCGTCCCCGACCTGCACGACGAGGTGGTGGTCCCGGCCCTGGCCGAGCTGAGGGAGCGCCGGCGCCGGCGCCGGCTCGACCAGTGGAACGTCATCGACGCGCTCTACCGCGCCTACGTCGCCGGGATCGGCGGGCTCCTCGGCGTCACCTTCCTGTCGGGCCTGATCGGCGACGACCCGCTGTCGGCCGCCGACCTGCAGTGGGTGCGGTCATCGGGACCGGCGGCGGTCGGCGCCGTGGTGGCGGTGGTGCTGGTGCTGGCGCTGCGGTCGGGGGCGCGGGGCGGCCCCCTCGCCCTGGAGGCGGCCGAGGTGCGCTGGGTGCTGCTCGCCCCTGTCGACCGGGACGTGGCGCTGCGGCGGCCGGCGCTGCGCCAGTTCCGCTTCGCCGCCTTCGTCGGCCTCGTCACCGGCTCGGTGGTGGGCCTGCTCGCCTACCGCCGGCTCGTCGGACCAGCGGGCCAATGGGTGGCCGCGGGGGCGGCGCTCGGTGCGCTCACCGCCGTCGCCGGCACCGCCGTCGCCATGATCGCGTCAGGCCGGCGCCTCGGGCGGGCGAGGGCGTCGATGGCCGGCGCCGGCCTGGTGGTGTGGTCGGCGGTCGACCTCGCGCTCGGGCGGGCGACCTCACCCGCCTCCGTGGCCGGCCGGGCCGCGCTGTGGCCGCTGGAGGCGTCGGCCCGCTCGGGTGGCCCAGGACCGGATGCTGCCGTATCGGCGCTGGCCGCGGTCGCGGCCACCGTGCTGCTGGCGTGGCTGGCCATCCGCTGGATCGGCGGGATCTCCCTCGAGGCGGCCGAGCGCCGGGGCCGGCTCGTCAGCCACCTGCGCTTCGCCGCCACCTTCCAGGACCTGCGCACGGTGATGCTGCTGCGCCGCCAACTGAGCGCCGAGGTGCCGCGGTCGCGGCCGTGGGTGTCGCTGCGGCCGGCGGTCGGCGCCGTCACGTCTCCGCCGGGCGCGGCTGCGGCCCGTGGCGCCGGCCTCGTCGTCTGGCGCCGCGACTGGCGGGCCATCCTGCGCTGGCCGGGCCGGCGCTTCCTGCGCC
>JAHWJU010000259.1 GCA_019348255.1 Actinomycetota bacterium | reverse complement strand
AAGCCCGCGGGCGCCCGGGGGGCATCGGACGAAGCTCGAGCCCAGCAGCGGAGGCCGTCAGCAATGCGCTTCGGCGCCAGTCGGGCCCGTTCCTCGGCGCCCGCCGGCGCATCGCCGCACTCGATCTCGTGGCCACGGGAGCGCTGGCCGTGGTTGCCGCCTACCAGACCGGGCTGCTGCGCCACATCCCCGACCCACCGCTTCGCTGGTTCGACTCCGACAAGGTCGATGCCTCCGGTGAGGCCTACCAGATCGGCCTCCTGCCCGACGCCTTCCTCGGCATGGCATCAGCCGTGGCGACGGCTGCGCTTGCCACGGCGGGTCCGCAAGACCGCCATCGGCAGCACCCGTGGCTTCCTCTCGTCCTCGCCGGCAAGGTGCTCATGGACGCGGCGTGGGCCGTGAGGCTGACGGCCGAGCAGGTCTCGAAGCACCGGGCCGTCTGCTTCTGGTGTCTCACGGCAGCCACCGCACAGCTGCTCTCCTTGCCGCACGCGCTCCCGGAAGCCCGGTCTGCCCTGTCGAGCCTCCGCCGCTGACGCAGATGGCCGTCCGACCGCGGCGACAAGAAGTCGCCAAAGCCATCGCCTAGGACTACGAGCCCTTCGCCCAGGCAGCAGGGCTGTCACCAGCGCAGCTTCCCCCTCGGCCCGGGGTCGAGGCACTGGTGCAGCTTGCGTCAACGAGCACGCCATTCGTTTGCGGCACGAGTCGGTCGAGGCCGGCGCACCGGTCGCGGTGACCCTCGCGAGGAACCACGACGGGTCCTGGTCGCCATCGCCGACGAAACGCCAGGGCCGCCGACCGACCCCTTGGACAGTCGCAGGCTGGTCGGGCAAGGCGCCGACCGCGACCGCCAGGCAGGCTGACTCCGGCCGGAAGCTCCTGCGACGTGTCACGCCGGCGTCGTACCCACTGGCCATGCAACCCACGGTTCGCCTCAACCACAATCTCCTCGCCGTCGAGAGCGAGCACACCGTGCACGCCATGGTGGAGCTCACCGCGCCGGAGGCGCCCGACCACGGCCGACGAGGGGCGTTGAAGCTGGCGCTGGTGATCGACCGGTCCGGGTCGATGACCGGCGACAAGCTGGCGGTGACCAAGGCCTGCGCCGCCTACCTGGTGCGCCGCCTGGCTCCTTCCGACGAGCTGGCCATCGTCACCTACGACGACGCCGTCGACCTGCTGGCCCCCCTCGCGCCGGTGCACACCGACGACCTGCTCTCCGCCATCGCCGCCATCGACCCGGGCGGGTCGACCAACCTGTCGGGGGGCTGGCTGAAGGGTCTGGAGATCCTGAAGGTCTCCGGAGACAACAGCGCTGACGACACCACCCGCCGGGTGCTGCTGCTCACCGACGGGCAGGCCAACGCCGGGATCACCGACCCTGGCGCCCTGGTCAGCATGGCGACCTCGGCACGAGGCGCCGGTGTGGGCACCACCACCATCGGCTTCGGCGACCACTTCGCCGAGGAGCTCCTCACCGCCATGGGCGATGCCGGCGGCGGCAACGCCCACTTCGCCCCCACCCCGGACGCCGCCCCGGCCATCTTCGCCGAGGAGTTCGAGGGCCTGGCCAGTGTCGTGGCCCAGAACGTCAGCATCGAGATCCGCCCAGGCGACGACGTGGACCTCGTCGAGGTGCTGAACCGCTACCCCGCCACCCCGGTGGCCGGCGGCGTGCAGCTCGCGCTCGGTGACGCCTACGGCGGCGAGCGCAGAGCGGTGGTCTTCGCCCTTCACGTTCCTGCACTGGCGGAGCTCGGCATGGCCAAGGTGGCCGACGTGGTGCTGCGCTACGTGGGAGTGGGCGACCAGATCGCCGCCCATGAGCTCACCCTCCCCCTGATGGTCAACGTGGTGAGCGCGGCGGAGGCGGCCTCGGCCCAGGCCGACCACGCCGTGGTGGAAGAGGTGGTGGTGCTCGAGGCGGCCAAGGCCCGCGACGAGGCCCGGCGTCTCGCCGACGAGGGCGACTTCACCGGGGGCCAGCGGCTGCTGCGGGCATCGGCCCACCAGCTGCGTCTCAGCGCCACCGGCTCGGCCAAGGCCGACGAGCTGCTGGCCGAGGCCGACATGCTCGACGACACCGGCAGCACGCTCGCCCCGAGCTCCTACGACGCCACCGCTCGCAAGCGCCTGCACTACGACGCCTACCGGGCCCGTCGCCGCCGGGATCCCGGCCGCTGAGGTGGTGAGAGTTACACCGCTGTAATCGTCACACCCGGTCGTCACGCTGGACCCGGCAGTCGTCGCCGGGCCAGAAAGGGCGATCAACGGTGGACACGGAGCGGTACGAGAGGTTGGTCGGGATCATGGCGGCGATGGCCGCCGGGGACCCGGCGGCGGTGTTCTGGTTGTACGCCGAGTTCGGCGGGCACGTCGGTGCCGCCATGCGCCGGGAGCTGCGTCGCCTCGGTGTGGAGCGCGTGGCGCCCGAGGAGCTGGACGGCATGGTGATCGACGCCTGCTTCGAGCTGTTCGACTGCGCAGCGGCCTGGGACCCCACGGGCGGCGCCCTGCCGTGGACGTGGGCCGGGCGGCGCCTACGCCGGGTCGCCTCGGCGTGGGTCGGCCAGCACGCCGACGAGCTCGATGTCGAGCGCTTCGACGCAGGCGCCGACGCCCGAGGCCCGACCCTGGTCGACGACGAGGCCGAGCTCGACGTGCTGTCGCGCCTGGCCGAACGCCACGCCGGCTGCGCCCTGGTGCTCGACGCACTGGAGCACGTGGCCACCCGGCGCGACCGGGCCATCGTGTTGGAGGTACGGGTGCAGATGGCCAGCGGCGACCCCTCCCCCGCTCTCACCGTGGCTCGCCGCCACGGCCTGACACCCGAGGTCGTCCGCCAGGTGGTCTGCCGGGTCCGGGCACGCCTCAACCGCCTGGCGGCGTGCGACGACCGGTTCGCGTCGCTGGCAGACGTGCCACTGGTGGCATGACCCCCGGATAGCCCTCAGGGGCCGAGTGCCCACCCCACCAGCG
>JAHWJU010000258.1 GCA_019348255.1 Actinomycetota bacterium | reverse complement strand
AGAAGGCCGGCCTGAAGGACGTCGGCGAGAAGATCAAGGACGTGTTCAAGAAGTAACGACTAAGGGCGTCGGCGCCCTCGGTGGAGCACCTTCCACGACGCTGCGGCCATCGTTGTCGTAGAGAGACGGACGGGAGCTACAGGAACCGAGCGGCGTCGACGGCCTCGAAGTTGGGGTGGCCCTCGAGGGCGGCGAGAGCCGACATGCCGGGCGAGTGGTGCCGGCGGATGTAGTCCCAATCACCGACCAGGTACAGACGGCGGCGCGCCCGGGTGATGGCCACGTTCAGAAGCTTGGCCGCCGATACGGCCCGCTCCGGCCCTGACAAGTCAGCAACCGCCACCCATCGTTCCGTGTCGTCCTGCATCAGGTCGAGGATCAGGGTCCCGAACTCCCGCCCCTGGAAACGGTGCGACGTGCCGCACTCGACCTTGAGCCCGTCCGTGCGCATCCGACGGGCGGCCCGGAGGGCTTGTGGACTGTACGGGCTGACGAACCCGACGTTGCCTGCGTCCTCCGGAAGACCACGGGCGACGGAGGCCAACAGTTCGAGGCCAAGGGGGCTGTACCAGGAACGGCCATCACGCTGGAGGCCCTTGCCGGCGTGTCGGCTGGTGTCGATCAGCGTGATGGTCGGCCCGTCGGCGCCCGTGGAGATGTGGTGGCTCTCCAACATCCCGTCGTAACAGAAGGCGTTGACCACGTCGGCGATCACCGATGGATAGCGGTACTGCACCCGCAGCGGGACGCATCGGGGGTGTGCTTCGGCGGTCGTCCGGCTCCGGATGCCGGCGAGGCTGAAGACGTCCTGCTCCTGCCACGCCGCAATCTGCTGCTCCTTCGGCGTTGTGGCGTCGTCAGGATCGGCGATCGGTGCGTTCTGTAGGAAATCCCCCACCAGGGCCAGCGTGGAATCGGCACGGGAACCGGCGTACACCACCGACGAGGCGTCCGCGCTGGCCACCTCGTCCAGGATCACGACATCGAACCGGCGCTTGGCCAGCTCTGAGTTGGTGGTCAGGCCGGCGAGCGTGCAGGCAACGACCTTCGCTTCGGCGTAGAGCCGGGCACGGGTGGTGCGCATCTCGTCGGCCAGGAGCTCCTCGGCGCGCTCGATGTCGCGCGCTTCGGCATCCAACCGAGCCACGATGCCGTTGAGCCGGTCGCGTTCATCGAGTTGCTCCAGGAGACCTCGCTCTTGGGCATCGGCCACGATCGACTCCGCACCGGGCACGGCGCTCGCCGCCTGGCGCAGGGCTTCCAGCGCATCTGTTGTCTCCGAGATGGCAGCGCGGATGGCCTCGACCCTCTCGTCGGGTCGTTCGGCGGCCACGCCGAGGGCGGCGAAGTCGCCGTCCGTGCTCGCCCGAGCGTTCACGACCGCCTCGGCAGCAGCGAGTCTGGCCAGAGCGCCCTGGAGCTGGTCGGTGGTGGCCCTGAGCCGCCGCTGCGCTCGCAGGACGTGCGCCTCCAGCTCCATGCAGCGGGCCTGCAGCTCGGCGCGCTCTCGGCGCCGGCGCCCGAGGGCCCAACCCCACCGGCCCGCGTCCTGCGTCATCCGCAGCTGAGACGCCTGTAGATCGAGTTGGAGCGCCCGGTGGTCCTCGGACGCCTCGAGCTGCTCCGCCTCCGCGAGTGCCAGGTCACGGGCGGCGTCGTCGCGGTGGCGTACGTCCAGCGCCAGCTCCAGAGCGAACGCCAGCCGGGCCTGTAGGAGCCTCTGATCGTGCTCCAGGACGGAGATCTTCTTGGCGGCGGTGACGGCGCGCTGCGCCCCCCGGACTCTGTCGGCATCGACGGCGGTCGTCGCCTCGACGCACTGGACAAGAGCACCCCGGGCCGCATGGTCGCGGTTCGCCTGGCGCCGCTGCATCAGCGCGCCGTGACGGACAGCATGGTTGGTCATCACGGCCGCTGCCTTGTCCACGAGAAGGAAGTCGTGACCACTGACCGCCGCAGACACCTTGCTCTGCGTCTGGGCGCTCGCGACTCTCATGACCACTCCGGGACTGGACAGGCTGGTGGGCACTGGCGGTTCGATCAGCCCTTCCAGGACGTTGTCGACGGCCACGTGGGTGTGCGATGCGATCAGGACGGAGCGCCCTTGTTCGACCGCGTGTCGAACGGCGGCGGTGATGACCTTCGTCTTGCCCGTGCCCGGCGGGCCCCAGACGAAGAAGGCGCCATCGGTTGTCATCGCGGCCAGCGCCTTCTGCTGATCGGGGTTCAGGGTCCGATCGCGCGGCAACCACCGGGGCGACCAGCCTCGGAGCTCCACCGGGCGGCCGCTCCACAGCTCTGCCACGAGATCACCTCGGGTGGCCGCCTTCAGCTTGTCTCGCAGCGCCTTGGTGAGCTTGATCGTGATATCGGACCGACAAAAGACGCGGACCATCCTCGCTCCGCCGAGGGCAGCGCGAGTCGCTGGGGGCACCGTGAAGTGAAGCGCCCTGCCGGTGAAGTGGCGCAACTCCAGGGCGTGACGGTCTTGGGGGCGTCCGTCCTCGTGGTCAGCATCGACTGCGTAGAACTGCTGCTCGACCCACCGCTCGGTGCGGGTCGTCCAGACCTCGAGCCGGTGACCCGCCGGCGGCAGCGCGACCGGCCGATCGGCGAGCGGGTCACCAGGCTCCTTCAGCGCCAGCTGGCGGAGCGACGCGTCGACCGCCTCGAGAGCCAGGGCGCGAATGGCATCCCAGCTCATCTGCTCCCGCTCTTGATCCATGGATCTCAGAGCTTACGACGTAAGACTGGCGAGTATGCCGCCGTCAGCCGGGCCTCGCCCACCTCGCAGCCAGCCACGCCACCTCTGCTACGGCAGTTCGGGTGCCGGTCGGCCGCGCCCCACACCGGCACCGGCACGCGCCGTGCCCGTCGGCCTGGAAGGATCGTTGCGGCGTGCTGCACCTACACCGAGCTGAGCGGGCTGACGTCCTCGTCGAGGCGCTGGGGGCCCTGGTGGCCGAGCCCCTGGACGACCCGCTGGAGACCGAGGTCGTCGCCGTGCCCA
>JAHWJU010000257.1 GCA_019348255.1 Actinomycetota bacterium | reverse complement strand
GAGAGCGCCTCGTCCAGGCCCTGGGCCAGGGTGTTCCAGGAGAGGGTGGCGCACTTGATGCGCACCGGGAACTTGACCACGCCCTGCAGCGCCTCGAGGTCCCCCAGCTTGACCCCGGGGTCCGGGGCCACCGCCTCACCCTCGCCGACCTCGTTGCCGTCCTTGTCGAGGCTGCGCTCGTGGATCGACATCATGGCCTTGAGCGCCCGGATCAGCGCCCGGGCCTCCTCCACCGTCTTGCCCTTGACGGCGGCCGACATCATGGAGGCCGACGACTGGCTGATCGAGCAGCCCTGACCCCCGATCTTCACGTCCTTGACCCGGCCGGCGTCGACGTCGACGTAGACGACGATCTCGTCGCCGCAGAGGGGGTTGTACCCCTCCGACCTCGTGGCGGGCGGGACGGGCAGCTCCCCGCGGTTACGCGGCGAGCGGTAGTGATCGAGGATGATCTCGCGGTAGAGGTCTTCCAGTCCCGGCAACGTGGCTCCTAAGCGAAGAATCGGGCGGCTTCGCCGAGGGCGTCGCTGAGGGCGTCCACATCGGCTTCGTCGTTGTAAACGTAGAACGACGCCCGGGCGGTGGCGCCGACCCCCATCCGGCGCATGAGGGGCTTGGCGCAGTGGTGGCCGGCCCGCACGCACACCCCTTGGGAGTCGAGGATCTGGGAGATGTCGTGGGGGTGCAGGTCCGAGAAGCTGAACGACAGCACCCCGCCCCTCATGGCCGGCTCGGCCGGCCCGTGGATCGTGAGTTGGTCGCCGTGGCGCTCGGTGAGGGTGCGCAGGGCGTAGGAGTTGAGCTCGACCTCGTGTCGATGGACGGCGTCCATGCCCAGGCCCTCGAGGTAGTCGATGGCCGCCGCCAGGCCGACGGCCTCGGCGATGGGCGGGGTGCCGGCCTCGAACTTCCACGGCAGCTCGTTGGGCGTGAAGCCGTCGAGGCGGACGTCGCGGATCATGTCGCCGCCGCCCAGGAACGGCGGCATCGCCTCCAGCAGGTCCCCGCGTCCCCACAGCACCCCGATGCCGGTGGGGCCGAGCATCTTGTGGCCGGTGAAGGCGAAGAAGTCCGCCCCCATGGCGGCCACGTCGGTATCCAGATGGGGTACGTGCTGCGCCCCGTCCACGATCACCACCGCCCCGGCGGCGTGGGCGGCATCGGCGATGCGCCGGACGGGGATGATCGTGCCCAAGACGTTGGACAGGGCGGTGATGCTCACCAGCTTGACGCCTTCGACGAGCCGGTCGAGGCCGCTGAGGTCGAGTTGGCCGTCGGTGCCGAGAGGCAGGTAGCGAAGCTCGATGCCCAGGTGATCCTTGAGCATGAGCCAGGGCACCAGGTTGGCGTGGTGCTCGATCTCGGTGAGCAGGATCGAGTCCCCGGCGCGGAGGTAGGTGCGGCCCCACGAGTGGGCCAACAGGTTGATCGCCTCGGTGACGTTCTTGGTGTAGATCACCTCCCGCTCGGAGGTGGCGCCGATGAACCTGGCCACCTTGGTGCGGCTGGCCTCGTAGAGCGCGGTGGCCTCCTCGGCCAGGGAGTAGACGCCTCGGTGCACGTTGGCGTGGGTCGTCTCGTAGTACCGGTTCATGGCCTCGAGAACGCTCGTCGGCTTCTGGCTCGACGCCGCCGAGTCCAGGTAGACGAGCCGCCGGCCGTGCACCTGGCGCTCGAGGATCGGGAAGTCCTTCTTCACCCTCTCCACGTCGATGCCTCCCGCGTCGGCTACCCCACCGGGGCCGAGGTCGCTCACCGCCACGCGTCGTAGCCTTCCCGCTCGAGTCGTTCGGCGAGATCCGGGCCGCCCCGGTCGACCACCCGCCCGTCGATCAGGATGTGCACGACGTCGGGCTGAAGCGCCTGCAGGATCCGCTGGTAGTGGGTGATGAGCAGCACCCCCATCTGGGGCCGGGCGGCGCGCACCTCGTTGACGCCCCGGGCCACGATGCGCAGTGCGTCGATGTCGAGGCCCGAGTCGGTCTCGTCCAGGACCGCCAGGTCGGGTTCGAGCATCGCCATCTGGAGGATCTCGTTGCGCTTCTTCTCCCCCCCGGAAAAGCCCTCGTTGAGGTAGCGGTCGCCGAAGGAAGGGTCCATCTCCAGGCGCTTCATCCACTCGAGGATGGCCATGCGGGTCTCGAGCACGCTCATGTCCTCGATGCCCTTGCGGGCCCCCATGGCCTGGCGGAGGAACTGGATCACAGGCACCCCCGCCACCTCTTCGGGGTACTGGAAGGCGAGGAAGATGCCGGCCTTGGCCCGCACGTCGGTGGGCCATCCGGTGATGTCCTCTCCCCGGAACAGGATGCTGCCGCTCGTGACCTGGTACTCGGAGTTCCCGAGGAGCGCGTTGGCCAGCGTCGACTTGCCCGACCCGTTGGGGCCCATGAGGGCGTGAACGTCGCCTTCGTGCACCACGAGGTCGACGCCCTTCAGGATCTCCACTCCCTCGACGCTCGCGTGGAGGTTGCGGATCTCGAACAGGGGGGTTGCCACGCCGCCATTGTATTTGCACTACCTGCGTAGTGGAAATGGTCGGGGGAGCCGCCGCCCGCCGCCGCCATGCTGGTCGGTACGGTGTGTTCGTGGTCCTCAGTCGCCGCCACTTCCTCCTCGGCTCGGCCAGTGGGCTGGTGGCGGTGGTCGTGTCTCCGAGGCGGGTGCTGGGGCGACAGGGCTCCCAGGAGATCGACCTCACCGCGGTGGCGGCCGCAGCCGGGAGCTACCTGTACCTCCCCTTCGACGTCCCGACGGGGGTGAACCGCATCGGGGTGAAGATCACCAAGAGCGGAGGCGACGCCAAGACCGGAGTCGGGCTGTTCGACGAGCGGGGCGCGGCCTACCAGTCCAACGGGTTCCGGGGCATCTACGGCGAGGAGCGCTCGGAGCTGTTCGTGGCGGCCTCCGAGGCGTCGCAGTCGTTCCTTCCCGGCACCATCAACCCCGGGCGGTGGACGGTGATCGTGCCGGTGTTCACCCAGACCATCCCCACCGAGGTCACCGCCCGGGTGAC
>JAHWJU010000256.1 GCA_019348255.1 Actinomycetota bacterium | reverse complement strand
TCCAGGCCGAGGCCGTCGACGCCGGCCGGCGCGGCGCCACGCCCTCGGTGAGCGAAAACGAAGGGTCCGGTTGCCAGGAGATCGTCCTGCGTGGCGGGCAGGTCGGCGGCGGGGCGGGATGAGGAGGTCGTCATGGCAGCAACGCAGGCGCCGGTGCGGGCCGCGTCCCGCTGGCCCGACGTCGGCCGGGGGTGATGGCCGCCGTGGCCATCGCCGGGCTGGTCGCCGGCGTCCCCTGGGCGCTGGCCCGCTTCGTGGGCTGGCCGCTGCCGGCGGCGATGCCCAGCTGATCGGAGATCACCACCGCCCTGGGCGCCCGAGCGCCTGCCGCTGGAGGCCACCAACCTCATGGTGGCCAACGCCATCGACTTCGTCGTCTACCTGGGCCGCGACACCCACGACGGCCGGTTCGGGCGCTATGTCTCCTCGGTGCGGGAGGTGGTCGGCGCCGACGGGTCCATGGTGGTGTCCAATGAGGTCTTCGAGCCGGGTACCGACCGGCGGGCCGTTCCCGCTTCGCCGCTGCGCTCGCGCACCTCCGCCGATCTGGAGGATGTCGGCTTCGACCCCTCGGTGCTGGCCCGGCCCGACGGCTGGTGGGACCAGGCCGGCGGTGGTTCAGGCTCGGCGGGGCTCTTGGGCATCCGGGCCGCCATCCTTCCCGCTCCGGCGGTGGAAGCGTGGCGGGAAGCGCACCGCTCTCACCGCCAGACGCTGCGTCGGGGAACCGAGGCCGGCAGCGGCGCGATGAAGCATCGGCCGGGATATGCTCTCGTGTCCACGCCGCCGAGGCCTGGGAGCTACGACATGGCGCTGGTCGTGCTGGTGTTCGGATTGGTCGTCACCGCCATCGGCGTGCTCCAGTGGTACGGGCTGCTGGGCCCGAGCATCCACGTCGACGCCCTGAGCGAGCGGGCCTACCTGGGGGTGCCGACCGGTCTGGCCACCGTGGGCTTCGGGGTGCTGTTCCTGCTGCGTGACGTCTCCTTCGTGCGGCAGGTGTTCGTGGCGGCCTCGCTGGCCCTGCTGGGCCTGGCGGCCGTCGGGTTCGTGTTGATGGTGGTCCGCCCCAAAGCCGTCCGCCCCGCCTGGCAGCGGGCGCTCGCCGAGCATGGCCGCTCCTGAACGACTGGGGGGCCGCCGTGGTTGAGCCGGCGCCCCTCCCTCCCCATCCGGGGTCGCAGCCCGAGCTGTTCGAGTTCCCCTTCGCCCAGGCCAAGGCGGCCAATGTTCTCCGCCCTGTGCGGCTGGCAGCGGGCGCTGGCCGGTCTCGAACCGCCCCGGGACCCGCCGGTGGCCACCCGGACCGAGGACGTCGCCCTGCCCGGAGGGGAGCGGGTGCGGGTGGCGCTCGGCCACGACTGGGCGCCGGTGCCCGCTGCCACCCCGGTGTGGAGCGCCCCGGTCGAGGACGGCTTCGCCCCCAACGTCGTGGTCACGGCGGCACCGGATCCGGTCCCCGCCGGTGCGGCGGCGCTGCGGGAGCGACCTGGCCCGGACCTTGCCCGACCTGCGGGTGGTGGACGTGGTCCGCACCGGTGGTGGCGGCCTGCGCAGCACCGCGGTGCACCCCACCACCGGGCGCGACGCCGTCACCGTCCAGGAGCGCCGGCCGCACGCTGACGTCACCGTGGCCGTCGCCTACACCTGCGCCGCCGAGCAGTACCCGAGGTGGCGCCACCGCTTCACCAGCTGGCTGGTCGCACCCTCCTGACCGCCCGGCGGAGGTCGCCACCCCGGTCGGCACGCCCGGTTGGCGACGGTGGCGCGGCCGGCGGTCATCGGCGCCCCATGACCCGGTCACGGGCGACGCGGATGAGGCGGACCACCTCCTCGTTGCCACCGGGTGGCGCGTGGCGCAGGGGGATGGTGGTCCCGTACATCGAACGGGTGAGGTTCCAGCCCCTGCGCCGCCACCCGGTGAGCCCGGGGTCACGCTCGCAGTAGGCGGGGGCGACGGTCACAGCGGGCATCGGGGTGGTGCCCACGTCGATGACACGGGCGTCCACCACCTCGGCCCACGGCACGACTGGCCCGATGGCGGGGCGCACGCCTTCCGGCCCGAGGTGGACCACCAGCGAGGGCTTGGCCACGGCCCACACCCCCCCGGCGATGAAGACCACGGCGAGGACAACCGCCATCCACCCGGCGGCGCGGAGCACCGGGAGGGGAGCGAGGCCGTGCCCGCGCGTGGCCAGCAGGAACAGGCCGGCGGCCAGGAAGATGGCGCCACCGGCGAGCAGGCCCACGCCGACCTTGGCCCGGGACTGGCGCACGGTCACCTCACCGGTGCGCTCGAGCTCGGCCAGCCACTCCTGGTGAGCCGGGACGGGTGTCACCTGCCGGCGCCGACTGTCAGCCGTCGTCGACGATCCGGGCGCTGGCGGAGTCGATGGGAGTAGTGCGCACCCTCAGGTACCTGCAACACCGAATCTTCCGCCCGGGTCTCCTCGGCGCTGCGGACGATGCTGACCGACACCTCCCCGGTGGCGTGCTGTGGGAACGCTGGCAGCTCCGGGCTGACCTGGGGAGGGGCGAACATCTCGTCGACCGCCGCCCAGTAGGCCTGGTAGGCGGCGGTATCTCGTTGCCGTCAGCGCCGCAGGCCCCCAGGAGCAGGGCGGCGGTCACTGAGACCGAGGTCAGGCGGGATCTTCGTCTGGCTGGACGATCCATCGTCATCGACCCCAACTGGTGGGCGTTTCGCACTGCGAGACCGTAGCGTTCCGGCGATCTGCCGCGGTGCATCGCCGACCTGCTCCACGCCCTCGCCGCACCGCTGCGACACCGGTGTGGTGATCGAGCGGCGAGCTCTTCGGGGCCGTCGCCGATCTCCCCGGAGCGGGCTGCCGGAGGGCACGGTGGCAACGTCGCGGAGGTCGCCGGAGAAGTGACCCTGGACGCCGGCGCCGATACGGCGTAACGTGCCGCCACCGACACGAGATGCAACGAAAAGGGACCACCATGGCCGGAGGACGCATTGGGGGCAACGTGGCCGACATCGTCGACACCGCCGGGGTGATGAGCGCCACCGGCA
>JAHWJU010000085.1 GCA_019348255.1 Actinomycetota bacterium | reverse complement strand
ATGGACCGGCTGACCTACGCCATCGAGGAGCACGCCTACCTGATCCTGGCCCGCCAGAACCCGATGGCCAGCGAGCTACGTACGGTCGTCGCCATCCTCAGGGTCATCCACGAGGTCGAGCGGTGCGGCGACCTGATGGTGAACGTCGCCAAGGCCACCCGCCGTCTGTACCCGCACGGCCTCGACCCCCGGATCAGGGGGCTCATCGAGCGCATGGGTGCGCAGGCGGGGGAGCAGCTGCGGCTGGCCGTCACTGCCTTCGAGGAGCAGGACCCGGACGAGGCAGCCGCGCTCGAGGACATGGACGACGTCATGGACGACCTGCAAAAGACGTTGTTCCGGACGATCTTCAGCGCCGGTGCGCCGGACGAGGCAGCCCTACAGCGAGCGGTGCAGGTGGCGCTGGTGGGCCGCTACTACGAACGCATCGCCGACCACGCCGTCAACGTCAGCCAGCGGGTGCGGTTCATGGTCACCGGCGACTGGCGGGCCGACGAGGTGCAGGCGCCGGATCAACCGGCCGATCAGCCGAAACGACCGGTGATGTAGTCCTCGGTGCGGCGGTCGCCGGGGGCGGTGAAGATCTTCTCCGTGCGGTCTAGCTCCACCAGCACACCCGTCCGCTCCCGACCCTCGTCACTCACCTCGGCGGTGAAGAAGGCGGTGCGGTCCGAGACCCGGGCCGCCTGCTGCATGTTGTGGGTGACGATCACGATCGTGTAGTCCTGCTTGAGCTCGATCATGAGCTCTTCGATGCGGTTGGTGGCCAATGGGTCGAGAGCCGAGCACGGCTCGTCCATGAGGATCACCTCTGGCTTGACTGCGATGCAGCGGGCAATGCAGAGCCGTTGCTGCTGGCCGCCCGAGAGGGAGAAGGCGCTCTTTTTCACCTTGTCCTTCACCTCGTCCCACAGCGCCGCCCGGCGCAACGACTCCTCCACCAGGTCGTCCATGCTCGCCGGCTTGAGCCCGTTCACCTTGGGGCCGAAGGCGACGTTGTCGTAGATCGACTTCGGGAACGGGTTGGGCTTTTGGAACACCATGCCGATCCGCCGCCGCACCTCGATGGGGTCGACGTCGTCGGCGTAAAGGTCCTGGCCGTGGTAGTCGATGCGGCCGGCCACCCGGGTCCCGGGGATGAGCTCGTTCATCCGGTTCAGGCAGCGGATGAAGGTGCTCTTCCCGCAGCCGGACGGCCCGATCACCGCCGTGATCTGGTTGCCGCGGACGTCCATGCTGACGTCCCGGATGGCCCGGAAGGCGCCGTAGAAGAAGCTGAGATCGCTGATCTGGAAGACCGGATCGGTGTCCGGCACGACCGCGATATCGGGCGACGTGGGCACCTCGGGCCGGCGGGTGGGGCCGGCGGACCGGGTGGCGTCGTTCACGTCGTGGTTCAACGTGAGGGGGTTCTGGGACATGACGGGTTCACCACCGGGTAGCGAAACGTTTCCTGAGGAAGATGGCGACCGTGTTCATCGCCAACAGCATGGCAAGAAGGACGATACCGGCTGCCGCCGCGGCTTCCGCGAAGGCCGGTTGCGGCCGGCTCGTCCAGTTGAAGATCAGAACCGGGAGGGCCGAGAACGGGTCTCGAACGTCATCGGGGGTGTTGAAGATGGACACCGCGGCGCCGATGACGATGAGCGGGGCCGTCTCGCCGATGGCCCGCGACAGCGACAGGATCACCCCGGTCATGGTCCCCGGCATGGCGGCGGGCAGCACATGGTGGCGCACCGCCTGCCATTTCGTCGCGCCCAGGGCGTAGGCGGCCAACCGGATCGAGACGGGGACGGCTCGGAGTGACTCGCGCGCCGCGATGATGATCAACGGCAAGCTCATCAGGGCGAGGGTGAGCCCGCCGGCCAGGAGACTCGGGCCCATCCTCATGAACCGAACGAACACGCCGAGCCCGAGGATCCCGTAGACCACCGAAGGGACTCCGGCCAGGTTGGCGATGTTGGCTTCGACGAAGCTCGTGAGGCGGTTCCTGGGAGCGAACTCCTCGAGGTACACGGCGGCACCCACCCCGATGGGGAAGCTGAACAGAGCGGTGAGCCCCATGAGCCAGGCCGTCCCGTACAACGCCGCTTTGATGCCGGCCCTAGCCGGGAACCGGGAGACGAAGTTGGCGAAGAACCCAGAAGGATCGGATGCCAGACGCTCCCAGCCCCGGTCGTAGACCGTCCACAGGAGAAGTCCGAGTGCGAGGACACCGAGGAACGTGCCCACGAAGAGCCCGGAGGAGAACACCGCGTCGAGCAACAGCCCGAGCCGGCTGCGGCTGGCGCCCCGGCGCAAGCGGGCAGCGATGGGGAGCGCGACGGCGGTCACTGGTAGGCCTGCCGGAAGCGGCGGACCAGGCGGATGCTGAGCAGGTTCATGCCCAGCGTGATGACGAACAGGGTCGCCCCCACGGCGAACAGCGACTGGTACCGCGTGGAGCCGGCAGCCGCCTCGCCGCTCACCGTCTGTGCGATGTAGGCGGTGAGAGTCTGGATCGACTCGAAGAAGTTGGTCGTGAGCCGGGGGGTGTTCCCGGCCGCGATGGTGACGGCCATCGTCTCACCCACGGCCCGCGACACCCCCAGGATCACCGAGGCCGTGATCCCCGACAACGCGGCCGGCATCACGACCCGCAGCGCCACGACCCGCCTGCTGGCCCCCATCCCGAAGGCTGCCTCCCGCAGGGCGTTGGGCACCGCCCGCATGGCGTCCTCGCTGATGGAGGCGATGACGGGCAGGATCATCAGGCCCACGGCGATCGCCCCCGCGGCGGCGTTGAAGATGAACACCCTGCCCTCACCGAAGACCGGCCTCAGCAGCGACGGAGTGATGAAGTTGAGGGCGAAGAACCCGACCACCACCGTCGGGATGCCGGCCAGGATCTCCAGCACCGGCTTCACGATCCCTCGGACGCGGGCGGGCGCGTACTCCGACAGGTACACGGCCGTGGCCAGCCCGAGGGGCAGGCCCACGAGCAGCGAACCGGCGGCGATCATCAACGAGCCGTTGATGAGCGGGAGAACGCCGAACTCACCTGCGTCCACTCGTCCGCCTGACGGCGCCCATCGGGTGCCGGTGAGGAAGTCGACGATCGGCACCTTCGCGAAGAACCTGGCCGCCTCGCCCGCCAGCACCAGGACTATGCCGACGGTGACGAGAACGGACAACAGGCCGCACAGTGCCAGCAGGCCGACGATGACGCGCTCGCCCGGACGGGAGCGTCGGCGCGCGATGCCGATGTCGGGAGCCTGCAGGGGGATCGCCATATGGCCGACCGGTCGATCCTAACCGCGGCACGGGCCGCCGGGGCGGCCCGTGCGGCCCTGCCGCTCCGTCACTTCAGCTGGTCCAGGCCGCTCTTGTAGTCCTCCTCGGGGGCAGCGGTGTAGCCGACGTCGGTGATGATCTCGGGTGTGGTCTCGAGATAGAAGCGCACGAACTCCTTGACCTCGGGCCGGGCGAGCGCCGACTTCTTCACGTAGATGAACAGCGGCCTGCTCAGGGGGTAGTCACCCGACTCGACCGTCGCGTCGCTGGGCTCCACGCACTTGCCGTCCTTACCGGAGACCTTGATCGCCTTGAGGACGTTCTTGTTCTCGTTGAAGTAGGCGAAGCCGAAGTACCCCCAGGAGTTCTTCTCGCCCTTGATGCCCTGTACCAAGGTGTTGTCGTCCTCGGACGCGGTGTAGTCGGACCGGGGCTTGAGGCTCTCCGGCTTCTTGGGGTCGCCCAGCACCTCCTCGACGAAGAAGTCGTAGGTTCCGGAGTCGCTACCGGGGGCGAAGATGGCGATCTTCTGGTTGGGGAACTTGGGGTCGACCTGGTTCCAGGTGCTCGCTCCACCGTCCTTGAAGATGGTCGCCAGCTGCTCGATGCTCAGGCACTGGAGGAATTCGTTCTGGGCCGACGTGACGATGGCCAAGCCGTCGAGGCCCACCCGGAACTCGGTGAAGTCCACACCGGCGGCGGCGCAAGCCTCCTTCTCCTCGTCCTTGATCGGGCGGGATGCATCGGCGATGTCGATCTCGTTGGCGCAGAACTTCTTGAAGCCGCCGCCGGTCCCCGACGTCCCCACCGAGACGTTCACCGCGCTGTGGTCCTTGCGGAACTCCTCGGCGATGGCCTCGCTCACGGGAGCGACCGTGGAGGACCCGTCTATAGAGATGGACCCGCTCAGGGTGTGCTGTTCGCCGGCTCCACCGGTACCGGCAGTACCGCCTCCGTCGTCGTCGCCACCGCAGCCGGCCAGCACGAGTGCCAGAGCGAGGGAAACCGCCCCCCACCGGATGCCGCGTCCACCCAATCGCCTCATTTCCGAATCTCCCCTGTTCAGGTTGTGCGCGTAGGGCAGCCGCCCGCCCTTCGTCCGCCACCCTAGGGACGCAGCCTGAAGGGCAGGTCGCCGCAAGGTGGACGGCAGGTGAACTGCGCCTGAACGTCGGGGCGCTGCTCCGATGCTGCTCGCCCTGGGCGGCGGTGCGCGGGGCGGCGGCCGGCAGCCCGTACAGTCGTGACGGTGCGCATCGCCGCTCTCGACCTCGGCAGCAACTCCTTCCACCTCCTCGTGGCCGATGCCCGCTCCGACGGCTCGTTCGACCCGGTGTTCCGCGAGAAGGAGATGCTGCGGCTGGGCGACGTGGTGGCCCGCAGCGGACGGCTCACGGAGGAGGCGACCGAGCAGGCGCTGGAGACGGCTCGGCGGTTCAGGGTGCTGGCCGAGAGCGCCGGGGCCGACGAGGTGGTGGCCTGCGCCACCAGTGCGATACGCGAAGCCGACAACGGCGCCGAGCTGGTGGACCGCTTCGCCCGGGAGGCAGGGCTGGTCGTGCGGGTCATCAGCGGCCTGGAGGAGGCGGCTCTGATCTTCCGCGCCGTGCAGGCGAGTGTGGTCATCGACCCGGGCCCGGCCGTGTGCCTCGACCTCGGCGGGGGGAGCCTGGAAGTGATGGTGGGTGACGCCAGCACGCTGGCGTGGTCCGCCAGCGTGAAGTTGGGCGTGGCCAGGCTCACGGCCGAGCTGGTGCGGGCCGACCCGCCCAAGCCGTCGGACCTGCGCCGCGTGCGCAAGCGGGTCGTGGCGGTGCTGGGACCGCTGGCCGAGCGGGCGGCTCCTCTGAAGCCCCGCCTCCTGGTGGGCACGAGCGGGACGCTCCGCGACCTCGCCCTGATGGCAGCGGCGGCGGAGACGGGGACGGTACCGATCTCGGCCAACCAGCTCCGGGTGAGCCGCACGGCGCTGGAGGAGGTGCACGACAAGCTCATCGACCTGCCCGTCTCCCAGCGCCGCCGCCTTCCAGGGCTGGAGTCGAGGCGGGCCGAGCTGGTGCCGGCTGGTTCCGTCCTGGCCGTCGCGGCCCTCGAGATGTTCGGGTTCGACGAGATGGTCGTGGGATCGTGGGCGCTTCGGGAAGGCATGGTCCTCGAGGCGCTCGCTCGCCACGCCGGAGCCGACCTGTCGGGCGAGCCCCGGCTGATGCGAGCCGCTTCCGTGCTCGACCTGTGCCAGCGCTGCGGCTGGAGGGAGGCTCATTCCCGCCATGTGGCCCAGCTGGCCACCCAGCTCTTCGACCGGACGCAGTCGCTCCACGGCCTGTCCGCCGACCACCGTGAGTTGCTCGAGCACGCCGCACTGCTGCACGACATCGGCGAGCACGTCGACGGCGAGGCCCACCACAAGCACACCGCCTACCTGATCCAGCACGGCCGGCTCCGGGGGTTCTCGCCCCAGGAGGTCTCAGTGCTCGCCACCGTCGGCCGCTACCACCGCCAGGGTGAGCCGAAGGCATCGTTCGAACCGTTCGGGGCGATGGACGACGACGCCCGGCACATGACGCGCGTGCTCACCGCGCTGGTGCAGGTCGCGGACGGCCTCGATCGTGCCCACGCCGGCGCGGTGGAGGACGTGGAGGTCGACATCGGCCCCGATCGGATCGAGCTGCGCCTGTGGGCTCGCACGGATGCCGACTTGGAGCGATGGGGAGCCCGCCGCAAGCGGGGCCTGTTCGAGCAGGTCTTCGACCGCCGCCTCGAGGTCTCCGTCGTCGAGGCTCCCCCCGCGCAGGACTGGAGCGAGCGTCGGGGGGCCTGAGGCTCACCCGCCGGCGGCCGGCTCCAGCGCCTCTTCGAAGGTACGGGACGTCTTCTTCGTGTCGTAGTCCGCGAAGCGGTGGGCGAAGTCGGCTCGGGCTTCCTGGCGGCGGATCTCCAGGTGCTGGGTGAGCTGGTCGATGGCGGCCAAGGTGTCTGCACCGATGCCCGGCGCGGCCTGCAGCTGTCGGGCGATCTGCTGGAGCTGGGCCACGTGCACCTCGGCGTCCTGGTGCTCACCCAGGTTGTCCTGCAGGGCCTTCAGGCGCTGAACGAAGCTCTTGCGGGGAGCGGGTGCGAACAGCGTGCCGAAGCATTCGAGCAGGTACCTGAGCTTCTTCGCGTCCTTGCGCAGCTCGTGGAGCTCCTCTCCGGGAGAAGAGGGGGCGATGGCCCGGCCCCGCTCCACCAGGCGCTGCTGAGCCCGCCTCGTCCGATCGGCGGCCACCTTCCCTATGGGCCGCCGCGCCTGCTTCGGCCGGCCGGCGCCGGGGTCGCGGAGCCACGCCCGCCAGCTGCTCAGGAGGTCGCGGTAGCGGTCGGAACGCAGCACCCGGCCCAGGGCCTCGTGCTCGGTCGCCCGCCGCGAACGGATGTGCTCCAGCACCGGATCCAGGGCGGTGGCCGCCTCGGGTCCGAGGGGCGCCACGTACCGCTCCCATTCCATGACGTAGACGTCGAGGTCGCGCGCCGGGCTGGTGGCCGTGCCCAGCCAGCCGAATCCGTCGCGGTAGCGGTCGCGGACCTGGCCGGGGAGGACCTTCTTGCCCTGGGCCAGGACGGAACGGGTGCGGCGCACGGCGACGCGGAGGTCGTGGAGGAACTCGGGGTCGAGGTCGTCCAGGGTGCCCTGCCAGTTGGCCTCGACGGCGCCGGCCAGGTTGTCGAGGACCCTGCAGAAGGCGTCGAGGGACGGCTCCCGGGGGTCCAGGGGAACCGTCGGCGTGCCGTGGAAGCCGGCGATGTCCACCTCGGCGGCCGCGGCCATCAGCTCGAACAGGTCCGCATCGTGGGGTTCGAGGCCGAGCGACAAGAGCAGGGCGGTCGCCAGTTCGGTCTGGGCGGCTTGTTCGGCCACCTCCCCCACCTCGATCACCCATCCCGGGGCCAGGGGCCCGTGGCCCACTACCGACAGCCGGTCGTGCAGGGCCACCACCACGCCCTCCTGGCCAGTGGCTTCGCGCTGTACCCCGAGCGTGCGGGTGCCCGACACCGTGATCACGGGCAGGAGGGCGCGGACGCCGATGGGGCGCTCGCACCGCGAGCGAACCGGTCCGGGGGGAAGATCCCGGGCGAAGCGCGGAGCGGCCTGGGCCGGGGCGGCCACAGGGCCACCGTCGCCGGCCAGCACCAGTTCGAGCCCTTCGCTCTCCACCATCTCGAGCCTGAGGCCTCCGCCCCGGAGGCGACCGTCGAAGGTGTCGAGCAGGGTCCGGCTGAACCTGACCGGGGGGTGCAGCTCGAAGCCGGCGCCGGCCAGCGCCGTCGTGACGGCCAGAGGGTCCAGTTCGGGATGGGTGAAGCTGTGGGCCATGAGCACCGAGGTCGAGCGGAAGTTCCTGGTCACCGATCTACCGGACGCGGATGTGCTCGGTCCTGGCGTGCGGCTGCGGCAAGGGTATATCGCAGAGGAGGGCGACGTGCAGGTCCGGGTTCGCATCAGCGCCGGGGGCGCCACCCTCACCGTCAAAGCCGGCTACGGCCTCGCGCGGACAGAGGTCGAGGTGGCGATCGCGACCGAGGAGGCGGAGGATCTGTGGCCACACACAGAAGGGCGACGCCTGGAAAAGGTGCGCCACCGCGTCACCCTCGGTGCGGCCGTCGCCGACGTCGACGTCTACGGGGGGGCACTGCACGGGCTCTGCACAGCCGAGGTGGAGTTCGCCTCGGAAGAGGAGGCCGCGTCGTTCGTGCCGCCGCCCTGGTTCGGCCGAGACGTCACCGACGAGGCGGGCTGGGACAACGCCTCCCTGGCCCGCGCCGGTGCCCCTGGCTGAAGCGGCGGTGCGCGGTACGGCGGCACCCAGCGTCACTTGGGTAGCGCCAGGTGCGGCCAAAGCAGCACCACAGGCCGTTGGCAAGAGGTGACGCACGGACAGTTCATCTGCCTGATGGGCAGTGGTCCCTTTCGGTCTCTCTGTCTGAAATCGGGGTCAGTTACTCCTTTGGCACCCGGCGGTGGTGTCACGGGCTGCCGGGCTCCAAAGGTCCCCGTGACGGGAGAGGTATGGATGCGACTACGACCAAAAGCGAGGGAAGCGCGCCGCATGTCGGCGGGCGGGACGGTGCTGGTGCTCAGCGTCGGGATGCTCATGGCGGATACGCCAATGGCTCCCGGCGCGGAGAGTGGAGCGCAGTACGTGGCCGACGTCGAGGTGGTTCGGGGGCCGAGCCGTCCGGCCGCCGAGACAGCAACGGCGCAAGGTGTGGTCTTCAACGACAGGAATCGCGATGGACGCCGTCAGAGAAGGGAGCGCGGCATCGCCGACGTCGCCGTGTCCAACGGCCGCGAGGTGGTGACGACCGACGGGAGGGGGGCTTACGAGCTTCCCGCCTACGAGGGCATGACCGTTTTCGTGACCAAGCCGGCCGGCTACGAGGTGCCGATGGACGAGGACAACGTGCCGCAGTTCTTCTACCACCACCTACCCAACGGGTCGCCCGACCTGCGCTTCGGCGGCCTGCCGCCGACTGGCCCTCTGCCGCAATCCATCAACTTCCCTATGGCGAAGGCCAGAGAGTCCAAGGAGTTCGACTGCGCCATCATCGGCGACACCCAGACGTACAGCAATCGTGAGGTGGGCTACCTGCGTGACGGCGTGGTGGCCGACCTCGCAGCGCGGGAGGACCTGGACCAGTGTGGCGGGCTGATCGTGGGCGACGTCGCCGGCGACGACCTCGGCATCTACCCACGCCTCAAAGAGGTCATGAGCCTGGCCGGCATCCCGATTCGCGCCGTCCCGGGCAACCACGACCTCGACTTCGACGCCAAGACCGACGAGCACTCCTTCGACACCTACCGCCGGGAGATCGGGCCCGAGTACTACTCCTACGACGTCGGCCAGGTGCACTTCATCGGGCTCGACAACGTGCGGTACCCGTGCACCCCCGAGGTCGACAACGCCGACGGCAAGCACCCGTTCTGCGCCGACCCGGCCAACCACCCGAGTTACAACGGGGTTATCGGTCCGGAACAGATGACGTGGGTGGCCAACGACCTCGCCCACGTTCCCCAGGACAAGCTGATCGTCATCGCCACCCACATCCCGCTGGTGTCGTTCAACGATCAGGGCTCCACGAAGCATCAGACCGACGACATCACGCAACTCCATGCGCTCCTCGAGGGGCGCCCGGCGCTGTCCGTGGCGGGTCACGTCCAGACCGTCGAGAACATGCTCGCCGGCGACAGCTTCGCCGGTTGGCAGGACACAGTCGGCGCGGGACGCCTGCCCTTCCAGCACCTGTCCGTCGGGGCCGCGTCCGGCTCGTGGTGGACCGGTGACCTCGACATGAGGGGCATCCCCGAGACCATCCAGCGCAATGGCGAGCCCCCCGGCTACGTGAACCTCGCGGTCAAGGGCAACTCCTATCAAGACACCTACCGCGCCACCGGCCGCCGCGCCGATGATCAGATGTCGCTGTCGATCTCCTCGCCGTTCTTCCGGCAGTGGTTCGAGACGCTGAGAACGTGGAAGGGACAGAACCGGGGCGTGACGTCCTCGCCGCCTCCGGTCAACATCAACGATCTCGGGGATCCGAACGTGTTGACCCCGCAGGACCTGAGGGATGGCAGCCACCTGACGGCCAACATCTGGCACGGCTCGACCGACTCCGAAGTGACGGTCCAGATCGACGGCCGTCAGCCGGTGAGAGCCACTCGGACCCAGGCGGCGCGGGGAGAGGCCCTGCGAGAGGGCGTCGACTTCGCCGACCCGTTCGCCATCATGCGCCAACTCCAGGTCGCCCGTCACGCCCTGGCCAGCACGTCGGGCAACGAGCGGGCGCAGGGGTGGGAGGCGTTCCGT
>JAHWJU010000255.1 GCA_019348255.1 Actinomycetota bacterium | reverse complement strand
CCTCCGACCTCTTGACCCCCAGTCAAGCGCGCTAACCAAACTGCGCCACAGCCCGGAACACGTGATGGTAGCCGTCACACGCGGGCCAGCACCCACATGAGACCTTCGTAGGCGCGGAAGCCGAGATAGGCGACAACGGCGGCGACCAACAGCTTGAAGTGCCACGGAGCCTTCGGCACCGGGGCGAGGACACGACCGCAGGTGGGACACTCGCCGGCGGGGCCCATCGACGGCGGGCTCCAGAAACGGCTGCAGTCGTCGCAGTACGGCACCGAGCGCCCTCAGGCCGGCGCCAGCCGGGAGCGGGGCCCGGCCGCGGCCACGGGGCTGGGCAGCACCCGCTTCACGAGCGATTGCGCGAGCGCCGCCGCCTCCAGGAGCCGCTCCAGTGACACACCCGAGGTGACGCCGAGGTCGTCGAGCAGGTGGACGAGGCCCTCCGTGGCGAGATTGCCGCCGGCGCCGGCGACGAAGGGGGACCCGCCGAGACCCCCGATGGACGTGTCGAACGCGGTCACCCCCAGTTGGAGCGCGGCGTAGGCGTTGACCAGGCCGGTGCCCCGCGTCTCGTGGAAGTGCAGGCGGATCTCGCTCCCCACCGACGCCACCAGCTCCTCCACCCGTCGCGGCGTCGCCATTCCGGTGGTGTCGGCGAAGGTGAGGGAGGTGGCGCCGGCCTCCGACGCTCGTGCCCCGACGGTCGCGACCACGCCGGCTTCGATGTCGCCCTCGTAGGGCGACCCGAACGCACAGGAGACGGTGGCGTCGACGGGCCGGCCGGCCGCCAGAGCGCAGATCGACCGCAGGCCCGCCAGCGACTCCTCGATGCTCTGGCCCACGTTGCGGTGGCTGTACTCCCGGGAGGCAGAGATCGTCACGTTGAGCGCCTCCGCCCCGGCCTCGAGCGCCAGCTCCGCCCCCCGGACGTTGGGCACGAGGGCGACGTACACCGCGCCGCTGTCGCGGTCGAGGCCGGCGAGCACCTCGGCCGCCCCGGCCATCGCCGGCACTGCCCGCGGCGACACGAAGGCCACGGCCTCGATCTCCCCCAAGCCGGCCGCTGCCAGCGCGGACACGAGGCGGACCCGGTCCGGCACCGCCACGGGCGACTCGCCCTGCAGACCATCCCGGGGGCCCACCTCCCGGATGCGCACACACGACGGCAGCGACGTCACACCGGAGCGATCCCGTGGCGGCGATCGCTGAAGAACCGGCTCTTGCCCTGCGCGGCGGAGAAGCGGGCCAGCAGCTCCTCCCGCAACGCCTCCGGCGCCACGACGGAGTCGACGACCAGCTCCGAGGCAAGTCGCAGCAGGTCGACGTCGGCCTCGTACTCGCCTCGCCGCTCGGCCACGAAGGCGGCCCTCGCGTCGGGATCGTCGATCGCCGCGATCTTGTTCGCGAACACCGCGTTGACGGCAGCCTCGGGCCCCATCACCGCGATCTTGGCCGAGGGCAGCGCCAGGCTGGCCTCGGGTTCGAAGGCGGGGCCGGCCATGGCGTACAGGCCGGCGCCGTAGGCCTTGCGGACTATCACCGAGATCTTCGGCACGGTCGCCTCGGCAACGGCGCTGATCATCTTGGCGCCGTGGCGGATGATGCCGTCGCGCTCCACCTGGGTCCCGATCATGAACCCCGGCACGTCGGCCAGGAAGAGCAGCGGGATGTTGAAGGCGTCACAGCAGTTGATGAACCGGGTCGCCTTGTCGGCGGAGTCCACGAACAGGACCCCGCCCTTGTGCTGGGGGTTGTTGGCGACGATGCCCACCGTCGCCCCCTCCAGGCGCCCGAAGCCGACGACGAGCTCGGGGGCGAACAGCGGCTTCACCTCGAACCAGGAACCGGCGTCCACCAGCCCCTCGATGACCTGGTGCATGTCGTAGCCGACTGTCTCCCGCTCCGGGATGACGGCGGCGTCGAGGGCACGCTCGGGCTTGGCCGGCTCCTCCAGTGGCGGATCGTCCCGCCAGTTCGACGGAAGGTACGAGAAGTAGGTCCTGGCCATGTCGATCGCCTCGGCGTCGTCGGAGACGAGGTTGTCGCCGCAGCCCGAGACGGTTGCGTGCATGCGGGCACCGCCCATCTCCTCGAGCGTCGTCTTCTCGCCGATGACCATCTCTGCCATCCGAGGTGAACCGAGGTACATCGACGCATTGCCCTCGACCATGATCACGATGTCGCAGAACGACGGGATGTAGGCACCGCCGGCGGCCGAGGGGCCGAAGAGGCAACAGATCTGGGGAACCTTCCCCGACAGTCGCACCTGGTTGTAGAAGATGCGCCCTGCTCCCCTGCGACCCGGGAACAGCTGGACCTGGTCGGTGATCCGGGCACCGGCCGAGTCGACCAGCCAGAACACCGGAAGTTCGTGGCTCAGCGCGTACTCCGTCAGCCGGACGATCTTCTCCACCGTCCGCGCCCCCCACGACCCGGCCTTGACCGTGGAGTCGTTGGCCATCACGCAGACGGCTCGCCCGTCGACGCGCCCGATGCCGGTGACCACGCCGTCGGCGGGAAGATCGCCGGCGGCGGCGTTGGCCAGCAGGCCGTCCTCCACGAAGGAGCCGGGATCACACAACAGCTCCAGGCGCTCCCTCACGAACAGCTTGCCGTGGCTCGCCAGCTTCGCTTGCTGGCCGGCCAGGTTCCCCTGCCGCGCCCGGTCCGTCGCCTCCCAGAGCCGGTTGGCCCCCCCGTCGTGTGGCTCGGTCACGTCCTGCGGATGGCCAGGATGGCCAGGTCGTCACCAAGGGGGGCGGCGGAGAAGTCACGGGCCGCCTCTCGGAGCGACTTGCACAGGACGGAGGCAGACTGGCCGGGGTCGCGGCGCAGGATCTGGGAGACCCGGTCCTCACCGAAGAGCTGCTCCCCGGCCCTTGCCTCGATGAGACCGTCGGTGTACATGAGGATGAGGTCGCCGGGCAGCATGGCGATCTCGCGGCTGGTGTAGGTCCCATTGGGGACGAGGGTCAAAAGAGGCCCCGTCGAGCGCAGCTTGCGGACCTCGCCGTCGTGCCAGAGCAGCGCCGGCGGGTGCCCGG
>JAHWJU010000084.1 GCA_019348255.1 Actinomycetota bacterium | reverse complement strand
ACTGAACGCCAGGTTCGGGTTCGAGTCGGTGTCGATGGCGAGCACCCGCTTGCCCCGCTCGGCGTACATCTGTGAGATGAGAGCGGAGAGCGTGGTCTTGCCCACGCCTCCCTTTCCTACGATCCCCAGCTTCATGGGCGCATCCTCCGTTCAGCCGCCATCATCGCACCTGCCATCATCGCACCTGGTGGCAGGCTTCGCCCCGGGGCGGCAAGGTCACACCGCCTCGAGCTTGCGGAGGGTGTCGATGCCGATGTGTTCGATCATCCCGGTGGACGATTGGAGCTCGAGACGTCCCAGCCGGTCCAGCCGCGAGGCGGTCCCGCGGGTGGTTCCCTTCGGGAGAAGGTCGATCTTCACCCGCCGGCCCAACAGGGCTGAGTGCTCTTCGTAGGCCTCCGCCACCGTCCGACTGCCCCCCTCTTCCACCCTTTCGGCTCCCGTGTCGAGCGCCCGGAGCAGTGCGGCGAGCAACGGGTCGCGACTGTCGGCATCGAGGCTGAGCCGCTCCAGGTCGAAGCGGAAGGTGACGACGCCACTGCGGACCCGCCCGGGTCCCAGTTGCACCTCCGCCTTCAGCGTCGCCACCGGCTCCAGCGTGTCGGCCCGGACGACATCGTCAGGCCACCAAGTCCCCACCTCCATGCCGGCCTGCGACTGCGCCGCCTCGGCGGCAGCCAATCCGCCGATCAACCAGACGACATCCGCCTCCTCGGCCGCCAGAGCCGGCCTCAGCACGACAGCACACACGAGGGAGTTCTCCGGCGTCTGGGTCCACAACCTGCCGATGCGGCCGAGGGGGCTGACTTCACGTTCCACCACCACGGTGGCACCGGCTGGTGCCTCTTCCTGCCTCGCCCAGGCCAGGGCCAGCGCAGCGGCCGAGACGCACAGCGGGAAGCGCCGGACCGGGTGCCCCCCCAGGTCGTCCTCCTGCCACCCCTGGCTCATGTCATCAGTTCCGTCATGCCTGGCCCGGCCTCGGCAACAGCCGCTCAACCCGCCAGCCATGGCCTTCGTCGGTCAACTCCACAGATCCCACCGGCAGCCCCGCTGACAACCCCGCCGGCATCGGCGCCACGAGGATGACCCGCGAGCGCCCGGGTTCCGGAGCCGGGTCGGGCTCGAAGTCGAGGCCCTCGAGGTTGTTGCCCTCGAGGTCGGCTCGCAGCCCGTTGACCAGGTCGGTGAGAAACTGCTCCCGCTCGGAGCTGGCCGCGGTGCCGTCACGAAGCCGCGCCACCATCGCTTCGTCCATCCCCCGCTTCGACGCCACTCGCAGCACCACGCTGCGCCCCCCGCTGCTGAGCATCTCCCACACCTTGTGGTGCTCCCCCCAAGCGACGGCGGCCACGAACGCCCGGGCGGTCGCGACCGCCGTCGCCTCAGGCGCTGGCTGCCCGTCCACGGCGCTCACGGCCGCTCGAAGCCGCGCGAGTAGAGGTAGTCGCGCACCCAGATGCGCTGGGGCCCCACCAGAGCATCGGCTACCGCCTGATCGAGCACTGCCCGCGCCTCCTCTTCAGCTTCGGGAGCCAGCCGCCGATGGGCGTCGAGGATGGCGCCCAGCACAAAGGCCAACCTCTCGTTCGGGAGCTCCATCAGCACATCCAACATTCTGGCCGTGACACTACGGGCCCGGTCGTACCCCAGGCCGGTGACCGCCAACGCCAGATCGATGAAGACGCCCTGGGCGATTCCTTCCGGTAGCTCGAGGAGCCGCGTCAACCGGTCCCTGAGCAACGTCACGGCCTCCCGCTCGTCGCTGCTTGCGACCAGGGTCACGAAGTGCTGTGACCGGCTGGTCCCCGGATAGTGCTGGCCCAGTTGCTCTTCGACTCTCTGCAAGCTGGCATACGCCTGCTGCCAGGCCGCTCCTTGCTGTCGGGGATCGAAGACTGCGGCCGCGTCCTCGAAGCAGACGAGGGCACGGCGCAGGTCGTCCCGCTCGCCCAGCGCCACCAGCGCCAAGCCCAGATTGTGCTTGGCCACTGCGTGCTGCTGGGGAAAGTCACTCCTCCGGAACACCGCCAGCGCCTGAGTGAACGCGCCCACCGCCTCGTGCAGCAGCCGCTGGCTTCCATGCGGCCCGGCGTCGTTCGACCCGAGCCCGGCCAGCGCGCTGCAGGTGACACCGATGCTGTGATGGACCAGCGCGAAATGGTAGGGGGCTTCGGCCACATCCACCTGCTCGGCCGCTTCGCGATAGTCGGCAAGGGCCGCGGCGAGGGCTTCGGGAGTTCCGACGGCGGCGCGTGCCATGCCCCGGTTGTGCAGCGTGGCGACCCGGCCCCTGCGCCCTTCTGCCGTATCCTCGTCGAACAACGGGAGCGCGTCATCACAGGCGGCCACCGCTCGGTCGTGCTCCCCCAGTTCCGCCAGGCTCAGCCCGAGGTTGTTCAGAGCGGCCGCCCGCTCGGCATCGCGCCCCCGACCCTCCAGCAGGACGGCGGCCTTGTCGAACAGACTCGCCGCCCGACGGGGGTCGCCCAGGCCACGGTGCGCCGCACCTGCGGCGTTCAGCACCCGGGCATGCTCGGCCGGGTCGAAGCGCGGGTCGAAGATGCCCGCGGCAACGTCGTAGTAGGCGAGGGCGCGGCGAAACCCCTCGGTCGGGTTGCCCAGTGACGCCTCCGCGTAGGCGAGACCCAGGCGGTAGGCGACGGCGGCGTGCTCGTAGGGCCGCGACGCCCGCGGAATGCGTGATAGCTGGGCCTCCAGGTCCTCGATGGCCTTTCGGCGATCGGAGGTCGGCGGAGCGGCGTCGGTCACGCCGGCATAGAAGCGGTCAGCGCGTTCACGTGGCGCACGATCTCGGCCACGGCCACGTCGACGGCGGCGGCCACCTCGGGTGTCATCTCTTCTCCCACGGCCTCCGGGTCACTGATCTGGCACCCCACCAGCAACCTGTTCTCCGGGAGCACCCCGAGGGCGCGGGCCATCACGAAGGCCCGCTCGGGGGTGGTCAGGTGCATGTCGGTGAGCAGCTCGTGGCGCTGGTCCCACGAGAGCGTGTCCACGTCGAGGACCTCCGGCTCGATCATGAGCACGGTTCCGGGGAGCCGCCCGTGGTCGACGGCGTCCACCACCACGAGAGCGTCGAACCCGTCGCGCAATTCCTGTACCAGCGTGAGCCCGGCAATGCCAGTTTCGACCACCCGCACCCCGGCGGGGAGCGCCACCTGCTCGAGGCGGCGTGCCACCTCGACGCCGAACGCGTCGTCGCAGCGAAGGACGTTCCCGAACCCGGAGATGAGGATCCGCACTGCAGTCACGCCACCGCGCCGGTGACCATCTCGGCCACCCGCACGGCGTAGCCCTGCACCACCCACCACGTCACGTACTGCTCGAACTCGGCCCACGCCGCCTCGTCGAAGCTCTCCCGCCAGTTGTGGAGCCGCTTGTCGACCTCCGAGGCCACGATGAGGTCCAAGGCCTTGATGACTCGCTCGTCACCACCGATCACATGGCCACCGGTGCCGGCCCGGACATCGGCGGCGATGGCCGTGGCTCGCTCCACCAGGTCGTCGAGATCATCCACCCCTTCCACCAGCGGAGAGTCACGATCCACCGCCTCGAGCGCCAGGCCCGCCTCGCTCTCCTCCACCCGGCGCAGGCAGTACCCCACCAACAACGCGGCGCCGGCCCAGATCCCGATCTCGGCCAGGGGCTGACTGGCTCCCTCGGAGTCGACCGTCCGCTGCTGGTAGCGCCGCGCCAAGGGCGTGAGAGGATGGGCTTGAGCCAGCGCCCGGGCCCGCTTGGCGAGCTCCTCGGGCGGCATCGCCAACGCTATGCCCCCTCGTGACCGCGAATGTGCAGGAAGGTGGTGGGCGCCGGTGGGGCTTCGGCCGGCGCTTCGGCGACTTCGTCGACCAGCTCGAGACGCCGGAAGTTTGACCAGTGCCGGCGCAGCGCCTCCTCGACGCCCTGGCTGAGGGTGGCCGACGAACTGGGACAGCCGTCGCAGCTGCCGAGCATCCGCACCTTGACCACCCCGTCGGTGATGCTGTCGAGCTCGATCGAGCCGCCGTGGGACTCGGCGTAGGGCCGTAGCTCGTCCAGCGCAGCCGTCACGGCTTCCATTGCCATCGCGGCGGACTCAGGATCCTCGCCGAGGCCGTAGGCCCCGAGGAACATGCCGGTGATCTCGTCGCTGGCTACCGACTCCAGGAAGATCTCGCCCCGCCAGGCGCGGATCATCTCGACCAGCCGCCCGAGGCCGTCGCGGTGAAAGGCGTCGACCCAGTCGAGCAGGTCGCCGACCTTCTCCGCCACCTGCGGGTCGGGATGGTTGGTGAGCTCGTCGGCCAGCTCACCGATGCGGCGAAGCACCTCGACGTAGGGGATGTCCTCGGCGGGGCCGTACGGCAGTTCTTCCGTCAGGTCGCTCATGATGCACCGACCTCCTCTCTTACTATGGCTAGCACCTGCTCGACCGCCGCCTCCACTTCGTCGCTGAAGCCGAGGCCGAACGAACGGTCGGCAGGCTCGATCTCGACCACCACTGTGTCTTTCGGAAACCCGCCCCAGTAGCGGACGACCGCCAGCGTGTGGTCGAGGTCGATGATCCCACCCGCGGCTTCCCCCAAGCGCTCGTGTACCTCGTCGTCTGGTGGCGGAGTGAGGTCGAGCACATACCGGCGGATGGTGCCTGGCGGGTCGATGTCACGAGGCATCGCCCCCACCAGGACCACCTTGGCCGGCTGCAGGTCCTGCAGGAGGTGCAACACCCGGTGCGCCGCGTAGGACAGGTCCTCGATGACGACTCCGGGCGGCCATTCCAGGTTCTCGACGCGGCGGACGAACTGCGTGCCGAAGTCGAGGTCACGCAACCACGGCAGACCGACGCCGCCCACGATGACGCGGACGGCGTCGGTCACCGCTCTATTCCAGGGTGCAGCTGCAGGAGTTGACCTCACGCACGATGACGCCCTTGCCGGTGTCCATGTGCGTGGTGCAGGGCATGCACGGGTCGAAGCTGCGGATGGCCCGCAGGACGTCGATGCCCTTGACCTGGTCGTCGGCCACGCTCTCGAGCAGCGGCGTACCCACGATGGCCTGCTCGTAGGGGCCGAGCTGGCCGAAGGGGTCCCGGGGGGAGGCGTTGAGGGTGGAGGGAGTGGTGATCTGGTAGTTGACCAGCTTGCCCTTGTCCATGTGCATGTGGTGCACCAGCCAGCCGCGGCCGGCCTCCCAGAACCCGACGGCGACACGCTCGTCCTTGGGGATCTTGAACTTGGTGTGCACCGCGGTCTCGCCCCGGCGCCAGTAGTTGAGGGCCTTGAGCATGCAGTTCATGCCGATGGCGGCGGTGAAGGCCATGGAGTAGGCCCGGGCCCGGTTCCGCTCGAGGGCGTTGATCTGGCGGGGAACCTTCCAGTACAGCTCGTCCTCGGGCAGCCCGTGGCGGGGGAGCGTGATGCGCAGGCCCTCACCGGTCGACTCGAAGAACGGGTTGTCGTCGGTGTTCTTGGCCAGCGCCGTTGTCCACAGCTGGCCGTAGGCGCCGGTCTCCACCACCTGGCGGTCCCACCGGGGAGCGGTGTCCCAGGTGTACTTCTCCTTGAAGTTGGTCCCCGACGGCCGGGGCAGGGTCGTCTTGTTCCACGGGTGGTAGGCCGAGATGGGGTTGCCCAGAGGATCGGAGGAGAACCGCTGCGAGGCGCTCTTGGTCCAGTCGTCGTAGAACGAGTGGGAGACGAACTCCTCGAAGCCCATGTTGATCGCGGTCAAGTCGGTGGTGACCAGCTTGTTGTCGATGATGATGCCGGGCTTGGCGTAGCGGGCGTTGCCCCAGCGGTCGACGTTCGCGTAGGTGGCGTCGTAGACGTCGGAGTTGTCCCAGATGCCGACCTGAGCCAGGTTCGTCGGGCGGGCACCCACCTGCTCGTAGGCCGGGTTGGCCTCGTAGAAGAACTCGACCAGGTCGTCCCAGAAGCGGGAGATGACCTTGGCGAAGTCGAAGATCTTGCCCAGCTGGGTGTAGTACTCGTTGAACGACGAGGTGGAGATGGTGGTCGACACGCCGCCGGGCACCAGGGTCGAAGGGTGCGGGTACTTGCCGTACATGAGCATGCACATGATGCGCCCGACCCGGGTCCACTCCAGGGCCTCGAGGTACACCCTTCCCGTGAGCGGGTTGAGGGCGTCCATCATGTCCTTGATGGTGCGGTAGCCGTGCAGGTCGCCGTGGGGCGCCAGCGTCTTTTCCGCCCGGCCGATCAGCTCGGGGTTGGTGACCGAGAGCAGCGAGGTGGAGTAGTCGGGGCCGGCCAGCAGCCCGAGGTGCAGCGGGCGGTCGTAGAACATCTCGCCGACCTCGCCCAGGTTGCGGACCTCGACGCCGAGGGGCGGCGGGCAGATGCCGAACGCCTGCTCGATGGCCAACGAGGACACGGTGGCGTGGACGCCGCCGCACACACCGCAGGCCCGGGAGCTGATGTCGATGGCGTCGCGGGGGTCACGCCCCTGCAGGATGACTTCGTAGCCCCGGAACAGCATGGCCCGGGAGTAGGCGTCGACGGCCACCCGGTTCTCGAGGTCGAGAGTCGTGTGGACGGCCAGAGCGCCGGCCACCCGGGTGACGGGGTCGATGCTCCAGTCACGCAGCTTGGGCGGTGCGGACACCATGGCGCCTGGGCCGTCCTGGCGCCGGACATAGCTCTCGACCGGCTTGTCGACGAAGGCGAACGGGTCGCTGACACCTTCCTTCAGGCGCGCCTTGCCGCTGTCGTCGAACTCAATGGGAAGATTCTTGAAGCACACGTCGTACCCCCTTCTGGGCTTTCTCTCAGCCCTTGGCGTGCTGGTAGGCGCTGTAGAACTTGTGGAACGTCTTCAGGGCGCCTCGCGGACCGGTACGGGAGCGGGCCCAGCCGCTCGGCGCGTCCTGCTCCCATCGGGGCGTCATGTTCTTGTCGACCATGGTCAGGCCGCGCATGCGGCGGATGAAGCCGCCCGTCACCCGGCAGGTGTTGCTCGACAGGAGCGAACCCGGCGACTTGGCGTAGATCGGGGCGAACTTGTCGGGGAAGCCGGGCATCGTGCAGCCGATGCAGATGCCACCCATCTGCATGCAGCCCCCGTGACCGTCGACGATGCCGCGCTCGGCGATGTTGCAATTGACCACTGGTCCCCAGCAACCGAGCTCGACCAGGCACTCCTTGTCGCCATACTCCTCGGCGAAGACGCCCTCTTCGTAGTAGCCGGCGCGGGGGCAGTGGCGGTGCACCGTCTCTCCGAACAGCCATGCGGGGCGGCCGAGCTCGTCGAACTCGGGGAGCGGCGCAAGGCCGTTGAGGAAGAGGCAGACCGCAGCCGCGGTCTCGAGGTAGTTGTCGCCGATCGGCGAGCAGCCCGGGATGTTGACGACGGGGACTCCGAAGGACGACCGGTAGTCCTTGCCCAGGTAGTCCATCATCCCCATCGAGTTGGTGACGTTGCCCTTGGCAGCGGGGATGCCACCCCAGGTCGCGCAGGTGCCGATGGCGATGATGGCCGCGGCGCCCGGCGCGAGGCGGTCGAGCCACTCGAGGCTGCTGATCTGGCGGCCGGTGACGGGGTCGTCGCCCAGGCCCATCCAGTAGCCCTCGCCGGCGATGGACTCGTCCATGATCGAGCCCTCCCACGTGATGACGTAGGGAGCGTCGAGCTCGCCGCGCTCGGCCATGAACAGGTTGTGCACCCATTCGGGCCCGGACTCGGTCGACACAACAGTGTGGATGAGCTCAACCCGCGGCATGCCGGGGATGATGCCCTGGAGGAGGTGCTCCACCCTGGGGTGGGTTCCGCCGGTGACGGCCACGGTGCAGCCGTCGCAGGATCCACCGACCATCCAGATCAGGTAGATCTTCTCCAGCGGGCCGAACCGCAGCGTGTCGTCGCTCGGCTGCACCAGCCGGCTCCGGACGCCGATGGGCGCGAACGGATCGGCCGGGTCGTACCCGTCGATCAGCTCGTGCACCCCCAGTGCCACCTCGGGCTTGTAGGTCCCCATCTCGGAACCGCCCGGCATGATGCCGCCCTCGGTCATCACCGGCTTCATCGACTGATCCCCGGCTCCGACTCCGTCTCCCCGGCTCCGCCGTGAACGCCGTCGACCGGCAGATTCCTCGTTCGCCATACTCTGACGCCCCCTCGCTCTCGCTTGCGCTAGGTGTAGCCTACATCTATCTGGCGAATTTGCCAGCGCGGCTCCGGGCCGAGAACGAAAGGGGGGGCAGGTGTCGGAAACGATGCACCAGCCCAAGTCGGAGGCCCTCCGGGCACTCTACTGGCGAAGCGAGATCCTCCAGGTCATGTACTGGTTGCGGGGCGAAGGCTTCGGCGATCAGGTCGACCCGACTCTGCTCGAGCGGTTCCTCGGGGTCGATTCTGAGATCGGAGTGCAGTACCTCGACACGCTGGTGGACGAGGGCTACGTCGAGCGCGCGGGCGACCGCTATATGTTGTCGGAAGTAGGGCTCAAGGAGGGTGCGCTGGAGTTCGTCACCTCTTTCTCCGAGCTCACCCGCCCCACCCATGGAGAGTGCAGCGCCGACTGCTGGTGCCACAGCTCACCGGAGGAGGCCTCCGCCTGCGCGGAGGCCCGCAGCGGTCACGACCACGACTCCCACCCGCACGACTGAGATGGCGGCCAAGCACCTGGAGGAGCCCCAGGGAGGGCTTCCCCGCAACTACCTTCGCGCCAGCCTGTTGTTGCTGATCGGCGAGACCCCCGCCCACGGCTACGACCTGCTCGACCAGATCGCAGGTCTCGGTCTCCACAGCGTCGACCCCGGGGGGCTGTACCGGGCCCTACGGGTCATGGAGTCCGAGGGCCTGGTGGCATCGGAGTGGGAGCACTCCTCGGCCGGCCCCGCCCGCCGGACGTACCGGCTCACCTCTGACGGCGTCGATTGGCTGCACGCATGGGCGGGGGCCCTGCGGGAGAGCCACCGTTATCTCTCCGCGTACCTGGAGCGCTACGACGGCATGGCCTCGGCCCCGATGGGGCCGGCGGCCGCCGACGCCGACGCCGGCGACGGCGACCTCGACGCCGTAGCTGAAGGCGTTCGCCTGTGAACACATCTCTGCGCATCGCCGTGGCCGGCAAGGGCGGTGCCGGCAAGACCACGATCTCTGCCACCCTCGCCCGCCTGTTGGCCCGCCAGGGCCACCGGGTCCTCGTGATCGACGGTGACAGCAACCCGAATGTCGCGTACGCCCTGGGTTGTGAGCGGGAGGTGGCGGCCTCGCTGCGTCCCATGCCGCTCGGGCTGGTCTCCCGGCGGCTGAACGGTGCCGCGCTGATCGATCCCGTCTCCACGGTCGTAGAACGTCATGGCATCGTGGCCCCCGACGGCGTCTCGGTGCTGCTCATGGCTGTGCCCGCCCACGCCGACGAGGGCTGCCTGTGCTCGGCGCACGCGACGGTGAGCGGCATCCTGGCCGACGCCGCCAACGTGGCGGAGCCGATGATCACCATCCTCGATCTGGAGGCGTCCCCCGAGCACTTCAGCCGCGGCACCACCCGACATGTCGACGCCCTCCTGCTCGTGACCGAGCCCTACTACCGGTCGCTGGAGACGATGCGCCGGATGGCCTCCCTGGCTTCGGAGCTGCCGATCCGCAGGGTGGCGGCGGTGGCAAACAAGGTGCGCTCGCCGGCCGACGTCGAGGCCATCGCCGAGTTCTGCGGGCGCCACGATGTGCCCCTCGACGGGAAGGTGCCCTGGAGCGACGAGGTGCTCGGAGCCGATCGGGCCGCCAAGGCGCTGATCGACCACAGCCCCGAGGGGCCGGCGGTGGCGTCCATCGCCGCCCTGGCCGAGCAGCTGGTCTCCGTCACCGCCTGAACGCCGTTCCGGCCGACCCGCGGGCGGGCCACCGCTCCGAATAATTCAGGTACTAGGTGTACCCTGCATCTACCAACGCACTCCTCGGAGGACCACCCCCATGTGCCTCGGCATACCCGGCCAAATCGTCGATCTCTCAGGCGTCGAGCAGCACAAAGCGGTCGTCGACATCGACGGCGTGCGCCGTGAGATCAACATCGGCCTCGTGGCCGGGGACGAGGGCGGCGTCGCCGTAGGCGACTGGGTGCTGGTCCACGTGGGCTTCGCCATGTCCAAGATCGACGAGGAGGAGGCTGCCTCCACGCTGGCGTTCGTCAAGGAGCTCGGCT
>JAHWJU010000083.1 GCA_019348255.1 Actinomycetota bacterium | reverse complement strand
ATCCCCCGGTCACGGTGGTCGACGCTCTGGGCCCCCTGGAGGTCGACCAGGACGGGTGGGGACGCGGCCGGCTTCAGTGACCCGGCGCTCCGGCCTCGCCGCCCGGCTCTCCGGCGACCAGACGTGCCCTCAGTTGCGCCACCTCGCTGCTCAACCCGGCCACCTCGCCCCGCAACTCGGCTACCGCGTCGGTGAGGCCGGCCAGCGCCCGCCCCAGCAGAGCCGACGCCTCGTTCGAGGCGTCGAGGTCGTCGGTCACGAACCGTCGCACCTCCAGCGTCGCGGTGCGAACGTCTTCGATCTGACCCGACAGGTGGTCGAGCCGGGGGAGGGTGACCTCCTCGACGTGCTGGCGGAGCTGGCGGTTGAGGGGCCGCAGCAGCGCCCGCAGGCCCGCCACCTAGCTGTGTTCCAAAGAGATCGGCACTGGAACGGTCACGGTACTGGCCCCGCAGCGCGACCAGCGAGTACCGGCCGCCAGCATCTGGTCCCTCGCTCCGACCGGTCCGGGCGCGTAGCGTCCCGGCGGACATGCGGGTCGCCCTCGATGCCACACCCCTCGTCGGCCGGGGGACCGGCGTCGCCACCTTCGTGCGGGGGGTGCTGGGGGCGCTGGCCGCTCACGACGAGGTCGAGCTGTCCACCTACGGGCTCACCTGGCGGGGCCGGGCCGAGCTCGCCGCGGTGGTGCCGGCTGGGCTTGCCGTGGCCGGGCGGCCGATGCCGGCGCGGCCGCTGGCAGAGCTGTGGGCGCGCCTGGCGTGGCCGCCGGCGGAGTGGTGGACGGGGCCGGTCGACGTCGTCCACGGCACCAACTTCGTGGTCCCGCCGGCCCGGGGGGCTGCCACCGTTGTCACCGTGCACGACCTGACCGCGCTCCGCTTCCCCCAGCTGTGCACGCCGACCAGCCTCCGCTATCCCGACCTCATCCGGGCCGCCGTGGGGCGGGGGGCCTGGGTCCACACCCCCTCCCGCTTCGTGGCCGAGGAGGTGGTGGGCCTGCTGGGTGCGCCGGCCGAGCGGGTGCGGGCGGTTCCCTCGGGGGTGGAGCCGTCAGCTGAAACAGGCGATGCCCACCGCGGCTGCGATCTCGCCGGCTCGCCGCGCTACCTGCTCGCGCTGGGCACGGTGGAGCCGAGAAAGGGTTTTCCCGACCTGGTGCGGGCCTTCGACCGCCTGGCACGGGAACGTCCCGACCTCGGGCTGGTGGTGGCCGGCCCGGACGGCTGGGGGAGCGAGGCTCTCGCCGGGGCGGTGGCCATGGCCCGCCACGGCGGCCGGGTGCGCCGCCTCGGCTGGATCGACACCGGGGCCCGGGCCGACCTCCTCGCCGGGGCGGCCGTGCTGGTGGTGCCGTCGGTGTACGAGGGCTTCGGCTTCCCGGCTCTGGAGGCCATGGCCGCCGGCACCCCGGTGGTAGCCACCTCCGCCGGCGGGCTGGCGGAGGTGGTCGGCTCCGCCGGGCGCCTGGTTCCTCCCGGTGACGTCGATGCCCTCGCCTCGGCAATCGCGGAGGTGGTCGACGATCCCGGGGTCAGGGCCGAGATGGGCCGCGCCGGGCCGGCGCAGGCGGGTCGCTTCAGATGGGACCAGTGCGGAGCAGGGCTCGTCCGGCTGTACCGGGAGGCCGCCGGCAGGCAAAGGTAGGGAGGTGGAGGTGCTGGTGATCGTCGAGCAGCTGCGCCGGGCCGTCTCCGGTGGCATCGGCACCTATGTGCACGGGCTGCTCCAGGGCCTGCGGACGATGGCCGACCACGCTCCGGCCATCGTCCTCCACGCCAGCCGGGCCCAGGCGAACCCCGACCCTCTGGCTGCTCTGGGGCCGCCGTTGCGCACGTCGGTGCTCCCGGGCCCCATGCTGACCCGGGCCTGGGACCGGGGCCTGCTCGGCGCCCCGGGTACCGCCGACCTGATGCACGCCACGTCCCTGGCCTTCCCGGCGCCGGCCAAGAGCCCACCGCTCTCGGTCATGGTGCACGATCTGGCGTGGCGCCGGGTCCCGGAGGCCTACCCGTTGCGCGGACGCCACTGGCACGAGGCCGCCCTGCAACGGGCCGTCGCCGGCGCCCGGCTCATGGTGGTGCCGGCCCGCACGGCCGCCGACGACCTCGTGGCCGCCGGCGTCGGGGCGGAGCGCATCGAGGTCGTGGAGGAGGGTTGCGACCACCTGCCGGCGGCCGACATCGAGGGCGCGCAGCGGCTCCTCGACCGACTGGGGGTGCATGACGGGTTCCTTCTCACCGTGGGGACGCTTCAGCCCCGCAAGAACCTCCGCCGGCTGCTGGAGGCCTACGCCCTGGCCCGCCCCGAGCTGCCCGAACCATGGCCGTTGGTGGTGGTGGGGCCCGACGGGTGGGGCAACCCGCTGCCCGACTCCGCCATCCCCCACGGCACGGTCTTCGCCGGCGAGGTGCGGGGTGCGGAGCTGGCCGGGCTCTACCGCCGGGCCCGCTGCCTGGCTTTCGTCCCCCTCGTGGAGGGCTTCGGCCTGCCACCGGTGGAGGCCATGCGCGAGTGCACGCCGGTGGTGGCGAGCCCACTTCCCAGCACCGGGGGCGCCGCCTTGGAGGTGGATCCCCTGGATGTCGGGGCCATCGCCAGCGCCCTCGTGAGAGCCGCCTCGGACGAGCGGCTCCGCTCCGAGTTGGTGACGGCGGGACTGTTGCGCAGCGGGGAGCTGACGTGGGAGGCGGCGGCGAGGCGTCACGTCGAGCTGTGGGAGACGCTGGTGAAGTGACCGGTGAGCCACCGTCATCCCCGCCGCGGCTGGCCGTGGGGCTGGACGTCAGCGCGGTACCGGCCGAACCGCGGGGGGCCGGGCGCTACGTGATCGAGCTGGCCCGGGCCCTGCACGCCCGAGGGGGAATCGAGCTCAGGTTGCAGGCCCGCCGGTCGGATGCCCGACGGTGGCAGGCGCTGGCTCCGGGAACCGAGGTGAAGGCGGTGGTGCCCGACTCCCGGGTGCGGCGCCTGGTGTGGGAGCAGGTGGCGAGCCCCCGCTTCGTGGACCGCTGGGGTATCGCCGTGCACCATGGGCCGCACTACACGATGCCGGAAGTGGCCAAGGTCCCGAAGGTGGTCACCGTGCACGACCTCACCTTCTTCGACCATCCGGAGTGGCACGAGAAGGTCAAGGTGGCCGTTTTCAAGCGGGCCACCAGGGCCGCAGCCCAGCTGGCGGCGGCCATCGTCTGCGTCAGCAGCGCGACGGCCACCCGGCTCAAGGAGCTCGTGCAGCCGCAGTGCCCCGTCCACGTGATCCCCCACGGTGTCGACCACGGGCTGTTCCGTCCCGACGGCGATCCCGAGGCTGACCGGGCGGAGGTGGCGGCACTCGGCCTGCGCCGCCCGTACGTGGCCTTCGTCGGCACGTTGGAACCGCGCAAGGACCTGGCCACGCTCGTGCGTGCCTTCGACTCGCTGGCCGCCGACCATCCCGATCTGCAGCTGGCGGTGGCCGGCGGGAAGGGGTGGGGGAACGAGCTCTTCGAGCGGGCGGTGGCGGCCAGCCCCAATGCCTCGCGCATCGTACGCACCGGCTTCGTCGCCGATGCAACCCTGCCCCCGTTGCTCCGCCGGGCCGCCGCTGTGGTCTATCCCTCCCTGGAGGAGGGGTTCGGTCTGCCCGTGCTCGAGGCGCTGGCCTGCGGAGCCCCTGTGGTCACCACCAAGGGTTCGGTGATGGAGGAGCTGGCCGCGGGGGCCGCGGTGGCTACCGCTGCCGGGGATCCCGACGGCTTGGCCGATGCGTTGGGGCGGGTCCTGCAGGGTGACGGCGACCATGGCGACCACGCCGGCCGGCGTCGTCTGGGGCTGGAGGTGGCAGGTCGCTACACCTGGGAGGCGGCCGCGGCTGCCCACGAGGCGGTGTACCGGGAGGTCGCCGGGGCCCAGCCAGCCCGTCGGTAGGGTGCTGGCATGGCCGGCCGCCCCTCGCCCGTCGCTTCTTGGTGATGCGCGCCCTCGTCACGGGAGGACGGGGCTTCGCCGGGCGCTGGCTCGTCAGCCACCTACGCGAGGAGGGCGACGAGGTTCTGGCCACCGGCGAGGAGGTCGACGTGACCGACGCCGCCGCGGTGGAGGAGCTCTTCGAGTCCTACGCCCCTGAGGCCGTCTACCACCTGGCGGGCTGGGCCCACGTCGGGTCGTCGTGGAAGGACCCGCCCCGCACGTTCCTCGTCAACGCCCAGGGCACCGTCCACGTGCTCGATTCGGCCCGTCGCCAGCCGGTGACCCCCCGGGTGCTGGTAGTGAGCTCGGCCGAGGTCTACGGATCGGTGTCGGCCGACCAACTTCCCCTGGGGGAGGAGGTTCCGGTGCACCCGGTGTCGCCCTATGCCGCCAGCAAGGTGGCTGCCGAGGTGGCCTCGGCGCAGGCGTGGCTCGGGTTCGGTCTGCCGGTGGTCGTGGCCCGGCCCTTCAACCACATCGGCCCGGGACAGTCACCCACGTTCGTCGTGTCCGCCCTGGCCCGGCGCATCGTGGAGGCCGAGCGGTCCGGGGCGGCCCGGCTGGAGATGGGCAACCCAACCCCCCGCAGAGACCTCACCGATGTCCGCGACGTCGTCAGGGCCTACCGGCTGCTGCTGCGTGAAGGCGAGCCCGGGCTGACCTACAACGTGTGTTCCGGGAGAGATCTCGTCATCGGCGACCTGGCGAGACGGCTGATCGACCTGTCAGGGGTGCCGCTCGAGTTGTCGACCGGGACCGTGGAGATGCGCCCGGTCGATGTTCCGGTCCTCCGCGGCGATCCGGGGCGGCTGGTCAAGGCCACGGGATGGCAGCCTCAGATACCTCTCGACCAGACCCTGGCCGACGTCTTGACCTACTGGCGCCGGGAAGTTGCGGCGGCTGCCGCTCCCTAGCCGCCGGGCTCAGGACGACGAGGGCGTTCCGAAGAGGTTCCTGAGCTCGCCGGCCACGCCCGCCACCTGCTCGCGCCACTGGTTCGACTGCGACTCCAGCTGCTTTTCCAGCTCACGGCGGCGCACCTGGGCCTTCTGGAAGGCGAGGACGCCGAACCCGACGGTGACGTATGCCGCGTCCTTCAGGGTCCTGGTCACCTCGGACATGTCCACCCCGGCCATCGCCGCACCTCCCGGCTCCGTCTTGCCCCCACGGCGCTAACAACCATAACCAGGTTGGCTAACAACTGCGAGCACAGGGCAGAGGCCCTCGGACCCCTCCGCGGCGGCCCCACCCCACTAGCGTGAACGCCTTGATGGATGCCCCGCCCGGAGCGTCGCCGACCGTCGACGGTCCGCCGCCGGCCGACGATGCCCACGTGGTGGGCGTGCCCCCGGTGGTGGCCGTTCTGGTGACCCACGACGCGGGGCCGTGGCTGGAAGAGACGCTGTCGGCGTTGGGGGCCCAGGACTACCCCAACCTGTCTGTGCTGGTCATCGACGCGGCCAGCGCCGTCGACCCCACCCCCCGGATCGCCCGGATCCTGCCGTCGGCCTACATCCGGCGCCTCGAGGACAACCGGGGCTTCGGGTCCAGTGCCAACGACGTGCTGGGGGTGGTGGAGGGAGCGTCGCATTACGTCTTCCTGCACGACGACGCCGCCCCCGACGCCGATGCGATCCGCCTCCTCGTGGAGGAAGCCTTCCGGTCCAATGCCGGCGTGGTCAGCCCCAAGCTGGTGGAGTGGTCCGACCGCCGGCGGCTCCTGGCCGTCGGAGCGGCCGCCGACAAGGCGGGGATCGTGACCCCCTACGGCCGCGGCGACCTCGACCAGGAGCAGCACGACGCCGTTCGAGACGTCTTCGTGGCACCCGGCGGCTGCACCCTGATCCGGGCCGACCTGTTCGAGACGCTGCAGGGTTTCGACCCCGACCTGGCGCTGTTCGGCGAGGACCTCGACCTGTCCTGGAGGGCTCAGGTGCTCGGCGCCCGGGTGGTGGTGGCTCCCGCGGCGCGGGTCCGCCACCGGGAGGCGAGCGTCACCGGGGAGCGCCCGCTCGAACTCGGCGGCCTCGGCGGTGCGCCGGCGGAGCAGGTGGGCCGCCTCCAGCTCCGGCACCGCCTGCGGGCGGTCCTCAAGGCGTACGGCCCGCTGCATCTGTTGCGGGTGTTTCCGCAGCTGGCTCTGGTGCTGATGGGCCAGGCGGCACTGGCGGTGGTGTCGGGCCGACCTCGCACGGCAGCCGCCGTGATCGACGCGTGGCGCTGGAACGTGGGCCGCAGATCGGAGCTGTGGGCGGCCCGCCGGACCCTGCAGCGCCAGCGGGCGCTGCGCGACCGCGACGTGCGACGCCTGCAGACCAGGGGGGGAGCCCGGATCTCGTCGGCCTTGCGGGGGCGTCTGGCGGGGGAGGAGTACGCCTCCGGCATGGGGGCCGCCGGGCGGCGGGTGGCGGACGCCGTCACTGCCGGCGGCCAACGCCAGAACCTCATCGTATGGGTGGGCCTGACGGTGGTCCTGGTCATCGGCAGCCGCGAGCTGCTGGGTGGGCCGTTGCCGGCCGTGGGCCAGCTAGTCCCCTTCCCCGACAGCCCTTTGGTGTTCCTGCGGTCGTTCTTCTCCGGCTGGCGGACGAGCGGCCTCGGCGGCGAGGCGCCGGCACCTCCCACCTTCGCCCTGTTGGGGATTGCGGGGCTCCTCCTCGGAGGTGCCATGGGGCTGTTGCAGAAGATCCTCGTGCTGGGGGCCATACCCGTCGGCATCGTCGGGGCCTACCGACTGGCATCGCCGATCGCCTCCTGGCGGGCTCGGTTGTTGGGGGCGGTGCTGTACGCGGCCATCCCCATTCCCTACGACGCCCTGGCCCGCGGGAGGTGGTCGGGTCTGGTGGCCTACGCCGCCGCTCCGTGGCTCCTCGCCCGCCTGCTGAGGGCTACCGGGCTGGCCCCCTTCGGGGCGCCGACGGCGGCCGAGGACCAACCGGTGGTGCGCAGGGCGGTGCCCAGGCGGCCAGGATCCTCGCCCGCGGACGCCGTCGAGGACCTCCTGGGTGCCGAGGCGGGGACCATCGACCCCATCGCCACCGAGGAGTTCAGGGTCGCCGCAGTGGCGCTGGCGGGCCGGCCCGACGACCACGAGGAGGACCGGTGGAGCCGGCCCGGGATCCCGCAACCACCGGTCGGAGTGATCCGCCCGGGCACGTTGAAGCACCAGGCACTGGCGACCGGGGTCCTGCTGGCGTTGGTGGGCGCCTTCGTCCCGTCGCTGCTGGCCGTCGTGGTCCTGGTGGGAGCGGCGCTGGTGGCCGGGGCCGCCCTCGTGGGTGACCTGCGGCCGATGCTGCGGGCGCTGGCCGTGGCCGGGGGGGCGGCGTCGACCGCAGCCGTCCTGTTGCTGCCGTGGACGCTGGAACTGGTGCTGCCGGGCGCTACCTGGGCCGGGTTCGCCGGGCTGGGCCAACCGGCCTCGGTGGCGCCGAAGCTGGGCCAGGTTCTGCGCTTCGACACCGGGCCCGTGGGTGGAGGCCCGGCCGGGTGGGGGATCGTGGTGGTGGCCGCGTTGCCACTGGTGCTGGGCCGGCGCTGGCGCTTCAACTGGGCCGCCCGCCTGTGGGTCGTGGCAATCGTCCTCTGGGCCCTCAGCTGGGTCCTGGGGCGGGGCTGGCTGGGCCTGCCGCCGCCACCGCCCGACGTGCTGCTCGCGCCGGCGGCTGCCGCACTGGTGCTGGCCGCCGTGCTCGGCGTGGTCGCCTTCGAGACCGACCTGCGCGGCTACCAGTTCGGGCTCCGCCAGATTGCCTTCCTGGTGGCGGCCGTCGCCGCCGTCAGCACCACGCTCCCGGTCGTGGCCGGGGCGCTGGACGGGCGCTGGAAGACGCCCGAGAACGATTTCGAAGACCTGCTCTCGTGGATGCCCGAGCGCCGGGCGGACGGCGGGTTCCGGGTGCTGTGGGCGGGCAGCCCCGAGGTGTTGCCCCTCGACGGCTGGCACATCGGCGCCGGCCTGGCCTACGGCACCTCCCGGGGCGGGACTCCCGACGCCACTTCGCTGTGGCCAGCTTCGGACCAGGGGGCGACGGGTCTGGTGGCCGACGCACTGGAGGTGGCCCGCCGGGGAGAGACCAGCCGCCTGGGGCACCTGTTGGCGCCGATGGGCATCCGCTACCTGGCCGTGCCCCTGGATCCCGCCCCCGTACCGCCCGGCCTTCGCTACCTGGCCGCGGCCCGGGATTCCGCCTCAGCTCCCTCAGGCGCGGCCGGGCGCCGGCGCGGGGAACCCGACGGCCTGCTGGCGGCGCTGCGGGGCCAGATCGACCTCAAGCTCATCAGTGGCGGCCCGGGCGACTCGCTGATCGTGTACGAGAACGCAGCCTGGGCTCCAGTGCGGTCGGTACTGCCTCCCGACGCCATTCCCGGTAGCCAGGAGTCGGGCCTGGAGGCGGCCCGGACCACCGAGCTGGCCGGCGCCGCCCCGGCGCTGGTCGAACGCAGCCCGACGCGCTTCAGTGGCCCCTGGCCGGGGGGCGACCTTCTCTTCGCCGAGGCTCATTCCCCTCGCTGGCGCTTCCGCGTCGGCGGCAGCGAGGCTCAGCAGCGCAAGGCCTTCGGATGGGCCAACGCCTACACGGCGGGCACAGCCGGCGACGCCTCCCTCCGCTACCACACCTCGCCCCTGCACTATGGCGGCATCCTCTTGCAGCTGGGCCTCTGGGTGGTGGCCGTACGGGCGGTGGTGCGGGGCCGCCGTTCCCGCCGCGCCGGACAGGCGGCGAGTGCCCCGCCGACCCCAGCAGCGGCGCCGCCGGCGGCACCGACGGCGGCGCCGTGACCAGCGCGGGCTCGGAGCCGGGCACCGCCGATCCGGCACCGGCCCGGCGCAAAACCGTCTGCGTCGTGCTCGCGGCCCTGCTCGCCGCCGGGTTGCTGGTCGACCGGATCCCCCGGGGGGCCGACGCCGGGACCGCCGGTGCCCAGCGGCTGGCCACCATGCCCGTGGCCGCCCCGCCCAGCTCGCTTTCTTCGACCTGGTTTTGCGCCGGCGCCACCGGCACGCCCGACGGTCCGGCCGACGGCACGGTGGTCGTGGCCAACGCCAGCCACCGTGAGCTCACCGGAACGGTCACCGTCGTGCCCAGCCAGGGAGACCCCCGCACCGTCCCTCTCACCGTCGGGCCCCGGGCGCGGGCGGTGGTGCGCCAACGGGAGATCGTGTCTGCTCCCTATGTCGCCGCCCTCGTCGAGATGGACGGCGGTGACGTGGTGGTCGAGCACGAGGTCGCGGGGCCCCTCGGCCTGAGCACGGCACCGTGTGCGTCCTCCGCATCGGACCGCTGGTACCTGGCCGAGGGGTCGACCGCCCGGGAGGACACGATGCTCCTCGCCCTCTACAACCCCTTCCCCGAAGATGCCATCGTCGACCTGTCCTTCTCCACCGACCAGGGCAGGGCCGTCCCGTCGGACTTCACCGGCATCGTGGTGAAGGGCGGGCGCATGGCGGTGGTGAACGTGGGCGACCACGTGCGGCGCCGAAACCACATCGCCACCGTCGTCGCGGCAAGGACGGGGAGGCTCGTCGTCGATCGGATCCAGCTCAGGGGCGGCTCCGCTCGGGGCCTGAGCCTGGCGCTGGCGGCGCCGGCGCCCGTTCGCCAGTGGTACTTCCCGGAGGGACTGGTGGCCGACGGGGTAGCGGAGCGCTACCACCTCTTCAACCCCACCGGTACCGAGGCCCTGGTGTCGATAGAGCTCGCGCTGGAGGAGGGGGCGGCGGAGCCCTTCGACCTCACCATCGCCCCGCGCGAGCGCCTGACGGTGGTGGCCAACGACGAGGAGCGGGTGCCGCGGGGGGTGGGTCACGCGGCCATCGTCCGCTCGCTCAACGGCGTGCCCGTGGTGGCCGAGCGCAGCGTGGCGGCGGCGGCACCGGCCCCCAGAGTCGGCACCGCCGACACCCTCGGGTCGCCCCGCACCGGCCGCTCCTGGTTGCTGGCTGCCGGAGGTGCCACGGACACGCTCGACGAGTGGGTCATCGTCCTCAACCCGGGCACGGTCGCTGCCACTGTGTCGATCCAGGGTCTGGCCGCCGGGCAGCTCCTCCCCGTAGAGGGGTTGCAGGAGGTGGCGGTGCCGGCCGGCCGCCGGGTGGCCGTTCGGCTCACGGATCACGTGAAGCGGGAGGACCTGGCCCTGTTGGTGCGAGCCACCGCGCCGGTGGTGGTCGAGCGGGGGCTGTACCGAGTCGGTTCCCCCGGCCTGGCCCTCAGCTCCGGAGTCCCCCTCCGATGATGCCGGCG
>JAHWJU010000016.1 GCA_019348255.1 Actinomycetota bacterium | reverse complement strand
CGACGGTGATCCTCGTCGAGCAGAACATCGGCGTGCTGCCCTATGCCGACCGGGCGCTGATCATGGAGAAGGGCACGTTGATCTACCAGGGCGTGGGCCAGGAGATCCAGGCCGCCAACCTTCGCGAGACCTATCTGGGGAGCGGCGAGTGATGCCGGTGAACGAAAGGAGAGCGCCATGAAGCTTCGCTGGAGCCAGCTGGGCGGTCAGATGGGCATCGGCCTGGGACTGCTGGGGTTGCTCCTGGTGTTCCTGGGCTGGAACGGCGCCGCCAGCTACGACCGCGTGCCGGCCCAGTTCCCCTACCTCATCTCCGGGGGCATCGCCGGGCTCTCCCTCGTGGTTCTGGGCGCCGCCCTGCTCATCGTGCAGAACGCCCGCCGGGACCGGGCCGCGCTTCAACAGACGGTGGCCGAGCTGCGGGTGGCGGTGGAGCGGCTGGCCTCGGCCGGAGCCGCCCCCGCCAACGGGGGGGCCGGCGGGGTGCTGGCCGGCGTGGACGTGCCCGGGATGGTGGTGGCCGGCACCACCAGCTACCACCGTCCGAGCTGCCGGCTCCTCGAGGGCCGCGGCGTCCTGCCGACGATGCCCGCCGGCCAGGCCGAGGGCCAAGGGCTGTCGCCCTGTCGTATCTGCGACGCGGGCGACGACACCCTCCCGGTGGCCGAGCCGGTCGAGGCCGGCGGCAGCCGCCGGCGCCGTCGGTGATCCCCCGGCGAAGCCGCCAGCAGGTGCGGATCAGAGATCGAGGCTGCGAAAGACCAGGCCGGTCGCCAGCTTCGGGTAGAAGAACGTGGTCTTGGGGGGCATCCGTTCGCCTCCGCGACTGACCTCGGCGATCTGGGCCACGGTCGCCGGGCGCAACAGGATGGCAGCCTGAGCCTCTCCCTTGGCCACCGCCGCCGTCGACAGGTCCCATCCGTGCTGGAACCGCAGGTCGTGCGCCGGCAGCGTCGCCAGGGCCACGTCGAGGCGGCTGGAGTCGAGGTCGTGGCCGGCGGCAGCGACCGTGTCCGGGCGCGGCCGCAGGAGCCAGGTGCCGTCCTCGACCACCAGTCCCAACGCCCCTTCCGCCGCCATCCGTTCGAGAATCGTCTCGTCCATGGCCTCGGCCGGCACCGCCTCGAAGAACCGGTCCAGGGCGCCGAGCAGGTCGAACCCGGCCGGCAACCCCGACACGAGGCGGTGGATGGCCCGCACCGACAGCTCCTCGTCGGACAGTTCGACGACCAGTACCATCATGCGGTCCTGACCGCCGCCCTGGCCCACCTCGGCCTGGTACGCCAGGGCCACCTCGTAGCGATGATGGCCGTCGGCGATGAGAACCGGATGGGCGGCGACCGCCTCGCTCACGGCCTCGATCACCGCCGGCGACCTCAGCCGCCAGAGCCGGTGGTGGACGCCTTGGTCGTCGGTGGCCCGGCTGTCCGGGGGACCGGAGGTTTCCGCCAGTGCCGACACCCCCTCCGCCGGCGTCAGCGCCCAGATGGGGGAGAGGTTCGCCCTCGTCGCCCGCAACAGCTCCAGCCGATCGGCTTTGTCCTTGGTCGTCGTGTGCTCGTGGGGCAGGATGCCCCGGCCCGGCGGCTCGAGGTGCAGGGCACCGAGGATGCCGGTCGTCTGGCGGGGCCGGCCGGTCTCGTCCCGAAAACCCATCCGGTAGGCGTAGAACGACGGTTCCTCGTCGGCCACCAGCACCCCCTCGGCCTGCCACCTCCTCCACAGAGATGCGGCGGCGGCGTAGCGTTCGACACCGTCCCGGGCGCGCGGAACCTCGAGGTGCACGGCATTGTGCTCGCTGCGTAGAGCCAGGACTTCGCGGTCCGACGGTGCGATCACGTCGTACGGGGGGCAGATGACGTCGTCGACGTGGCCCCCCTCGGCGTTGTAGCGGATCCCACGGAAAGGCGAGAAGGAAGGCACCGGTCGAACCTATCCGGTGCTACAACCCAGCATGACCTGGCTGCTGGACCTAGACGGCGTCGTATGGCTGGCCGAGCAGCCGATCCCCGGATCAGCGGAGGCGGTGGCCCGGCTACGGGACGAGGGGGAGCGGGTGGTCTTCCTCACCAACAACTCGTCGGCCAGGGTTGGCGAGTACCTGGACAAGCTGCAGCGCTGCGGCGTCCCGGCCACCGAAGACGATCTCATCACCTCGGCCCAGGCGGCGGCGACGCTGGTCGAGCCGGGCGAGACGGTGCTGGTGTGTGCGGGCCCGGGAGTGGAGGAGGCGCTCTCGGCCCGAGGCGCACACCCGGTGCGGGAAGGCAGAGCCGACGCCGTAGTGGTGGGTTGGCATCGAGACTTCGACTTCGACCGCCTGGCCGCCGCCTTCTCGGCCGTGCACGGCGGCGCCCGCCTGATCGCCACCAACGACGACGCCACCTATCCCACCGACAAGGGCCCGGTCCCCGGCGGGGGGTCGATTCTGGCCGCCGTCTCCTACGCCAGCGGCGCCACCGCGGTGGTGGCCGGCAAGCCCCACCAGCCCATCGCCGACCTGCTGCGCCAGCGGGTGGACGACGCCCGCATCATGGTCGGTGACCGTCCTTCCACCGATGGACTGCTGGCCCGCAGGCTCGGGGTCCCCTTCGGCCTGGTGGAGACGGGGGTCAAGCTGCAAGACGACGGACCGGCCGACTTCGAGCCCGACGTGGTGGCCGCGGATCTGGCCGCTCTGGTGGCCGAGCAGCTCGGCCGACCGGTGGGTTAGGGGCTTCGCCCACGCCCTGCTCAGCGATAGGGGGCGTAGTACTGCGGCACCGCCTCGGGCTGGCGCCGGCCCCGCCAGAACAGCCCGCCCAGCACGCCGAAGACGAAGCCGCCGACGTGGGCGGCCCAGGCCACCCCCGAGTTCGGGTTGATGAAGAACTGCGACACGAACCAGATGCCCAGTAGCCATCGGGCTTCGACGTCTCGGAAGAGAATGAAGACGAAGATGATGAGCGAGCGGATGGGCACCCGCGGGAAGATCACCAGGTAGGCCCCCATCACCCCGGCGATCGCTCCCGAGGCGCCCACCAGGGGGATGGTGCTCGAAGGCTGCAGGGCGATGTGGGCGAGGGTGCCGACGACGCCGGAGGCGAGGTAGAACAACAGATAGGGCGGCTTGCCCATGGTGTCTTCGATGTTGTTGCCGAAGACCCACAGGTACAACATGTTGCCTCCGAGGTGGATCAGGCTCCCGTGGAGGAACATCGAGGTCAAAAGGGCGAGGAACACGCCCTTGGCCGGGAAGATCTCCCGTGTGGTGTCGTTGCGGGTGCAGTCGCCGGTCTGGGCCTCCTGCTGGCTGAGCGGCTGTCCCGTCACCACCTCGCACGGGACGGCGGCGCGTCGGTAGGTGAAATCCTGCTGCCGTGCCGCCTCGCGCTCGGTCTGAGGACCGACGACGGCAGTGAGCGGGTCCGGGTTCTGGACGAAGAACCAGGTCAAGATGCAGGCGGCGATGAGCAACAGGGTGACCACCGGCGTGGTCCGGGTCGGGTTCTCGTCCTTGAGGGGGATCACCTCTCGCACCCTACCCACGGCCATGGAAGCCGTGGCAGGTCGCGGGCGGCTCCGGTAGCTTTCGGGAATGGCCCAGAACGACATGCTCAAGCGCTATCTCGATGCAGGCATGGCCTTCACCCAGATGACCCGGGAACGGGCCGAGGCGATAGTCAAGGACCTCGTCAAAGCGGGTGAGATCCGGCGCAAGGAGGCCGAGCAGCAGATAGAGGAGTTGCTCGAGCGGAGCCGGAAGAACTCCGACGAGCTCCTCGAGGTGATCCGCAAGGAGATCGCTGATCAGCTGCGGGCCATGGGCCTGGATGACCTGGCCAAGCGGGCCGGCCGTCGTTCGGGCGCCAAGAAGGGCTCGGGCGGGTCGGGGGCGAGCGCCACCGATACGAGCGAGGGGGGTTCCGACGAGCCCGCCGACCCCGACGCCAAGCCGGAGCCGCCGCCGGTGGCCGAGCCCGCGCCCGAGGAGTCCGAGCCGCAGGATTCTGCCCTGGGTGAGAAGAAGGGCTCGGCGGCCAAGTCGGCCAAGCCGGCCAAGAAGGGGGCGGCCAAGGCGCCCAAGGCGGCCAAGGCGGCCAAGAAGGGGCCGGACAGGAGCCAGACGCCGGTCGGGGCCGAACCGCCTGGGAAGAAGGCGACCGCCAAGTCCACGCCGGCCAAGAAGGCGGCGGCCGCCAAGAAGTCGGGCCCCTCGGCCTGAGCCTCCGGCGGCGTCTCGACGCCGAACTCGTGCGGCGGGGGTTGGTCGAGACCCGTCAGCTGGCCCAGGAGGCGATCGCCGGCGGGCGGGTGCTGGTGGACGGGGCCCCGGCGGACAAGCCGGCCCGACTGGTGGACCCGGCCCAGGCCGTCACCGTGTCCGGCCCCGGACCACGCTTCGTCAGTCGCGGGGGCGACAAGCTCGACGCCGCTCTGCAACGTTTCGGTGTCGCCGTCGCCGGCCGCTCCGCCCTCGATGCCGGGGCCTCCACTGGTGGATTCACCGACTGCCTCCTGCAGCGGGGGGCCATGCAGGTGACCGCGGTGGACGTGGGATACGGACAGTTCCACCACCGACTGCGCCAAGACCCCAGGGTCCGGCTGCTCGAGCGGACCAACGTGCGAAGCCTCGTGCTCGACGCCCCGGTGGAGGTCGTGGTGGCCGACCTCTCTTTCATCTCGATCTCGACGGTGGCGGCGGCGCTGGTGGGGGGCAACGCCATGGTCGGGGCGGACGTGGTGATCCTGATCAAGCCCCAGTTCGAGGCGGGCCGGGTCGAGGTGTCCCGGGGACGGGGGGTGTTGAGGGACCCTGTCGTCTGGCGACGGGTGCTCGGAGAGGTCGGCTCCGCACTCCAGTCCCACGGAGCCGCGATGATGGACGTCATGGTGTCCCCGCTGAAGGGGGCCGACGGCAACGTCGAGTTCCTCGCCCACCTCCGCGCCCACACAGCGGCGCCGGGCATCGACGAGGAGAAGCTGGACGCGGCCGTGGCCGAGGCCGAGGGCGGCGGTGAGCGGTGAGGTCGCGGGTGGGGATGGTCGTGCACCGGGAGCGGCCGGAGGCGGCGCTGCTGGCCAAGCGGGCCACGGCCTGGTTGACCGAGAGGGGCCACCGTGTCCGGGTGCCGGCCGACGATGCGGTCGCCGCCGGCCTGGAGGAGTGGGCGTGTCCGGAGGACCGTCTCTGCGACGACCTCGACCTGGCCGTGAGCCTGGGCGGTGACGGCACGATGCTGCGGACGGTCGACCTGGTGTGCGCGGCCGGTGTGCCGGTGCTGGGCGTCAACGTCGGCCACCTGGGCTACCTGACCGAGTGCGAGCCCGCCGATCTCGAGGCGGCGCTGAGCAGGTTCTTCGCCGGCGACTTCCGGGTCGAGGAGCGAATGACCCTCGACGTGCGCACCTCCGGCCGCTACCGCGACGTGGTGGCGCTCAACGAGGCATGGCTGGAAAAGACCCTGCCCGGCCACACCGTGCACATGGGGCTCTCCATCGCCGGCTCGCTCTTCACCACCTATGCCGCCGACGGGCTGATCGTCAGCACCCCCACCGGCTCCACCGCCTACAACCTGTCCGTGCGGGGGCCGGTCGTGTCTCCGACGTTGCGGGCCATGGTGGTGAAGCCGGTCTCGCCCCACCAGCTGTTCGACTACGCGCTCGTCCTCGACGCCTCCGAGGAGGTCGCGGTGGAGGTGCTCCAAGGACGGACGGCGACGCTGATGGTGGACGGCCAGCGGGTGGGCGAGCTGGTGGCCGGCGACGTCGTCACCTGCCGCGGGGGGGCCCACCCGGCCCGGCTCGTGCGCTTCGGGGAGCACAACTTCCACCAGATCCTGAAGACCAAGTTCCACCTGGCGGACCGCTGATGCTCACCGAGATCCGGGTCCGGGAGCTGGGGCTCATCGCCGACCTCACGCTCGTGCTGGGGCCGGGGATGACGGCGGTGACGGGGGAGACGGGGGCGGGCAAGACGCTGCTGGTCGAGGCCATCGAGCTCCTGGTGGGTGGCAGGGCCGAGCCCCACCTGGTGCGGCCGGGCGCGGACGAGGCGCTGGTGGAGGGCCGCTTCACCACCGCCGAAGGAGAGCGGATCCTGGCCCGGTCGGTGCGGGGCGGTTCCCGGTCCCGCGCCTACGTCGACGGCCGCATGGCCGCGGTGACGGCGCTGTCGGAGTTGGGCGCCGGCCTCGTCGACCTGCACGGCCAGCACGCCCACCAGTCACTGCTCGCTCCTGCGGTGCAGCGGGGCGCCCTCGACGCCTTCGCCGGCGCCGATCTCGGCCCCATGGCCGCGGCGCGGGGCCGGATCCACGAGATCGACGACGAGCTGCGGCGACTGGGAGGCGACGCCCGGGCCCGGGCCAGGGAGGTCGACCTCCTCCGCTTCCAGATCGCCGAGATCGCGGCGGCCGGCCTCACCGACCTCGATGAGGACGACGCGCTGGCGGCGGAGGAGGCGGCGCTGGCCGACGCCGATGCCGCCCGGGAGGCTGCCGGCGTCGCCTACGAGGCGCTCTCCGCCGACGGCGGCGCGGCCGACGCCGTCGGCATCGCCGGGGCCGCATTGGCCGGACGGCCGGCGCTGGCCGCCTTGGGGGAGCGCCTGCGGGCCCTGCAGGCCGAGGTCACCGAGGCGGCCGCCGACCTGAGGGGCGCGGCCGAGGCCATCGAGGACGATCCTGAGCGGCTGGCGGCGGTCGTGCAACGACGCCAGGTCCTGGGGGACCTGCGCCGGAAGTACGGCGAGACGCTGGGCGACGTCCTGGCCTTCGCCCAGGAGGCGGCAGCCCGCCTGGCCCAGCTCGAGTCCCACGACCAGCGGGTGGGCGAGCTCGAGGTGGCGCGGGTGGCGGCCACCTCCGAGTGGGCGGAGGCGGCCGCCGTCGTGGCCGCGGCGCGCCGCCGGGCCGCTCCCCGGCTGGCTTCGGCGGTGGAGGCCCACCTGCGTGAGCTGGCCCTGCCCTCGGCCCGCTTCGAGGTGGAGGTGGCCGGCGACGATCCCGCCGACGAGGTGAGGTTCCTGTTCTCGGCCAACGCCGGCGAGCCGGCACTGCCGCTGGCCAAGGTGGCATCCGGCGGCGAGCTGGCCCGCACCATGCTGGCCGCCCGCCTGGTGCTGACCGATGCGCCGCCGACGTTGGTCTTCGACGAGGTCGACGCCGGCATCGGCGGAGCAGCGGCTGTGGCCGTGGGCCGTGCCCTCGCCGCGCTGGCCGCCGATCACCAGGTGCTGGTGGTCACCCACCTGCCGCAGGTGGCGGCCTTCGCGGATTCCCACGTGGCCGTGCGCAAGGCGGAGGTGGCGGGCCGGACGGTGGCCACCGCCACGGTCCTGGACGACCGCTCGCGGGTGGTCGAGCTGTCCCGCATGCTCTCCGGCCAGCCCGAGAGCTCCACCGCCCGCGACCACGCCACCGAGCTGCTGGCCACGGCCGCCCGCCAGCGGGGGCGGTGAGGCGGGTTTCATGAGCGTGCTGCGCCAGCCCACCCAACTCGCCGGAGCCTCCGGCCCCGCCCGCGTCGACCGCCGGACGAAGAACCTCGTGAAGCGCCTCCAGCCCGGCGACATCGCGGTGATCGACCACGAGGACCTCGACCGGGTGGCGGCCGAGACACTGGTGCAGGCCCGGGTGGCGGGGGTGATCAACGCCTCCCGGTCGATCTCGGGTCGCTACCCCAACGTCGGCCCGCTGCTGTTGGCGGCCGCCGGCATCGCGCTCATAGACGGCGTAGGCCCCGCGGTCATGGACCAGCTCCGGGAGGGCCAGGTCGTGCGCATCGAGGGCAGCGAGGTGTGGGTGGGGCCCGCCCTGGTGGCCGCCGGGGAGCGCCAGACCCTCCATTCGCTCGAGCTGGCTTACGAGGCGGCCAAGCTCACCATGAGCGACGAGTTGCTGCGCTTCGCCGAGAACACCCTCGAGTTCATGCGGCGCGAGCGCAACCTCATCCTCGACTCACCGGAGCTGCCGGAGCTGGCGGTGGAGCTCGCGGGGCGCCACGTGCTCATCGTGGTCCGGGGCCACGACTACCGGGAGGACCTCAACGCGCTGCGCTCCACCTACGTGCGCGACGTCCGCCCCGTGCTCGTCGCCGTCGACGGCGGCGCCGATGCGCTGTTGGAGACGGGGCTTCGACCGCACATCATCATCGGCGACTTCGACTCGGTCTCCGATGCCGCGCTGCGCTGCGGGGCCCAGCTGATCGTGCACGCCTACCCCGGTGGCAAGGCCCCGGGGGCCGAGCGCCTCGAGGAGTTGGGGCTCGGCTACACCACCTTCGAAGCGGCCGGCACCAGCGAGGACGTGGCCATGCTGCTGGCCTACGAGAAGAAGGCGACGCTGATCGTGGCGGTCGGCACCCACGCGTCGATGATCGAGTTCCTCGACAAGGGGCGCGAGGGCATGGCCTCCACCTTCCTCACCCGGTTGAAGGTGGGGCCGATCCTGGTGGACGCCAAAGGCGTGAGCCGGCTGTACGGCACGAGGGTGCACAAGGGCGACCTCATCGTGTTCCTGTTCGCGGCCATGCTGGTCTTCGCCGCGATCGTCACGATCGTGGTGCCGGAGGTGTTCCTCGACAGCACCCGGCTCTACTTCGAGGACCTCTGGGACTCGTTGTTCCGCTGATCCATGGTCAACTTCCGTTTCCATCTCGTCTCTCTCACCGCGGTGTTCCTGGCCTTGGCGGCGGGCATCACCATCGGCGCCGGCGTGGTCGACCGGGCCACGGTCGACCGGATAGAGCGGCAGCTGGCGCAGGTGGAGGCCAACCGCCGCCAGACGAACGCCGAGAACGACCAACTCGCGGGTGATCTGTCCCGCTGGGGGCGCTTCAGCGAGGAAGCGGGCAACGCGATGGTCGAGGGTCGCCTGCAAGGTGTGGGCGTCTTCCTCATCGCGGTGCGGGGCGTCGACCGCAAGCCGATCGAGGGCTTCACCGGCTCCCTGCGGGCCGCCGGGGCCACGGTCGAGGGCACGCTGTGGTTCACGGCCAAGTGGCTGCTGGCGGAGGAGCAGGACCTTCGCCAGCTGAGCGGTCTGCTCGACGTCGCCCCCACCACGCCGCCTGACGACCTGAGGGCGGGAGCCCTGGCCCGGATGACTACTGCCTGGGGCGCGGGAGACGGCGGGACCTTCATCGTCGCGCTGCGCGATGCCGCTTTCGTCGAGTTCGAGCCGCCGGCGGTGCCCGTGGCCCCGCTGGCCCAGCTGCCCGCCGCGAACGCGGTCTTCGTGGTGATCTCCTCCGACGGCGCCGAGGTGCCCGACGCCGAGCTAGCCCATCCCCTGGTGGCGGGGCTGGTCGCCGCCGGTGTGCGGGTGGTGGCCGCCCAACCGGTACCGCCGCCCCTGCCCCCGTCTCAGAGGAAGCCACCCGCGCCCGACTTCGTGTCGGTGCTGCGAGGCGACCGCGATCTGGCGCCGCGGCTGTCGACGGTGGACAACCTCGACGACTACCGGGGCCGCATCGCGGCCGTGCTCGCCATACAAGGAGCGAGCCAGGGCCGCAGCGGCCACTACGGTTTCGGCCCCGGCGCCGAACGGGTCCTGCCCGAGGTCGCGCCGTGAACGCCCGCTCGACGGTGGCGGTGGTGCCGGCCTTCAACCGGAGCGACACCATCGGCGCCACCGTGCGGGGCCTGCTGGCGGTGCCGGGTGTGGGTTCGGTCGTAGTGGTGGACGACGGCTCCACCGATGGCACCGCGGAGTTGGCGGTGGCCGCCGGCGCCACCGTGGTGCAGCTGGCGGAGAACGCAGGCAAGGGCCGGGCCGTGGCCGCGGGGGTCGAGTCCGCGCCGGACGCCGACATCTACCTGTTGATCGACGCCGACCTGGGGGACACCTCCGGCCTCGCCGACCGCCTCCTCGCCCCCGTAGCCGCCGGGGACGCCGACATGGCCATCGCCGTGCTCCCGAGCGCCGCCGGCCGCGGCGGGTTCGGCTGGGTTCGCCGGCTGGCGGCGGCCGGCATCCGGCGGGCCACGGGGATGCAGGCCCGGGCGCCCCTCTCCGGGCAGCGGGCGGTGCGGGGGCCTTTGCTCCGGTCCCTCGATCTGGCCGACCGCTTCGGCCTGGAGACCGGGCTGACCATCGATGCGATTCGTGCCGGCGCCCGCGTGGTCGAGGTCGACGTCGAGATGGACCACCGCCACACCGGCCGGCGCCTGGCCGGTTTCGCCCACCGAGCCCGCCAGGGTGGCGACATCGTCCGGGCGCTGTGGCCCCGGCTCACCTCGGGCAGGCTCCGGGTGGCGCTGATGGTGGGCCTCTTCCTGGCCGCGTCCTTCGGCTCGCTGTGGTCGGGGGGAAGGGCCGAGCCCGCCAGCCTGCCGGCGGTGCAGGGGCCGGCCAAGGTGGTGGTGTTCGGCATGCCCCATCTGTCCTGGGATGACGTCGGCACGGGGCAGGCGCCGAACCTCGACCGTCTGGTCGCAGAGGGCGCCTCGGCTGCCACCAGCGTGCGAACGCGGTCGGCCCGGCCCGGCACCACCGAGGGCTATGCCACCCTCGGCGCCGGCACCAGGGTGGCCGCCGACGACCTGGCGGGGTTCGCCTTCGACGCCGACGCGCCGCTGGAGGGCGGCACCGCCGGCCAGGCACTGGCCCGCCGTACCGGCGGCGAGGCGGTCGGCGAGGTTGCGGTGGTGGGGGGGCCGGCCACCGTGGCCCTCAACCGGGGCCGGTACCTGTCGAGCAGTCCCGGGGCTCTGGCCGACGCGCTCCACCGGGGGGGCCGGCGCACGGCGGTGATCAACAACGCCGACACCGGCTACGTCCCCGCCGATCGCCCCAGCCTCCTGCGCCCGGCCGCGGCTGCGCTGATGGACGGCGCCGGCTCGGTCGACTTCGGCCGCGTCGGCCGTGAGCTGTTGATGCCCGAGCCCGGGGCTCCCTTCGGCTACCAGGCCGCCCCGGGGGTGGTGCTCGACGAGCTGGAGCGCTCTCTGGCGGTGGCCGACGTGGTTCTGGTCGACCCCGGCGACCTCGACCGAGCCGCCGAGTTCGCCCCGCTGGCCCAACCTGCGGTTGCCGATGCGGCCCGCCGGGCGGCGATCGCCCACACCGACCGGCTGCTCGGTGAGGTACGCCGGCGCCTCGCCGCCGACACCCTGTTGATCGTCGTTTCCGTGACCCCGCCCGGACAGGAGTGGCGCCTGACGCCCACCGTCGTGGCCGGCGCCGGCGTCGAGAACGGCTACCTCCACTCGCCGTCGACCCGCCGCGCCGGGGTGGTGACGATCACCGACATCGCCCCCACGGTGCTGCACGCGCTGGGGCTGCCCAAGCCGGGCGGGATGATCGGCCAGCCCCTGCGCTACCGCCCGGGACCGGTGGAGCTGGGTGAGTTCCGCCGGCTCGACCGCGACGCCGCCTACCGGGAGCGGATCTACCGCGGCCTGACGATCGCCTTCATCGTGTTGCAGGCCGCCCTCTACCTGCTCGCCATGATCGCCTTCGGCCGCCTCGGCGGCGTCGGCCGTGCCAGCCGCCCGTTGCGCATGGTCGTGCTGGGCATCGCCGCGTACCCACTGGCCACCTTCTTGTTCAGGGCCATCCCCGACGTGGCCGCCCTCGGCGCGGCCGGGATGGGGGTGCTCCTGGCCATAGACGCTCTCGTCGTGGCGGTGGCCAGCCGGGCCCGCCGCCATCCCCTCAGCCCCCTGTCCTGGATCCTGGCCGCCACCGTGGCCGTTCTCTGCCTGGACGTCGCCACCGGTGCCCGCCTGCAGACCTCCAGCCTTCTCGGGTACTCGTTGCACACCGCCGCTCGCTTCACGGGCCTGGGCAACACCGCCTTCGCCACGCTCGCCGCCACCACCGTCCTGTTCGGTGCCATCCACGTGGCCTACGCCCGGCGGCGGCGAGAGGCACTGGTGGCGGTCGCCCTGCTGTTCGCCTTCGTCATCCTCATCGACGGGGCACCGGCACTGGGCTCCGACGTGGGGGGCATCCTCACGCTGGTCCCCGTGTTCGGCCTCACGCTCCTGGCTCTGGCCGGACGCCGGTTGGGCGCCCGAGCCGTGGTGGCGGCCGGGGTGGTGGCGCTGTTCGCGCTCGCTCTGGCGACAGGGGTCGACCTCCTGCGTCCCCCGTCCAGCCGCACCCACCTGGGGCGCCTGGTCGACGACATCGGCACCGAGGGGGTCAGCGCCTTCACCACGACCGTCTCCCGCAAGCTGGCCGTCAACTTTCGGACCTACCGCTCCCCCTGGAGCTGGACGGTGGTGATCGTGTCGCTCTACATGCTCTACTTCCTGGGCTGGACGAGGGGCTGGGGCGACATCCTGCCGCGGGGCTCGGCGCTGCGGGCGGGAGTCGTGGGCGCCCTCGGGGCCGGCCTTCTCGGCTATGCGCTCAACGACTCGGGTGTCGTGGTCACGGCGCTGGTGTTCGTCTACCTCGGGCCCTTCCTCACACTCGTAGCCCTGCGCCGCAACACGGGAGTCGTGCGCATCGGGCCGGGTGGGCGGGCGAGAAAGCCGGCGCCGGGGGTGGTGCCGGTGGGAGGACCATGATGACGGTGCTCCTCGCCACCGTGGTCGGGTTCCTGGCCGGCCGGCTGGTGTGGCTCCTGGTCCGCCCCGTCTTCTCGACCGCCATCTTCAGCCGGCAGAACTACCGCGGGCGCCGGATCGCCACCGGCGCCGGGCTCGTCCTTGGCATCAGCGCCCTGGCGGTGGAGGCGGCCCGGGTGCTCCTGGCCGCCCCGACCGGCGGCCGGGGGCTCGACCCGGCCAGGGCCGGCTTGGTCGTGCTCGTGGTGGGCCTGTGCCTGGTGGGCCTCGTCGACGACCTGGCCGGCGACGCCGAGGACCGCGGCTTTCGCGGCCACCTGCGGGCGCTGCCCGAGGGCCGGCTGACGACGGGTGCACTCAAGCTGTTCGGTGGCGGCGCGGTGGCGGTGCTGGCCGTCTCCCTGGCCCGACCCGACGAAGGCTTCGGCTTCCTCCTGGTCGACGCCGCCCTGGTGGCGCTGGCTGCGAACCTGGGCAACCTCTTCGACCGGGCCCCGGGCCGGACGATCAAGCTCTCCGGCCTCGCCTTCGTCGTGCTGGTTGTCGCGACGATGGCCGACAGGCGGCTTGCCGGCGCCGCCGTGATCGTCGGGGCCGCCCTGGCCCTGCTCCTCGAGGACCTCCACGAGCGGGTGATGCTGGGCGACACCGGCGCCAACCTGCTGGGCGGGGCGCTCGGCCTGGCCGTGGTGGCCACCGCCAGCCCCGGAGCCCGCCTGGCCGTGCTCGGCGTGGTGGCCATCCTCAACGGCGTGTCGGAGTGGGTGTCGTTCAGTCGGGTGATCGACGCCGTGGCCCCGTTGCGGGCCCTGGACCGGGCCGGGCGCAGGACGACGTGATGAGGCGGTCAGCCTCTCATGCCAATGTCGCCGGTAGATTCGGCTGATCACTGGGGCGCGGCAAACGGCGGGGTGAACACGTAGCCCGGCTCATCGCCCCGGCCGCGGGCCGGCCGGGGTAGCGTGAGGGTCCGTGACGAAACACATCTTCGTGACGGGCGGCGTGGCCAGCTCCCTCGGAAAGGGCCTCACCGCCTCGGCGCTGGGGCGGCTGCTCAAGTCCCGGGGCTTGCGGGTGACGATGCAGAAGCTCGACCCGTACATCAACGTCGACCCGGGCACGATGAACCCCTTCGAGCACGGCGAGGTGTTCGTCACCGAGGACGGGGGTGAGACCGACCTCGACCTGGGTCACTACGAGCGGTTCATCGACGAGAACCTGCTGCGGACCTCCAACGCCACCACAGGCGCCATCTACTCCTCGGTGATCTCCAGGGAGCGCAAGGGCGACTTCCTGGGCAAGACCGTCCAGGTCGTCCCCCACATCACCAACGAGATCAAGGACCGCATCCTGCGCCTGGTCAACGACGACGTCGACGTGGTCATCACCGAGATCGGCGGCACCGTCGGCGACATCGAGATCCTCCCCTTCCTGGAGGCCATCCGCCAGTTCCGCAACGACGTGGGGCGCGAGAACGTCTGCTACGTCCACCTCACCCTGATCCCCCTGATCGGGCCCACCGGCGAGCACAAGACCAAGCCGACCCAGCACTCGGTCAGCGACCTGCGGAGCATGGGCATCCAGCCCGACGTCATCGTCTGTCGGAGCAACACGCCGATCTCCGACGGGCAGAAGAAGAAGATCTCCAACCTCTGCGACGTTCCCGTGGAGGCGGTGGTCAACTGCACCGACGCCCGCAACATCTATGAGATCCCCCTCGTGCTGCGCAACGAGGGCTTCGACGACTACGTCTGTCGTCTTCTCGGACTGCCGGGCGAGCCCGACCTGTCGGTGTGGGAGTCGCTGGTGGGGATGATCGACCGGGCCGAGACCCCTCTCCGTATCGGCGTGGTGGGCAAGTACGTGGTGCTGGCCGACGCCTACCTCTCGGTGGCCGAGGCGCTGCGCCACGGCGGCTTCCACCTGGGGGCCAAGGTCGAGATCGAGTGGATCGACGCCGAGGAGATCACCGATCTGTTGGCCGAGGCCCGCCTTTCCCATCTGGACGGCATCGTCCTGCCCGGCGGCTTCGGGACCAGGGGCGTGGAGGGCAAGATCGCCGCCGCGGCCTGGGCCCGCCAGAACGAACTTCCCTGTCTCGGTCTGTGCCTGGGCCTGCAGGCCATGGTGATCGACGTGGCCCGCAACGTCGCCGGCCTGGCCGGGGCCAACTCCCGGGAGTTCGACCCGTCGTCGCCCCACCTGGTGATCGACCTGATGGACGAACAGCGCAACGTGGTAGACCTCGGCGGCACCATGCGCCTCGGGTCCTACGTGGCCAAGCTGGCACCGGGCTCCCAGGTGGAGAAGGCCTACGGCGAGCCGGTCGTGTTCGAGCGCCACCGTCATCGCTACGAGGTGAACCCCAGGTACCGCCACAAGCTGGAGGCGGCCGGGCTGGCCTGCGTGGGCACGTCGCCCGACGGGCGCCTGGTGGAGTTCGTCGAGTTGCCCGGCCACCCGTTCTGGATCGGGACGCAGGCCCACCCCGAGTTCAAGAGCCGGCCCGACCGGCCCCATCCGCTCTTCTTCGAGTTCGTGGGTGCCGCCCTCGACCGGGCCAACGGCCGCCGGCCGCGGCTGCCCCACTTCTAGGCCTGCGGCTTGGCCGTGTTCCGCCGGCGGGGGGAGACCCTGCGGTACCAGGGTCCGCTCATCCAGGTCGCCACCGGCATCTTCGAGGCGCCGGACGGCTCCACCTTCGAGCGCGACGTGGTGCACCACCCCGGCGCGGTGTCGGTGGTGCCGCTGCTGGAGGGGGCGCGGTCGGTCCTGCTGGTGCGCCAGTACCGCTCGGCCATCGACGGCGAGCTACTGGAGATCCCGGCCGGCAAGCGGGACGTGCAGGGCGAGGCCCCCGAGCGTACTGCGCTGCGGGAGCTGGTCGAGGAGGTGGGCATGCGGGCCGGCCGGCTGGACCGACTGGCCGAGTTCTACAACTCGCCCGGGTTCTGCGACGAGCACTCGGTGGTGTTCCTGGCCCGGGACCTCGAGCCCTGCGAACTCGATCTCCAAGGGGTGGAGGAGCAGCACATGACGGTCGAGGAGGTGCGGCTGGCCGACGTGGCGGGACTGATCCGCAGTGGCGCCATCGTCGACGCCAAGACGATCATCGGGCTGGCGCTGGCCCGGGAGATGCTGGCCGGCCGATGATCGTCGGCGTCCCGGCGGAGACGAAGTCGGGGGAGCACCGGGTGGCCATCACCCCCGACGGGGTGCGGGAGTTGCACGCCGCGGGGCACCGGGTGCTGATAGAGCACGGGGCCGGCGAGGGCTGCTCCATCGAGGACTCGGAGTTCATCGCCGCCGGCGCCGAGGCCGTGTCCGCGGCCGACGCCTGGGGCGCCGACATGGTGGTCAAGGTCAAAGAGCCCCAGGAGGCCGAGTTCGGCTACCTCCGCCGGGACCTCGTCCTGCTCACCTACCTCCACCTGGCCGCCTACCCCGAGGTGGCCACGGCGCTGCTGACCTCCGGGACCACGGCCATCGCCTACGAGACGGTGCAGCTCGACAGCGGGGCCCTGCCGCTGCTCGCCCCCATGAGCGAGGTCGCCGGCCGCATGGCCACCCAGATCGGGGCCCACTACCTCGAGCGGGAGAACGGCGGGCGGGGCGTCCTCCTCGGTGGTGCGCCGGGGGTGCGACCGGCCCGGGTGGTGGTGCTGGGCGCCGGCAACGTGGGCTGGAACGCAGCCTGGATCGCCCAGGGGATGGAGGCCGAGGTGCTCCTGCTCGACCGCAACCTCGACCGACTGCGCTTCGTCGACCAGATCCACCGCGGCCGGATCATGACGCTCGCCTCCAACCGCGGCGCCGTGGAGCGGACCGTGGCCGAGGCCGACCTGGTCATCGGCGCCATCCTCGTGCCGGGGGGCAGGGCCCCCACCGTCGTGACCGAGGCCATGGTCCAGGGCATGAAGAGGGGCGCGGTCATCGTCGACGTGGCCGTGGACCAGGGCGGCTGCGTGGCCACCACCCGGGAGACCACCCACGCCGACCCCGTGTACGAGGTCCACGGCGTGGTCCACTACGCGGTCGGCAACATCCCCGGGGCCGTGCCCCACACCTCCACCTACGCACTCACCAACGCCACCCTGCCCTACGTGCTGGAGGTGGCGGAGCGGGGGGTGGAGGGGGCCGTGCGCCACGACCCGGCCCTGTTGGGCGGGCTGACGACCGTCGGGGGACGGCTCACCAACCGGGCCGTGGCCGAGGCCCTCGGCCTCCCGGCCACGGACGCGTTCGTGGCTCTGGCGGAGAACTGAGGGCCAAGAGGCTCCCAGCCAGTACGCTGTGGATGATGTCGAGTGACGCCACCACCGCCGAACCGCGCGCCCATCTGGAACGGGAGCGCGACGAGTTGCGGCACAGACTCGCCGAATTGGGCTTCGGCGACGCCGGCGGCCTCGAGTACGACGGCAACTTCGCCGACTCCAGCCAGGTCACAGCCGAACGGGGCGAGGCCGAGGCTCTGGCCCACACATTGCGTGAGACCCTGAACGAGGTGGAGCACGCCCTGGCCAAGATCGAGGCCGGCACCTACGGGACGTGCGAGGGATGCGAGCAGCCCATCGCCCCGCCGCGGCTCGAGGCCATGCCGGCGGCGCGCTTCTGCATCGACTGCGCCTCCAAGCGCTGAGCGCCGGCACCCGCTAGCCGGCGCCGGCGGGTCATCATGGCCGACATGGAACCCACCGAGACCGAGGCACCGCCGCGGAACCGGCCGCACCAGTACGCGGTGCTCGCTCTGTTGGGCGGGATCCTGGTCTTCTACGCCATCAGGGCCCGGGTGCTCGACCGGGGCGACCTGATCTTCTTCGGGGTGCTGGTGCCCTCGATCATCCTCCACGAGGTCTCCCACGGCGCCGTCGCCCTTCTGTTCGGCGACCGCACGGCCCAGGAGGCGGGGCGGCTCACGCTCAACCCGATCCGCCACATCGACCCGTTCTGGACCATCATCCTGCCGGCGATCATGGTGTTCTACACGGGGCGGGCCTTCGGCATGGCCAAGCCGGTGCCCGTGAACCAGGGCCGGATGCGTTCCCCCCGCAACCACGGACTGCTCACTTCACTGGCGGGGCCGGCCACCAACATCGTCCTGGCTGCCGTCGCCCTGGCCGTGTTCCGCTGGGGCGGGCCCCGGGGCACGATGGCCGAGGTGGTGGCCATCTTCGGGCTGGCCAACGTGATCCTCGCCGTCTTCAACCTGTTGCCCATACCGCCTCTCGACGGCTCGGCGGTCCTCGAGCGGTTCCTGCCGGTGCGGTGGCTCACTCCGTACCTGCAGCTCCGCCGCTACTCGTTCTTCCTCTTCATCGGCTTGTTCCTCCTGGCCGGCGACCTGCTGGGTCGGGTCCTCAACCCCGCCGTCGAGCTGTGGTTCCGCCTTCTCCTCGCCACCTGATCCACCTGGTCCGGCGGTTCTTCGGCGCCCTCGACCGGCGGGGGCCCGATGGGGCGAGCGAACGGTGGGTGGCCTCGGTGCTGGGACCGGGGGAGCGAACCCTGTGGGCGGCTATGAGCGGGCCTGACCGGCGCCACGCCCTGGACGTGGCCCGGCGGGCGGTGGCGGTGCTGGGTTCACAGGCGACGAGGCCGGTGCTGGCGGCGGCGCTGCTCCACGACGTCGGCAAGATCGACGCCGGCCTCGGCACCCTGCTGCGGGTGCCGGCCACGGTTGCGGGTCTGGTGGCGCGTGAACGGCTGGCGGGGGGCGACGGGAGGCTGGCGCGGTACCTGCGCCACGACGCCATCGGCGCCGGCCTGCTCGCCGACGCCGGCGCCCACCCGCTCACGGTCGCCTGGGCCGCCGAACACCACCAGCCGCCGGCGACGTGGACGGTGCCGCCCGAGGTGGGCCGGGCCCTCAAGGCCGCCGACGACGACTGAAGCCGCTTGCGGGGGCCGCCGGCGCCGGGCCCGGACTCCTCCAGAGTCTGGGCAGCTTCAACTACGCCATGCGAGGCTCAGCCTGCCCAAAGACAGGCGGACTGGGTCAGCGGGTTCCCCGCCGGCGCCGGCGCCGGCGCCGGCCGGCGATCACCCAGGCGGCGGCGAGGCCCAACCCCCAGGCGGCATTGACGGCCGCCGCCCGGCGGCCGCGGGCGCCCTTCTCGGCGAGCAGCCACCCAGCAACGATGGCCGCCGTTCCCGCCTCCTCCACCAGGAACCACCCGGCATGGCGCTCCCGGAAGGTGCGCCGCAGCCGGACGATGCCGGCGACGGCCACCGGGTAGCCGACCAGGAACAACAGCCCCGAGGGGTTCACCGGCGGGGGAGGAGGCCCATGGCCGATCCGGCCCGGTGGAGGGTCCTGGCCGCCACTGCCTGGGCCTTCTCCGCCCCTTTGGCCAGCACCCTCTCGACGTGGCCGAGGTCGTCGGCCAGCTCCCGGAACCGGGTCTGCACGGGGCGCAGGAACTCGACCACCGCCGCGGCTGCATCGGCTTTGAGCGGGCCGTACTGGTCGTACTTGTCGGCCAGCTCCTGGGGTGTGGCGCCCGTGGCGACGCCGAGCAGCTCGAGGAGGTTCGAGACCCCGGGCTTGGTCGCCGGGTCGTAGCGGACCTCGGCCTCGTTGTCGGTGACGGCCCGGCGGATCTTCTTGGCGACGACCTCGGGCGGCTCGAGGAGCAGCACCTTGCCCTGGGGCGAGCTGCGCGACTTCGACATCTTCATCGTCGGGTCCTGCAGGTCCATCACCCGGGCACCCACCTTGGGGATGGCAGCGTCCGGCACCACGAAGGTCTCGCCGTAGCGCTGGTTGAACCTCTGGGCCAGGTCGCGGCACAGCTCGAGGTGCTGGCGCTGGTCGGCCCCCACCGGCACCCGGTCGGTGTCGTAGAGCAGGATGTCGGCGGCCTGCAGCACCGGGTAGGTGAACAGCCCGACGCGGGCCGCGCCCTCGTCCCCCTTGGCCGTCTTGTCCTTGAACTGGGTCATCCGGCGCAGCTCGCCCATGCTGGCCACGCACCCGAGCAACCAGCCCAGCTCGGCGTGTTCGTGCACGTGGGACTGCACGAAGAGGGTGCAGACATCGGGGTCGAGGCCGGCGGCCAGGAGGATGGCGGCCACCTCCACCGTCTTGGCCCGCAGCGTCTCCGGCTCGATGTCGGCGCTGAGGGCGTGCAGGTCGACCACGCAGAAGAAGCTGTCGTGCTCGTGCTGGTCGAGAGCCCACTGGCGCAACGCGCCCACGTAGTTGCCGAGGTGGATCTCGCCGGTGGGCTGGATCCCGGAGAGCACGCGGGTCACGGGAGCATCCTAGGTAGTTGGGTATGCACCGCCGGCGAGGAGGCCGCCGGTACAGTGACGACGATGGCCTACGAGGTCGCAACGCCAGTCTTCGCGGGGCCGTTCGACCTCCTCCTCCACCTCATCCTGCGCGAGGAGGTGGAGATCTGGGAGGTCAGCCTGGCCGGCATCGTGGATGCCTACCTGGCTGAGATGCAACGCCTGGAACAGCTCGACCTGGACGTGGCCACGGAGTTCCTGCTCATCGCGGCCACCCTGGTGGAGCTCAAGACCCGGCGGCTGCTGCCGGGCTCGGACGGCATCGACGTGGACGAGGAGCTGTCGCTCTGGGAGGAGCGGGACCTTCTGCTCGCCCGGCTGCTCGAGTGCAAGACCTTCAAGGACGCGGCAGCGGCTCTGCTCCGGCTGGCGGCAGCGGCGGAGCGGTCGCACCCTCGCCGGGCCGGGATGGAGGAGCGGTTCCTCGCCCTCACCCCCGACCTCCTGGAGGGCGTGACGCCGGAGCGGCTGCGGGGCGCCTTCCTACGGGCCATCGCCCCCAAGCCCGTCCCCAGGGTCGACCTCGACCACGTCGCCCCCCTCCGCGTGAGCGTGGGCGACGCCGTGGACGAGCTGGCCGACGAGTTGCCGCGGGTGGGTCGCATCACCTTCCGCCGCCTCACCGCCGGCGTGGCCCAGCGGCTCGAGGTGATCGTGCGCTTCCTGGCCGTGCTCGAACTGTTCAAGCAGGGGCTCGTCGACCTCCACCAGGGGCAGCGCTTCGGCGACATCTCCATCGTGTGGCTGGGCCCCACGGGGGCCATCGCGCTCGATCGGGAGCTGGTCGACAGCTACGAGGGCTGAGGGCGGCCGTGGCCAGCGACGTCGAACGGGCCATCGAGGCCATCTTGATGGTGGCCGACGAACCGTTGCCCCCCGACCTTCTCGCCCAGGTCCTGGAGGTCCCCACGACCCGGGTGGTCGAGGTGTGCCAGGAGCTGGCCACCCGCTACCAGGTGGACGACCGCGGCTTCGTCCTCGTACGGGTGGCCGGGGGCTACCGCTACCAGAGCCACCCCGACCTCGCCCCCTACGTGGAGCGGTTCGTGCTCGAGGGCCAGACCAGCCGCCTGTCCGCAGCGGCGCTGGAGACCTTGGCCATCGTCGCCTACAAGCAACCGGTGAGCCGGGCCCAGGTGTCGGCCATCCGGGGCGTGAACGTCGACGGGGTGCTGCGGACGTTGCAGCATCGGGGCTACGTCGTGGAGGTGGGGCGTGACCCGGGGCCGGGCCAGGCGGTGCTCTACGGCACCACGCCGCTGTTCCTCGAGCGCCTGGGGCTGGACTCGCTGGTGGACTTGCCGGCCCTGGGGCAGTTCGTGCCGGGCCAGGAGGTGGTGGAGGCCTTGGAACAGGGCCTGCGCTCCGACGATCCCCCGGAGGCGGAAGCGGCCCACCGCGGGTTGTGACGGAGTCTTCCGGCGGCGACCGGCTCCAGAAGGTGCTGGCCCGCACCGGCCTGGCCAGCCGGCGGGCGTGCGAGGAGCTGATCGCCGAGGGCCGGGTGACGGTGAACGCAGAGGTGGCGGAGCTGGGGCGACGGGTCGATCCGCGGGTGGACGTGATCGAGGTGGACGGGGCCCTGGTACCGGTGGCGCCGGGACTCGTCCACTACCTGCTCAACAAGCCGATGGGCGTGCTCAGCACCGCCGCCGACACGCATGGCCGGCCCACGGTGGTGGAACTGGTGCCGCCCGATCCCCGCGTCTTCCCCGTCGGGCGCCTCGATTCCGACACCGAGGGCCTCCTGGTGCTCACCAACGACGGTGAGTTGGCCCATCGCCTGACCCACCCGTCCTTCGGAGTGGACAAGGAGTACCTGGCCCACGTCCGGGGCGATCCCAACCCGGTGGCCCTTCGACGCCTGCGCGAGGGGGTGGAGCTCGACGACGGGGCCACGGCGCCGGCAAGGGTGACGCGGGTGGACGAAGGGGTGCTGCGCATCACCATTCACGAGGGTCGAAATCGCCAGGTCCGCAGGATGTGCGAAGCGGTGGGCCATCCGGTGCTGCGCCTGGTCCGGACCCGCATCGGCCCCCTTGCCGACCGGCGGTTGAAGCCGGGCGAGTGGCGCCCTCTCGAAGCGGGCGAGGTACGGGCGCTGGCTGCCGCCGCTACCGAGGGTCGCCGCCAGCACCACCACTAACCTCCTCGCCAATGACCTCCGTACGGGCCCTGCGGGGTGCCACCACCGTAGACGCCGACACCCCGGAGCAGCTCCACGAGCGCGTGCAGGCTCTGTTGGTCCGCATGCTCGAGCGCAACGAGGTCACCAAGGACGAAGTCATCAGCGTCGTGTTCACCGCCACCGCCGACATCCACTCGATGTTCCCCGCCGCTGCGGCCCGCGCCATCGGCTTCGGCGACGTCCCGCTGCTGTGCGCCCGCGAGCTCGACATCGAAGGCGGCACCCCGTTGTGCATCCGGGTGCTCATGCACGCCAACGTCGACAAGGCCCGCGAGCAGCTCCACCACGTGTACCTGGAGGGGGCCAGGGGCCTTCGGGATGACCTCCCCGAATAGAGCCGTCGTCGTCGGGACGGGGCTCATCGGCGGGTCCATCGGGATGGCGCTGCGAGCCCGCGGCTGGTTCGTGACCGGGCGCGATCGCGACCAGGGACGGGCCGAGATGGCCCTGTCCCTCGGTGCCCTCGATGCCATCGGATCGGATCCGGCCGCGGAGCTCACCTTCGTGGCCACGCCCGTTTCCGCGGTAGTGGCCGAGGCCGCGGAGGCACTGTCGGGCGGGGGCGTGGTGACCGACGTCGGCAGTGTGAAGGTGCCGATCGTCACCGCCGTCGACCACCCCCGCTTCGTGGGCGGCCACCCCATGGCCGGCTCGGAGCAGGAAGGGGTGCAGGGGGCCGACCCTGCTCTGTTCGAAGGGGCCACCTGGGTCCTGACGCCCACCGCCTCCACCGATCCCGAGGCCTATGCCCGGGTGCGCGCCGTGGTGTCGTCGCTGGGCGCCGATGTGCTCGCCGTTCCCCCTCAACGCCACGACGAGCTGGTGGCGGTGGTGTCGCACGTCCCCCATCTGACCGCCGCCGCCCTCATGACACTGGCGGCCGACGGGGCCGAGGAGCACCGGACGCTGCTGCGCTTGGCGGCTGGCGGGTTCCGGGACATGACCCGCATCGCCGCGGGACACCCCGGCATCTGGCCCGACATCTGCGCCGACAACCGCCAGGCCATCCTGGGCGTGCTCGACCGGCTCATCGACACGCTGGGCGACCTGCGCACGATCGTGGACGAAGCCGACCGCCCCAGCCTCCTGCGCACGCTGGAGCGGGCCCGCCACGCCCGGGTCAACCTCCCGACCCGTCTCATGCGAGCTGAGTCACTGGTCGAGGTGCGGGTGCCGATACCCGACCGGCCGGGGGTGCTGGCCGAGGTGACGACCGTGGCCGCAGATCTGGGCGTGAACGTGGAGGACCTGGAGATCGCCCATTCCCCCGAGGGGGAGCGAGGCGTCCTCCTCCTCCTCATAGACGCCGGCGCGGGCGAGCTGTTGCGGGAGGCCCTCTACGCCCGTGGCTACCGGCCGTCGATGCAGCCGCTCGCATTGTGAGCGGCGAGCGCCTGGCCATCGAGCCGCTGGCCTCGCCGCCTGACGCAACGGTGCGGGTACCGGGCTCGAAGAGCCTGACCAACCGGGCACTGGTAGCGGCCGCGACTGCCCGTGGTCCCTCCGCGCTCCACGGGGCGCTGGTCGCCGACGACACCCTGGCGATGATCGAAGCGGTGCGGGCCTTGGGCGTCGATGTCGACGTGGACATCGCCGGTCGCTGCATCCGTACCACCGGCACCGGCGGTGCCCTTCCGACCGGGCCGCTCCGCCTCCACGCCCGCCAGTCCGGCACCACGGCCCGCTTCCTCCTGCCCCTCCTGGCCTCGGGCGCCGGGCCCTACCGTCTCGACGGCTCCGAGCAGCTACGGCGCCGGCCGATGGGCCCGGGCCTCTCCGCGCTGAGGGCGCTGGGGGCGGCGGTGGTCGAGGAGGGCGGGCCCGGACATCTCCCGGTGCTGGTGTCGGGCCCCGCCGGCGGAGGGGCCGTGCGGGTGTCGGGTGACGTCTCCAGCCAGTTCCTGTCGGGCCTGCTCCTCGCCGGCCCCCTCTTTCACAACGGGGTCGAGGTGGAGGTGACAACCGCCTTGGTGTCGGCTCCCTTCGTGGAGCTGACGGTGGCGGTGATGAGGGAATTCGGGGTGGAGGCGGAGGTCGACGGTGCGATCTACCGCGTCCGGCCCGGCCACTACCGGGGCGTCGAATACGTGGTGGAACCCGACGCCACCGCCGCCTCCTACTTCTTCGCGGCAGCGGCCATCACCGGGGGCCGCGTCCGGGTGGAAGGGCTGGGCCGGCGAGCCCTGCAGGGGGACCTGGCCTTCGTCGACCTGCTCGAGCGGATGGGAGCCGAGGTGCGCCGTGAGGAGGATGCCACCGAGGTGATCGGGCCGTCCCGGTTGCACGGCATCTCCGCCGACCTGTCCGCCCTCACCGACACCGCCCAGACCCTGGCGGCTGTGGCTGTATTCGCCGACTCGCCCACCCGCGTCACCGGCATCGGGTTCATCCGCCACAAGGAGACCGATCGCGTGTCAGCGGTGGTGCGCGAGCTGCTGCGCTGCGGCGTCCACGCCACCGAGGATCCCGACGGCTTCACCGTGCACCCCGGTGCGCCGCGGCCGGCCACCGTGGAGACCTACGACGACCACCGCATGGCCATGAGCTTCGCCCTTCTCGGACTCCGTGAGCCGGGGATCGTGATATCGGAGCCGCGCTGCGTCGCCAAGACCTATCCCGACTTCTTCTCCGACCTCGACCAGCTTCGGGCCCGGCCCGGTAGCGTCGGTCGACGATGAGCGCCATGAAGATCATCGCCATCGACGGCCCGGCCGGCTCGGGCAAGTCGACCGTGGCCAAGGCCGTGGCCAGCCGTCTCGGCTTGCCCTACCTCGACACCGGGGCCATGTACCGCGCCGTTGCCTTCGCGGCCCTGCGCCGCAGCGTCGACCTGACGGCCGCCGACGCGCTGGCGGCGCTGGCCGAGCAGCTCGACATCCACGTGGCCGAACGGGTGGTGGTGGACGGTGAGGATGCCACCGACGCCATCCGCGGGCCAGCCGTCACCCGGGCCGTCAGCGCGATCGCGGCAACGCCACCGGTGCGGGCCGAGATGGTGCGGCGCCAACAGGCCTGGGCGCGGGAGCAGGGCGGGGGAGTGGTGGAGGGCCGCGACATCGGCACCGTGGTCTTCCCCGAGGCCGACCTCAAGGTGTACCTGATCGCCGACGAGGACGAGCGGCTCCGGCGCCGGGCCCGGGAGTCGGGCGACGAGGTCGCCCAGGACATCGCCAGGCGGGACCAGGCCGACACCAGCCGGGCCGTCTCGCCCATGATGGCCGCGCCCGACGCCCTGATCATCGACACCACGGGCCGAGCCGTCGCCGACATCGTCGAGGAGGTGCTCTCCAGGCTATGAGAGCCCGCTTCGAGCTCGGCGTCTACGCCTTCGTGCGGGGAGCTCTGGTGGGGTTCTGCCGGCTCTTCTGGCGCCTGCGAGTCGAGGGCCTCGAGCACGTGCCGGCCGATGGCCCGTTCATCCTGAGCGCCGTCCACCGCTCCAACATCGACACCCCGCTGGTGGCGGCCGTGACCCGCCGGCGTCTGCGCTACATGGGCAAGAAGGAGATGTGGAAGTGGAGGCCGGCAGGTTGGCTCTTCACCACCCTGGGGGGCTTCCCCGTCAACCGGGGCGCCGCCGACCGGGAGGCGCTGCGCACCTGCACCGAGTTGCTCCGCGGCGGCGAGCCTCTCGTGATCTTCCCGGAGGGCGGCCGCAGGACGGGCCCGGCGGTGGGCGACATCTTCGAAGGCGCCGCCTACCTGTCCGCGAAGACAGGTGCTCCGATCGTGCCGGTGGGGATCGGCGGCTCGGAGGCGGCCATGCCCATCGGGGCCAAGATGCTCAAGCCGGTGCGGGTGCACCTGGTCATCGGGCCCCCGCTGCGGGCCGAGACCACCGGCGCGGCTAAGGCGTCGCGCCGTGCCGTGCGGGAGCTGAACGACCGCCTCCGCTCGGAGCTCCAGCGGCTCTTCGACGAGGCCCAGAAGAAGGCCGGTCAGCCCCAGCCCCAGCGACGCCGGGCGAGCTGAGCCGCCGGCGCGTCAGCGGTGTTGCAGCGAGGCCAGCACCTGGCTGGCCGAGACGGCACGGTCCTCGGTCAGTGCCTCGCCGAGACCCCGCTCCGCCAGCAGGGTTCGCAGCTCGCGGGGAGGGGGGAAGTACTCATCCTCGTCGGTCACCTCGACCAACTCGACGCCCGACACGGGGGCCAGCTTGGCCAGGATGGCATCGACCAGTTCCTCCGGTGCCGAGGCCCCGGCGGTCACCCCGACCACACCGCTCAGGTCCTCGGGCACCTCGTCGGCGGAGTTCACCCGCAGCACCCGGGCGCACCCCGCCGACACCGCCGTCTTCTCCAGCGCGACGGTGTTGGAGGAGTTCTGCGACCCGATGACGATCACGGCGTCGGCCTTGTCGGCGATCGCCCTCAGCGCCGTCTGACGGTTGGTGGTCGCGAAGCACAGGTCGCTGCGGCCCGGCATCCACAGCTGCGGGAACCGCTCACGGGCCCTGTCCATCACGCCGGCCCAGTCCTGCATGGCCAGCGTGGTCTGGGCCAGAAGAGCGACCGGCTGGTCCTCCGACAGTGCCAGGCGATCCACGTCCTCGTCGCTCTCGACCAGCTCGACCGATTCCGGGGCCACCGCCATCGTGCCCACCGCCTCGTCATGGCCCTCGTGGCCGACGTAGAGCACGGTGTAGCCCTTGCCGGCGCGGACCTTCACCTCGTGGTGGACCTTGGTCACGAGCGGGCAGACGGCATCGACCACCACCCCGCCGCGGGCCCGCGCCGCAGCCACCACCTCGGGCGCGGTGCCATGGGCCGACAACATCAGCGGGGCACCTTCGGGCACGTCGTCGACGTCGTCGACGAATATCACGCCCACGTCCCGGAAGCGCTCGACCACCAATCGGTTGTGGACGATCTCGTGGTAGCAGTACACGGGCGGCTCGTGGACCTGCACCATCCAGGCCAAGGCCTTGATCGCCATCTCCACCCCGGCGCAGAACCCCCGCGGTTGGGCCAGCAGGACTTGATCGACGGGCACGGGCCCAGGTTAGGGGCGCTCCGGTGCCAACAGGCGGCGTAGGCAGCAGCGGGCCCTAGACTCGTCGTCATGTCACTGCCTCGGGTGGTGGCCGTCGAGCCCGACTCGCCGGCTGCCCGGGCGGGAGTCCTGCCCGGCGACGACGTGGTGGCCATGAACGGACAGGCGCCCCGCGACGTCATCGAATACCGCCTGCTCGCGGACGAGGCCGATCTCGAGCTGGTGGTCGCCCGCGGGGGCCTGGAGCTGGAGCTGACGGTCGCGAAGGACGAGGGGCAGCTGCTCGGGATCGAGGTGAGCTCCGCCGTCTTCGACCGCGTGCAGACCTGCGACAACCACTGTGAGTTCTGCTTCATCTACCAGCTCCCGCCAGGGCTGCGGAAGAGCCTGTACCTGAAGGACGACGACTACAGGCTCTCGTTCCTGTACGGCAACTTCACGACCCTGACCCGGTTCACCGAAGCCGATCTGGAGCGGGTGGTCACCGAAGGGCTGAGCCCGTTGTTCGTGAGCATCCACTGCACCGACCCCGAGCGGCGGGCAGCCATGCTGCGCAACCGCCGCGGGGCGACCAGTCTTCGCTGGCTGCGCCTGCTGCTCGACCACGGCGTCGAGGTCCACGGCCAGATCGTGGTGTGCCCCGGCATCAACGACGGCGCCGTGCTCGAGGACACCCTGGCGGGCGTGCTCGACGAGTACCCGGCGCTGGCCACGGTGTGCGTCGTGCCACTGGGCGTCAGTCGCTACTCGGGAGAGTCGGCCATGCGGGCCACGACGCGGCAGGAGGCTTCGGCGGTGCTCGACACGGTCTCGCGGTGGCAGGAGGTGTTCCTCCGGGTCCTGGGCCGCAGGATGGTCTTCGCAGCGGACGAGTACTTCCTCCTGGCCGGACGGGCCTTTCCTCCGGCTGACGCCTACGAGGGCTTCCCTCAGCACGAGAACGGCGTGGGCATAGCCCGGACCTTCACCACCGACTTCGCCGGCCACGCCCCCAGCGCGGCCGGCGGGGTACGACCCGGCTTCTTCGCCGCCGTCGACGGGGCGCCGGCCGCCGGCTACCGCGCCCCCCGCGCCGGCGGCGTCGTCAGTCTGCTGCCGCGGCCGGACGCACCGGTGGGCGTGCTGACCGGCGAGTACGGCGCCCGCGTCCTGGCCCCATTGGTGGCCGGAGCGGGGGGCGGCCGGGTGCGGGTCATCCCCGTCGAGAACAGGTTCTTCGGCGGCAACATCGCGGTGGCGGGCCTGTTGGTGGGGGAGGACCTGGCGCGGGTGCTGGCCGATGAGCCGCCCGGTCACCGCTACCTGTTGCCGGACGTCTGTCTCTCCAACGGCCTCTTCCTCGACGGCACCGCGCCGGCCGACCTGCCCCGGCCGGTGGAGATCGTGCCCACCGACGGCCTTGCCCTGCGGCTCGCGCTGGTGAGCGCCCCGCGGCCTGCCGTGGCCGGGCCCGAGCGGCCCCTCCGGGCGGGAAGCACCGGATGACCAGGCCCACGGTCGCCGTCGTCGGTCGTCCCAACGTCGGCAAGTCGACGCTCGTGAACCGCATCGTCGGTAGACGTGAGGCGATCGTGCAGGAGAAGCCCGGCGTCACCCGCGACCGCAAGGTGCTGGAGGCGGAGTGGGCGGGGCGGACCTTCACCATCGTCGACACCGGCGGCTGGCTCCCGGCGGGGGAGAACACCCTCGACGGCAAGGTGAGCCGGCAGTCGGAGATGGCGGTGTCGCAGGCCGACGTGGTGCTCTTCGTGGTCGACACCACGGTCGGGATCACCGAGGAGGACGACCGGGTCGCGGGCCTGCTCCGCAAGTCGAACCGGCCGGTACTCGTGGTGGCCAACAAGGCCGACTCCGACCGCCGCGAGCTCGAGGCCTGGGAGTTCGGCCGCCTCGGCCTCGGCGACCCCTGGCCCGTAAGCGCGCTTCACGGGCGCGGAACCGGCGACCTGCTCGACGAGGTGGTCGGCCGCCTCCGCGCCGGGCGTCCCGACGACGAGCCGGCGACGGGATCCGAAGAGGCTCCCGGCGAGGCTCCCGACGAGGATCACGCCGACGCCGCAGTGAGCATCGTGGGCCGGCCCAACGTCGGCAAGTCCACCCTTTTCAACCGGCTCATCGGCGACGAACGTTCGGTGGTCCACGACCTCCCGGGCACCACCCGTGACGCCATCGACACCGTGGTGGAGACGACGGAGGGCCGCATCCGCTTCGTCGACACCGCCGGCATGCGGCGCAAGAGCCGCGTCGACGACGGCACCGAGTACTACTCCTTCGTGCGGGCTCTCCGGGCCATCGACACCGCGGATGCCGCCCTGTTGGTGATCGATGCCACCGAGGGGGTCACCCACCAGGACCAGCGGCTGGCCGAGCGCATCGACGCCGCCGGCAGCCCGGTGGTGCTCGTGCTCAACAAGTGGGATCTGCTGGGCGACGCCGAGGACCGGGCGGTGATGACCGCCGATGTTGCCGACCGCCTGGGCTTCCTCGGCTACGCGCCGGTGTTGAAGGTCTCGGCCAAGACCGGTCTCGGCGTCCACAAGCTGCTGCCGGCCGTCCACGAGGCCATCGAGGCCTATCACCGCCGGATCCCCACCCGGGAGTTGAACCTCCTGATGCAACAGGTGCAGGCGGCACACGCGGCGCCCGAGGCCAAGATCCTCTATGCCACCCAGGGCGCCACCGACCCACCGACCTTCACCCTCTTCACCAACCGCTCGCTGCCGCCCACCTACCTGCGCTACGTCGAGCGGCGCATACGCGAGCACTTCGGCTTCGGCCCGACGCCGCTCAAGCTCCGGGTCCGGCAGCGGTCGGGATAGCGTCGTTCGGCCCATGATCTCGAGCCCGATCCTCCTCGTCGTAGCCCTCGGCTCGGCCCTGGCTGCCCTGGTCTGGTTGCGGTCGAGCTTCCGGCTCGAGCGCAGCTGGCGGCGCATCCAGCGGATGGTGGGCGATTCCGGCCGTGGCCAGGAGGCCGCCGACCTCGCGCACTTCGCCTTCCGCAAGGAGCTCCACACCGGGCTGCTGTACCTGATCCTGGCCGGCTCGCTCGGGTTCACCTCGTTGTCGGACAACAAGGCCTTCGACCTCCCGCTGGTCCTGCTGTCCATCCCCATCCTCGGCACGATCGTCTACGGCCGGCGCTTCCTGCGACAGGCCCAGGAGGTCGAAGCCCGTACCTTGCTCGAGCGACGGGCCGAGGAGGTCATCGAACAGGAAGCCAACGCACCGCGGGCCTGGGCCGCCCGGCTCGCCCCTCAGGACCTACCTTCCATCCAGGGCTTCGAGGTGGGGCAGGTCTACGAGGCTGGTAGCGGGCTGATGGCCGGCGATTTCTACGACCTGTTCCCCACCCACCCCACCCGCCTGGCCGCGGTCATCGGCGACGTCAGCGGCCACGGCATCGAGCCGTCCATCACCGCCTTCCAGGTGAAGTACCTGCTGCGGGTCTTCCTCCGCCAGTTCCGGGATCCGGGCCAGGCGCTCGAGGAGCTCAACCTGGTCATGTCGGCCCAGTCCGCCCAGGGTGGAAACGAGGAGTTCGTGTCGCTGTGCGTCGTGGTGTTCGACACCGCGGCCGGCACCATGCGCTTCGCCTCGGCCGGGCACCCGCCGGCGCTGCTCTGGCACGACGGCGAGGTCCGCAAGCTGCGCTC
>JAHWJU010000254.1 GCA_019348255.1 Actinomycetota bacterium | reverse complement strand
TGGCCGAGCCGGTGATCATCTCCTACGCCCGGGGTCTGTTGAAGGAGTTCCCGGGAATCCCGGAGGGGGTGGTCGACGTCATCCCGGTGGACCTCGTCGTCGCCGCCCTGGTGACCATCGCCGCCGTGGGCCCGCCGCCGGAGCCGGCGGTGTACCAGGTGGCATCCGGCTCGCGGAACCCACTGCGCTACCGCCACCTCGTCGACCTCGTGCACGACTACTTCACGGAGCATCCGCTCTATGACCCGTCCGGTCAACCGATCGTGGTGCCCAAGTGGTCGTTCCCGGGCCGCGGCCGGGTGCAACGCCAGCTCCAGCGGGTCACCACGACGATCGACCGGGCCCAGAGATTGGCGTCGGGTCTACCGGTGCGGGGCCGCCAGGCCCAGTTCCTGGCGACCTTGGAAGAACGAAGGGCCACAGCGGACCGGGCGTTGGCCTACGTCGAGCTCTACGGGGCCTACGCGGAGACCGAGGCGGTGTACCGGGTCGACCGTCTCGTGGCGCTGGCCGAGGGTCTGGACGATCCCGACCGGCGGGAGTTCGCCTTTGACCCCGCGATCATCGACTGGGATCACTTCGTACAGCGAGTGCATCTCCCCTCCGTCGTGGTGCACGCCCGCGTCCGGACCACACCGGGAAAGCGGGAGGGCATCGGGCGCTCGGAGCGGGGCCGGCGGGCCATCCTGTCGCCCGACCGTCACCTGGCCGCCTTCGACCTCGAGAACACCCTCATCGCCTCGAACGTCGTGGAGTCCTACGCGTGGCTGGCCACACGGCACCTGCCCGCTGAGGAGCGAGTGCGCTTCAGCGCCAGGATGCTCAAGGAGGCGCCGTCGCTGCTCGCCCTCGACCGGCGCGACCGCGGCGACTTCCTGCGCCACTTCTACCGCCGTTACGACGGAGCACCCGTCTCCCGCGTCCGAGCCGACTCATGGGAGCTGTTCTCCCGTCTCATCCTCACCAAGTCCTTCCCGGCCGGCATCCGCCGGGTCCGCCAGCACCGTGCCCTCGGGCACCGCACGATGCTGATCACCGGCGCTCTGGATTTCGTGGTGGAACCGCTGCGGCCCCTGTTCGACGAGATCGTCTGCGCCTCGCTCTCCACCTCCCGCGACGGCCGCACCTTCACCGGTGAACTGGTGGAGGGGCCGCCGACGGGTGAGGCGCGGGCGCTGGCCATGATGGCCTACGCCGAGGCCGAGGGATTCAGCTTGGACGAGTCGGTGGCCTACGCCGACTCCACGTCCGACCTGCCGATGCTGGAGGTGGTGGGTCACCCTGTGGCGGTCAACCCCGAGCCCAAGCTCTCCACCGTCGCCCGCAAGCGGGGATGGCACGTCGAGCAGTGGGCGAAGTCGCCCGGAGGGCCTCGGCCACTCCTGCCGATCGGACCCGGTGAGTCGGTGGCACGGTGAAGGCCCTCGTCTTCGAGCGAAGGATCGGGCGGTACGCGGCTGCCGTGGTGGCGGGCAGGCTGTCGCCCGGCGGAGGCGCCCGGGTGGGGCCGCTCCGGCTGGCCGAGGTCGACGAGCCGGCGCCGCCGGCGCCGGGTTGGCACCGGGTACGCCCCCGCCTGGCCGGGATATGCGGGTCGGACCTCGCCACCATCGACGGGCGGTCGAGCCGTTACTTCGAGCCCATCGTCAGCTTCCCCTTCGTCCCAGGACACGAAGTCGTGGGCGAGCTGGACGACGACACGCGGGTGGTGGTCCAGCCGGTCCTCACCTGCGCCACCCGCGGAATCCGTCCGCCGTGCGAGATGTGCGCGCAGGGTCGCGTCAACCTCTGCGAGCGGGTGGCCTTCGGCCACCTGCAACCCGGCTTGCAGACGGGCTTCTGCTCGGACACCGGCGGGGGCTGGAGCCTCGCGCTCGTGGCCCACGACAGCCAGCTACATGCCGTACCCGAGGAGCTGTCGGACGAGGCGGCGGTGCTCGTGGAGCCCACCGCCTGTGCCGTCCATGCCGCCCGCTCGACCGACGCCGATGCCATCGCCGTCATCGGCGCGGGAACGCTGGGCCTGCTCACGATCGCCGCGCTCCGACAACGGCCCTACCCGCCGCGGCTGGTGGTGGCCACGGCCAAGCATCCTCAGCAGCGGCGGCTGGCGGCGGAGCTCGGCGCTGATTCGGTGGTCGCGCCGGATGTCCTGGAGCGGGCGATCCGCAGCACCACCCGCTCGCTGAGGACCGGCAGTCAACTCAGCTCGGGCATCGAAGCGGTGATCGACTGCGTGGGCAGTGAGGCCTCCCTGCGTCAGGCCCTTTCGGTGGTGGCCCCCGGAGGCACCGTGGTCGTCGTGGGCATGCCTGCCACCGTCTCGCTCGACCTCACGCCCCTATGGCACCGTGAAGCGGCCATGCGCGGTTGTTACGCATACGACCGCTCGGACTTCGTCGCCGCCATCGAACTCGTCCAGGCCCTCGGCCTCGGCCGCCTCGTCTCGGCCACCTACACCCTCGACCGCTACCGCGAGGCCATCGAGCATGCGGCCGCGGCCGGCGCTCGCGGCGCCGTCAAGATCGCCTTCGACCTGCGTAGCGAAAGGAATCGCTGATGCCTCCCGACCTCGGCCCCGGAAGGTCGCGATCCGTCCGTCACGGCAGGCCCGGCTTCGTCCTCGATGTGGACCGTTCGACCCCTCCCACCCTGTTCTGGCACGGCGAAGGCTTCCGGCTCGAGAGGCTGCCGGCCGGCAGCAGGGTCGTCTACCCGCCGGAGCCACTGACCGCCCTGGCCGATCCCGACGCTGCCATCCGCCAGGCTCTGCTCAACCCGTTGGGCGACTCCAAGCCGCTGCCCGAACTGCTCTTCGCCGGGATGCGGCTCACGATCTGCTTCGACGACATCTCCCTCCCCCTGCCGCCGATGCGCCGCCCCGACAACCGCCAGCGGGTGATAGAGGCCGTCCTCGACATGGCGGCCGAGGCAGGGGTGGACGACGTGGTGCTCATCGCCGCGCTGGCGCTGCACCGGCGCATGACCGACGAGGAGCTGCGTCACGCGCTGGGCAGCCGCGTGTTCGACGCCTTCGCCCCTCACGGGCTGCTCCTGCAGCACG
>JAHWJU010000253.1 GCA_019348255.1 Actinomycetota bacterium | reverse complement strand
GGATCCTGGGCGTCGGCGATCGACTGCAGCTCGTCGAGCACGAAGTGGGGCACGAGCAGCGGCCCCTTGAGGAAGCCGGCGCGCACGACCGCCAGCAGGCGCCCGTCGATCACCGCGCTGGTGTCGACCAGGTGGGCCTGGGTCTCGGGACCGTACGGGCTCGCCCGCACCAGCGGCCTGGTCGAGAGGCCGGCCAGGCCCAGCAGCTCTTCGTACTTCCGCGACGTCAGCCGCCAGCCGAGGTAGAGCCCGGTCCAGACGAACAGGCCGAAGATGGGCCATCCCCACAGGCCGGGGAGCAGCACCACGAACGGCACCCCGCCCAGGGCGCCCAGGGCCCCCACCACCGCCGCTCCGAAGGCCCCGGCCAGGAGCCGGCCCGGGTGTACCTCGTCGACGCGCTCCTCCACCAGTCCCATGGCTTGGCGCAGCAGCCGCCCCACCACTCCTCCGGACACGTAGCCGACGCAGGCGCCCAGTGTGGCGCCGACGATCGCGCCGTTTCCCGACGCCGCGGTCGGCGTCCCCTGCCCCAGCGTGTACCCCGCGGCAGTGGCCAGAAAGACGATGAACAGGCGGACGATCTCGACGAACACGTTGTGGCTCCGGGTTGGGCCGAGCGGCTCTGCGAGCCGGAAACTCTGTATCGGGCGGAACCGGCCCCTGCCTGAGCTGCGATGGCTAGGGGAGCGCCTCGTTCAGCTTGTTCTCGGCCTCTTCTTCGCTCACGCCGATGGCGAAGGTGAGCTCGGAGACCAGGATCTGGCGGGCCTTCGACAGCATCCGCTTCTCTCCTGCGGACAGGCCCTTGTCCTTGTCCCGGATGGAGAGGTTCCGCACCACTTCGGCCACCTGGTAGATGTCGCCGGACTTGAGCTTCTCCACGTGGTTCTTGTAGCGCCGGGACCAGTTGGTCGGCATCCGCGCCTCCTTCTTGCGGAGCACCGCGAACACCTCCTCCACCTCTTCGTCGTTGATGACCTCGCGCAGTCCGACCTCGTCGCACTTGTGCGTGGGAACCCGAAGGGTCAGGTCGCCGTAGGCCAGCTTGAGGACGAGGTACTCGTGGGTCTCCCCGAACGCCTCCATCTTCTCCTTGCGCTCGATCACGGCGGCGCCGTGGTGGGGGTAGACGACCTTGTCACCGACGTCGAAGGGCATTGCTCTCCCAGAGATGAGACGAGGGGGGGATATCCCCAGGGTACGGGTCGCTTCCCGTTTCTGCCAATCCCCCCGCAGCACCTCCCGGTGGGCAGGTTGGGGCCTCTCGGAACGGAGGTGCTGGGCTGGTCAGGCGAGGAACTCGACGGCCCAGCGCCACGCGTCGGCTGCGTCGTCGGGCCGGTGGGCGGGCCGCGCCGGATCGTGGACGAACCCGTGCTGGGCCTGCGGGTACAGCCGCACGGTCACGTGGGCACCGGCGTCCCGGAGCGCCTCGATGTCGGCCGCAGGGGTGAAGTGGTCGGCGCCGCCGCAGATGGCCAGCACAGGGCAGCACTCCGGTCGCGCCAGCGCCTCGAGCGGGTCGTCGCCTGGCACCGACCAGGGCTCCGGGGGCCGGATCATCCCGTAGAAGGAGACGGCACGGTCGAAACGACCGGTTCCGGCGGCGCGGTAGACGTTCATGCCCCCCATGCAGAACCCGATCACGGCCACGCGACCTGTGCGAACCCACCGCTCCCGCAGCTCCTCGGCCGCCAGAACCAGGTCCGCGGTGAGACGTCGGGCATCGATGCGTGCCGCCTGGCGCTGCTCGAGCTTCAGGCTCTCCTGCCCGGGGAAGGGCTCCACGGCACAGACAGCCCAGCCGTGATCGCCCGCCAGCCGGGCCGCCATGTCGTCGAACAGGGGACGCAGCCCCATGGCGTCGGGGGCGATGACGACCCCCCGCAGCCCCTCTCCGCCCGGAGGCAGCGCCAGCTCGGCGGCGGTGCCCGAGGCCAGCTCGACCCGCATCAGCTGTAGCGGTCGAGAATCGACGTCTCGGCCAGGCGGGTCAAGCCGTCCTTGATGGCACGGGCCCGGCTGCTGCCCACGCCCTCCACGTCGTCGAGATCCTCCAGGGTGGCGCGGAGGATCTTCTGCAGGGTGCCGAAGCGGTTCACGATGCGCTCCACCACGCTCTCGGGCAGTCGCGGGATCCTGGACAGCAACCGGTAGCCGCGGGGCTGAACGGTGGCGTCCAACTCGGTGACCTCCGGGGGGAGGTGCAGCACCGCCGCCACCCTCTTGAGGTCGAGGAGGTCCTCGGTCGTACAGGTGGCCAGCGAGTCCATGGCCTGGTCGAGGTGCCAGGACGGGTGATCCCGGAAGTAGTCCTTGATCACCAGCCGCCGGTCGTCCTCCACGCCACCCATCAGCTCTTCGAGCTGCAACAGGACGAGCCGGCCGTCGGTGCCCAGCTCCACGATGTAGCCGTCGAGCTCCTCGGCGATGCGCCGCACCATCTCGGCCCGCTGCAAGACCGTGACCACGTCGCGCACCGTGACCAGGTCCTCCACCTCGAGTGCCGACAACGAGTTGCTCACGGCGTCGAGCCTCGCCTTGTATCGCTCGAGGGTCTGCAGGCCCTGGTTGGCCCGGGCCAGCAGCCGAGGGATGGGATCGAGCACGTGCTTGCGGTCACGCCGGTACACGGCGATGAGCGAGAGCTCCTCCGACACCGAGATGATCGGCACGTCGATCGAGCGCGCCACCCGTTCCGCGGTGCGGTGGCGGGTGCCCGTCTCCGAGGTGGGCACGTTCGGGTCGGGGACGAGATGGACGTTCGCACGGGCGATGCGACTGGCGTCGGGAGCCAGGATGATCGCCCCGTCCATCTTGGCCAGCTCCGAGAGACGCTGGGGCGTGAACTCGGCGTCCATGAGGAACCCCCCGGAGCAGATCGACAGCACCTCGGGGCCGTCGCCGACCACGATGAGGGCGCCCATCTTGGCCTGCAGGATCCGGTCCAGACCCTCCCGCAGCGGCCGGCCCGGCGCCACCGCGGCCAACGCTTCCATCATGGAGGGGCTCGGGCGAGCCAGCACGACAGGATACTACCTGTCGGCTGCGCCGCTCCCGGCCGGGGC
>JAHWJU010000252.1 GCA_019348255.1 Actinomycetota bacterium | reverse complement strand
CCGGGGGACGATCCGTGGCCGTGGTCTCCTCCGGTGACGCCGGCGTCTACGCCATGGCCTCGATCATCCTCGCCGAGGCTGGATCCATGGCGCCCGACGTCGACGTGACGGTGGTGCCCGGGGTGACGGCGGCTGTCGCGGCGGCAGCCGCGCTCGGAGCTCCTCTGGGGCACGACCACGTCGCCATCAGCCTCTCCGACCTGCTCACGCCGTGGTCGGTGATCGAGGGGCGGCTGCGGGCCGCCGCCGCCTCCGATCTCGTCGTGTCGCTCTACAACCCCCGGTCGAAGGGCAGGACGTGGCAGCTCGAGGCGGCGCGCGACCTGCTGCTGGCCGGGCGGCCGGCCACGACGCCCGTCGGCATCGTCAGCGACGCGGCCCGGGACGGCGAGCGGGTGACGCTGACGACGTTGGAGGGCCTCGACCCGGAGCTGGTCGGGATGACCACCTGTGTCGTCGTCGGGGCCTCCACCACCCGCGTCGTCGCCGGGCGGATGGTCACACCACGGGGTTACCAGCCGTGAACCCCCTCGCCGTCGTCATCGACCGCCGGTGCGTCGGGTGCGGGTTGTGCCTGATCACCTGTCCCGAACGGGCGTTGCGGCCGGCGCGCCATCGTCCCGACGTCGACGAGGAACGTTGCACGGGCTGCCTTGCCTGCGTCGAGGTCTGCCCTGCCGACGCCATCGAGCAACGTTGCTCCCCGGGGGGTCGATCAGGCGCGTGAGCACCATCCACCCCATCGAGTCCGAGAGCTACCGGATCCTGCGCAGCCGGATCTCCCTCGACCACCTGGCGCCGGCCGACCGAGCCGTCGTCGAGCGGGTCATCCACGCCAGCGCCGATCTCGACTACGCGGAGAGCCTGGTGGTCCAAGAGGGTGCCGTCGAAGCCGGGGTCGAGGCGCTGCGATCGGGGGCGCCGGTCATCGCCGACGTCGAGATGGTGCGGGCCGGCATCACCGGCGTCGGCGCCCGCTGCTACCTGTCAGAGGCGCGCCCGGAGGGCCGCCTCACCCGCAGCGCCGCCGCCATTCGCCTGGCCGCCCAACGCCACGCCGAAGGCGCCGTCGTCGTCGTCGGTTGCGCCCCGACCGCTCTGGTCGAAGCCGTCGATCTGGTGCAGGCAGGCGCCTTTCGCCCGGCGCTGCTCATCGGCCTGCCGGTGGGCTTCGTGGGCGCCGCAGAGGCCAAGGAGATGGCCCGCACCTGCGCCACCCCCTCCATCACCAACGTCGGTGAGAAGGGCGGGTCCGCGGTGGCGGCCGCCGCCCTGAACGCCCTCGTCCGACTGCAATCCCGCCGAGGAGGTGATGACCATGGATGACACAGTCGCCGTCGAACGGATCCGCGTGCCCGCGTGGGCGATGCTCGCCGTCGCGCTCGCCGCCTTCGCGATCTACGCGCTGACCCTCGAGAACGGCCTGTTGCTCGGCGCCCACGCCGAGCGGCTGCACGAGCTGTTCCACGACGCCCGGCACTTCGTCGGCGTCCCCTGTCACTGACGGTCCGGGGGCCGCACGGCCCCCGCCGTCCTAAGGAGGAAGCAGTGAGCAAGTTCCTGAGGGAGGGTCTGGTCGCCGGCGCCGCCGGCGGCCTGGCCATGGCCGTGTACCTGTTGCTCGTCGTCGAGCCGATCCTGGCCGAAGCCATCGCACTCGAGGAGCAGGGCAGCGACGCGCACCAGGCGCTTTTCACGCGCGGCGCCCAGCAGCTCGGCGGCGCGGTGGGCACGGTGCTCTACGGCGCGTTCCTCGGGGTGCTCCTGGGTGCCACCGTCGCCCTCGTTCGCCACCGCCTCCGGGGCGACGACTGGCAGCGGGCGGTTCGGGTGGCGGCCACCGCGTTCGTGAGCGCGCTGCTCGTTCCCTTCCTCAAGTACCCGCCGAACCCGCCCGGCGTCGGTGATCCCTCGACCGTCGGGCGCCGCACCGCGCTGTACCTGCTGTTCGTCGGCATCTCCGTGATCGGCGCCTGGTCCGGGTGGCGGCTCAGCCGGACCCTCGCCGCCCGTGGGCTCCCACCGCGGCCCGCGGTCATCGCCGGCGCCACCCTCTACGTCGTCGCCATGGGCGTTGCCGGGCTGCTCCTCCCCGGCAGCGGGAACATGGTGTCGCTGCCGGCGGAGCTGGTCTGGAGGTTTCGCATCGCATCGCTGGGCGGGACGGCTCTGCTCGTGGCCGTGACCGGTGTGGTCCTCGGCTGGCGGCTGGGCCAGCACCCGCGGGCCGGCGTGGAGGAGGTCGGCAGTCGTGCGTGAGGGCCTTTTGCTGGTGGCCCACGGTTCTCGTTCCGCCGCCGGCCAGCGCGAGATCGAGCAGCTGACGGCTCTGGTGGCCGCGGCCGCTCCGCCCGATGTGCTGGTCGACATGGGCTACCTCGAGCTGAGCCACCCGCCCGCAGGTGTCGCCCTCGACCGCCTCGTCGCCGCCGGCGCTCGACAGATCGCCGTCGTGCCGTTGATGCTGCTGGCCGCCGGCCACTCCAAGTCCGATGTGCCCGCCGTGGTCCTCGAAGGTCGACAGCGCCATCCGGGGGTGACTCTCGGCTACGGGCGCCCCCTCGGGGTCCACCAGGTGCTGATAGACCTCGCCCAGCGGCGCATCCGGGCGGCGGGCGTCGCCGGAGCGGCTCTGGCGTTGATCGCCCGGGGCACGTCCGATCCCGATGCCAACGCCGACGCCTGCAAGATCAGCCGCCTCGTGGCCGAGGCGACGGGCGCCGACGTGGCCGTCACCGGGTTCTCGGGCGTGACGCGGCCGGACGTCCCCACCGCGCTGGAGCAGCTGCACCGTCTGGGAGCCTCCCGCATCGCCGTCTTCTCCTGGTTCCTGGCCACCGGGATCCTCGTCGAGCGCATCGGCGACGATGCCCGGGCGTTCTCAGCTCGCACCGGGGTCGAGATCGTCGACGCCGGCCACTTCGGCCCCTCCGCCGAGATCGCCGGCCTGGTCCTCTCCCGGGCGAGGGAGGCGGCCACCGGCGCCGTGCGGGCCAACTGCGACACCTGCGTCTACCGCGCGCCCTTCCCCGGTGCCTCCGATCGGGTCGGCCAGGCGCGGGGAGAGGGCCACTCCCACCTCGC
>JAHWJU010000082.1 GCA_019348255.1 Actinomycetota bacterium | reverse complement strand
GTCGGGATCTCCTATTCCGGGCGCACCTACGCCGAGGGGAAGAAGATCGGCTGGACCGACGGGCTGCGCGCCCTGTTCTGCATACTCCGGTACTCCTCGATATGGGAACGCATATCGGCCCGGTCCGGCTGACCGTCAGGCAGTCAGCGGCTCCAGTCCGACATGTGCTCCTGGTGGAGCCAGACCATGGGAGCTTCCACCGGAGACGGCGGCACAGGAAGGCTCCGTCCCCTGGGGGGAGCGAAGGACCGGATAACCCTCGGCGTCCCAGCCGAGAGGTGCCGAGCGGATCTCCCGGTCGGCCCAGCCGGGGTCGCCGCTGAGCTTGCGGTGGTACACGAGGTGCGTGCCGGCGGCACTGGTCACCACGCAGCCGTGGCCGCCGCCGGTGAACCACGGCCGGGGCAGCTTGTGCCACGACCCCGGATCGGCCACGTCTCCCCCCGTCCACTCCAGCAGCCCCATCTTGTAGGCCTGGGTCCAGCTGGCGTCCGCCGCGTAGAGGACGAAGAGCCGGCCCGAGGCGGGATCGCTGACCACCTCAGGTCCCTCGTTGACGGGAGCCACCGTCATCTCCCAACCGTGCTGCGGGCGCGACAGGCACCGGCGCTCGCCGCTGATCGTCCACGGGTTCGCCATGGGCGAGACGTAGAGGTTCTGGGGGAAGCCGTCGTCCGGCCCCTCCCAACCGGACCACAGCGCGTAGAGGCGGCCGTCATGACTGAAGACGGTGAGGTCGATGGCCCACACGTCGTTGCTGGGGTCGAACAGCCGCCCCAGCGCCCGGTAAGGACCGAGAGGGTCGTCGGCCACCAGGGCGAACGTGCGGTGGCTGGCGCTGCGGCCGTCGCTGGCGGAGTAGTAGAGGTACCACCGCCCCTCGATGTGGTGCAGCTCCGGCGCCCAGAGCCGTTGCCCCTGGGCGCTGCGGCCTCTCGGCGGCCAGATGACCGTCTCCACGTTGCGGTCCATCCGGTCCAGGTCGCGGAAGCGCTTGACAACGATGCGGCGGCTGTTGCCGGCCGACTGCACGAGCAGCATCGAGCCCTCGTGGACCACGACCCACGGGTCCTGGCCCGGGAAGGGCCGCCGCTCGCGGAACGCGCCCAGGAGGCTCACCCGAGGCCCCCCAGCGGGCCAGCCACCCGATCGTAGAGAAGGCCGAGCAGCCAGCCGGTGGTGAGCATCACCCACACGGTGAGACTGGCGTGGACGAGGGCGACGCTGTCCTCGTCGCTCAGGTGGCGGGCAAGCGGGATCGGCCAGAAGACGCTGCGCACGATGCGGCGGCCCGGCTTGTTCTCCAGGTCGCCGGAGAGGGCGTCGACGCAGTAGACGACGAAGCCCATGGTCGCCTCGGCCACAACCAGGAAAGTAGGTGTCGCCAACCGGTCGTACTGGAGGGTCAGGAGCCACCCGGTAGTGACCAAGAACCAGACCACGGCACCGAACCGCGCCAGCTTGACCACGTTGCGATGCGTGAACCACCGGGTCAGCGTCACCATCCACAGCAGGGCCCGGGTGACACGCTCGCCGGGGCGCCGGCGGTCGCCGCCGACGGAGTCGGCGCAGAAGACGATGAACGCCAAAGTCACTTCGGTGACCACCCAGGTGATCATCGACGCCACCCCTGCGCAACCAGGGCGGCGCCGCGCTCGTGCCGGCGGCGGCGGGGGCGGTCCCTGGCAGGACGGGCCATGTCAGAAAGGTCGGCGGCGGAACCCCGAACTTGACCCCAACTGCGAGGTTCCTCGACGGGTTGACAGGGCGGAGCGACGCAGCGACGCCGGCGATCACCGGTGCACCTTGTGGTCGAACGTATGTTCCCCTACAGTGCGGCGGGTGCAGAGGTCCTTCGACGACCTGGGTCAGCCGCTGGCGGAGGTCACCTTCGTCGTCGTCGACCTCGAGACCACCGGCGGCTCGCCCACCGACTGCCGCATCACCGAAGTCGGAGCCGTCAAGTTCCGAGGGGGCGAGTGCCTCGGCTCGTTCCAGACGCTGGTGAACCCGGGCGGCCCGATCCCGCCCCAGATCGTGTACCTCACCGGCATCACCGAGGCCATGGTGGGCCGGGCGCCGCCGATCGATGCGGTGCTGCCGGCCCTGGCGGAGTTCATCGGCAACGCGGTGATCGTCGGCCACAACGTCCGCTTCGATCTCGGGTTCCTGCGGGCCAACCTGCACCGCCTGGGCTATCCGGCCCTGCGCAACCGCTCCGTCGACACCTGCTCCCTCGCCAGGCGCCTGATCCGGGAGGAGGTGCCGAACTGCAAGCTGGCCACGCTGGCCCGCTACTTCCGCACCGCCGCCGACCCCTGTCATCGGGCCCTGGAGGACGCAAAGGCCACCGCTGAGGTGTTCCACTCCCTCCTCGAGCGGGCCGCCGGCCTCGGTGTCCTCGCCCTGGACGACCTCCTGGCGCTGCCGACGTCCGCCGCCCACCCCCAGGCCAGCAAGCTCCGGTGGGTGGCCGACCTCCCCCGCAAGCCCGGCGTCTATTTGTTCCGCGACGGTCGCGGCGAGGTGCTCTACGTCGGCCGAGCCACCGACCTGCGCCGGCGGGTCCGCTCCTACTTCTCCGGCGACGACCGACGAAAGATCGCCGGGCTGCTGCGTGAAGCACAGGGCCTCGATCACGTCGTGTGCGCCCACGACCTGCAAGCGGCGGTGTTGGAGGTCCGGCTGATCCACCAGCACCTGCCCCGCTACAACCGCCAGGTCAAGGCGTGGCGGCGGTACGCCTACCTCAAGTTGAACCTGGCTGAGCGCTTCCCGAGGCTGTCGGTCGTGCGGGTGGCCAGGAGTGGGGACGGCGCGTTCTATCTCGGGCCACTGCCGTCGTCGGCGGCAGCCAAGCTGGTCGCCGAGGCGGTGGAGTCGGTGGTGCCGCTCAGGCGATGCGCGGCCCGGCCCACGAGCCACGGCCGAGCCGCACCCTGCACGCCGGCGCAACTCGGGGTGGCCACCTGTCCCTGCGCCGGCGCCATAAGCGAGGATGCCTACCGGAGGCTGGTCGACAACGCCGTCCACGGTCTCACCGACCGACCTGAGCTCCTCCTCGGCCCCCTTGTCGATCGCATGAGATCGCTGGCCGGCGCCCAGCGCTTCGAAGAGGCGGCTCTCACTCGTGAGCGGGGCGCAGCGCTGGCCCGGGCCCTCACCCGGCAGCGGAGGTTGCACGCCCTGGTGCAGGCGGGGCGCCTCATCGTCGAGCTCGACGGTGGGGGGGGTGCGGTAATAGACGGCGGCCGCCTCACCGGGAGCTGGGCCACCGGTGAGCCCACGGTGCCCGAGTGGCTCGCGCCCGAGGCGGAGCGAACGACGATCCCCCTGGCCCGCGAGGTGGTCGACGAAGTGGCCGGCATCGCCTCCTGGCTGGACGCTGCGGCGGCCAGCCTCCGCCTCGTCCACTGTGAGGGCGGCCTCTGCCACCCCAGCTCCACCGTCGTGACGTTCGCGCCGGCGGACCGGGGGGCCGCGGCCTGATCCCCGGGCCTACACTCCCGCGGTGTCGAGCTCGGTCATCGTGGTCTCCCATCGGGCCCACGACTGGCTTCGCCGGTCCTTGGCTTCGGTGCAAGAAGAGAGCGACGAGGTCGTCGTCGTCGACAACGGTTCCGCCGGTGCCGTCGTCTCCGAGGTGGCGCGCCGAGCCGGGGCACGGACTGTCCGCCTCACCCAGAACCTCGGCTTCCCCGGAGGTGTGAACGCCGGACTGGCGGCGGCGAGAGGCGAGATCGTGGCGCTCTTGAACGACGATGCCATGGCCGAGAGTGGGTGGATCACCTCGGCCCTACAGGACCTGGCCGACACCACGGTGGCGGCGGTGACACCGAAGCTGGTTTTCCACTTTCCCTACGCCGTGGTCCGCTTCGACGACGCGAGCCGGCAGGTGGGGCCGGACCCCCGCCCGTTGGGACGGGCGATCCGGTCCATCTCCCTGGGCGGGAAAGAGCTGCTCGGCCATGCCATCGGTCCCGGACTCCACCGCTTGGAGGAGGGCACGCTGGACGGCGAAGCGGGCCCGTGGAGGTGGACCACGGGCCCGGATCCCTTCTACGTCCCCTTGGGACCGGACGATCGTCCGGAAGCCCTGCTGGTCGACGGTCAGCCGGCACCGGTCGAGGCGACGACCAGGATCATCAACAGTGCCGGCACGTACCTCAGCGCCCACGGCTTCGGTGGTGATTACGGGTTCGGCAACCCCGACGACGGCACGTTCGACACCCCGGCCGAGCGCTTCGGCGGTTGCGGCGCGGCGCTGGTGCTGCGGGCCGAGACGGCCAGGCGCATCGGCGGCTTCGCCGCCGACTTCTTCGCCTATTACGAAGACCTCGACTGGTGCTGGCGGGCGCAGCTGGCTGGGCTACGGGTCCGCTACCAGCCGGCTGGGGTCGTGCGCCACGTCGGCGGGTCGACCAGCGGCGGGCCGCTCGACAGCCGGGTGCAGCGGTTGGCCGCCCGCAACCGGATCCTCTGCCTGGCCCGCAACGGCCCCCTGGCCCAGCTGGGGCCCGAGACGAGACGGGCCGTCGACGACGGCCGCGCCGACGGGATCGTCGGTCAGCTCGTCCGGTCGCTGCCGAGGGCGCTCGCGCAGCGGGTGCGCCTCGCCCGCGCCTGGCAGCGGCGGCCGGAAGAGGTGTGGGCGCAATGGGCCGGCGTCAACGAGCGCTGGCCCGCCTCCGCCCCCAGCTGAGGCGGATGGCGCATCGGCCGCTGCGGACTCCTCCGAGGGTCAGGTCGTCTCCTCGGTCCCCGTGTCCTCGGTCCGCGCCCACCTCCCACCCAGGGCCACGAGCCCGAACGACTCGTGCGGCTCCCCGGGCTCGACGTCGAAGCGCAGCACCTTGTGACGGAAGTCGTAGGGATGCAGGCAGCTGTAGTCCTGGATGGAGACGTTGATGTCGAAGGTGCCGGGCAGCAGCATCATCCGGTCGAACGTGAGGTCGACGTAGCCGGCGCCCAAGAGCCGGTCGGGGACCTGGTCGGCATCCCGCGTGGTGGGACCGCTGACGTGGGTGCCGTCCAGGGTCTGGATGGTGACCGCGAACACGGGCTTGTCGACGGGCTCGTGGAAGCGGTAGTGCAGGCGGATGGTGGCGGCTTCACCGGTTCGGATGCGGCTGACGCTGCTTCCGTTGGCGTCGAGCAGCTCCACCGTCTCCACCCGGGCCTCACCCGACCCCCACCGCTCCCCGCCGTCCTCGCCGTCCACGGTGCGGTCGACCTGCACCGCGCCGACGTACTCGTCCACCACCTTGCGGGCCGCGTCGACCATCTTCACCTGGCCGTGGTCGAGCCACGCCACCCGGTCACAGATGTTGTGCACCGAGGTCATGGCGTGGGAGACGAGCACGATCGTCTTGCCCCTGGACTTGAGGTCGGCGAACTTCTCGTTGCACTTCCGCTGGAACACCTCGTCCCCCACCGCCAGGACCTCGTCCACGAGCAGCACGTCGGGGTCCACGTTGATGGCGACGGAGAACCCCAGGCGCACGTACATACCCGAGGAGTAGTTCTTCACCGGCTGGTCGATGAACTGCTCGAGCCCGGCGAAGGCGACGATCTCGTCGAACTTCCTCTGCAGCTCCTTTTGGGGGAGGCCAAGGATGGCTCCGTTGAGAAAGACGTTCTCGCGCCCGGAGAGCTCGGGGTGGAACCCGGCGCCGAGCTCGAGCAGGGCGGAGACCTTTCCCACGACGCTGATGCTGCCCGTCTCGGGACGCAGGATCCGGGCCATGCACTTGAGAAGGGTCGACTTGCCGGAGCCGTTCTCGCCGATGAGGCCGAAGCTCGAACCCTGCGGCACCTCGAACGAGACGTCGCGCAGCGCCCAGAACTCGTCCACCACGGCCCGCCTTCCGCGGAGCAGGGCCACCTTCAAGGACTGGTTGCGCTCGTGGTAGAGGCGGAAGCGCTTGGACACCCCCTCCACGACGATGGACGGTTCGCTCACAGCTCCTCCGCCAAGCGCCCCTCGAACCGGCCGAAGATGAAGAGCCCGAGGAGAAAAGTGGCGACCGCGATGGTCACCAGGTAGGCGAACGTCGAGAGCGACGGCAGTCGCAGGTGGTACAGGCAGTCGCGGAAGGCCTCGGCGAAGGCCGCCATCGGGTTCCACTTGTAGATCGCCCGCAGTGGGACATCCGTGCCGAAGATGGCATGTCGCTCCGGCACCAGGTCGACGGAGTAGACGATCGGCGACAGGTAGAACCACGCCTGGAAGAAGATCCCGACGAAGTGCTGCACGTCCCGGAAGAAGACGTTGAAGACGCTGAGGGCGAGGCTGAGTCCGGTGGCGAAGAGCGCCAGCACCACGACGAGGGCCAGCACGACAGGGACGAGGGGCAGCACCATGTTGCCGACGATGAGGAGGATCACGGCCAAGAGCGAGAGCTCGAGCAGGAACGACACGATCCAGGAAGCCACCTGCGACACGACCAGCAGCTCGCGGGGGAAGTAGGTCTTCCTGATGAGACTGGCGTTGCCGATCACGGTTCCCAGGGAGCCGAAGACGCTGTTGGTGAGGAAGTTCCAAGGGAGCAGGCCGCACAGGAGGAACAGGGCGAAGCTGCTCAGGCCGCTGGGAGAGCCCTCGGGCGCCTCGGCCCGGAAGAACACGCGGAAGACGATGGTGAAGATGAGCATGGTGCTCAGCGGGTTGAGCAGTGACCATGCCCAGCCCAGCGTGGACCGCTTGTACTTCCCCCGCAGCTCCCGCAGCGTGAGGTGGGTCAACAGCTCCCGCGACTCCCTGTAGTCGGCGAGGCTGGTCACGTTCCTTCTCCGGTCACGACCGGCCCACGCTAGGCGTCGCGGACGCGGCGCGGGGATTCCGGCAGGCCCTTTCCCGTTGCGGGCTCACGCGGAGGTGACCATCCTCCACACCGGTACCGTTGCCGGCGGAGGGAAACAAGTAGCGTTCGACCGTGCCTGCATCTCCCGGAGCAGACGCAGCGGAGGGCGGACCGCCGGCGATGCTCGCCAGCGCGGTCTGCGAGGACCGCCGTCTCCGACCAGCCCTACTTCGCCTCGAGGAGGGACGCGTCAGCGTCCTGTCGCTCGACATCTTCGACACCCTTTTGTGGCGGATCGTGCCGGAGCCGGTGGACGCCTTCCGCCTCTTCGGCCAGCGGCTGGCCACGCTCGGCTACCTGGAACCGGGCACGGCACCCGAGGTCTTCGCCCGGCTGCGCCAGCGGGCCGAGGAACGGGCGCGCTGCCTGGTGGGGGCGGCAGGGGAGGCCCAGGAGGTCAACCTGCGCCAGATCTACGATCAGATGCCCCAGCACATCTTCTCCGGCATCACCCCAGCCGTGGTCGCTGACCTCGAGGTCGACTTCGAGCGGGAGATCACCTTCCCGGACCTCGAGATCCTCCAGTTGGTGCGGCTGGCCCAGGACAAGTACGGGGTCGACACGGTGCTCGTCTCGGACACCTACTACTCGGAAAAGCAGATCCGGCGCATACTCAGCAGGCCGCCCTTCGAGGACCTGGTGATCGACCGGGTCTTCACCTCGAGCGACCGGAGCGTGGGCAAGGGCTTCGGCCTGTTCGAGCGGGTCTTGGAGGAGGTGGACGCCCGCCCCGAGGAGGTGCTCCACGTGGGCGACCACGAGGAGGCAGACGTCGCCGCAGCGGCCAAGGAAGGCATCCAGACGGTCCATTTCGAACGCTTCAGCGCGCCGATGTCGAAGGTGCTCGAGGAGGAGGGGACGCTGCGGACCAGGCACGGGCACGGGCGAAGGATCCCCCTAGACCCGGTATCGGGCGACTTCGGGCTGACCGCCGCCCGCTCCAAGTCGCTGGCGCGGCCGGAGGTCGACTCACTGGCGCAGTCCGCCCAGCCCTTCTGGCGCTTCGGAGCAGCCGTGCTGGGGCCGCCGTGTGTGGCCTTCGCCGAGTGGCTCCACGCCGAGGCCCACGCGCGGGGCTACACCAGGATCTACTGCCTCATGCGGGAGGGCGAGTTCCTCTCCCGGCTGCTCGGTGGGGCGGCCATGTACGTGGAGAACCCGGTGGAACCGCGCAAGTTCTGGGCGTCCCGCCAGGTCACCGCCCGTGCGGCCATCTTCGAGGGCAGCCGCGACGAGCTCCTCGGGTTCCTCAACCGCCGGCGGCCCCCGACGATGCGCCAGTTCCTGGAGGGCCTCGGTCTCGGCCTGTCGACCTTCCCCGAGCTGTTCAGCCACGGGGAGGGCCGGCTGGACGATCCGCGCCTGGTGGAGAGGGTGATGGATCTCATCGATCGCCGGCCCGAGGTCAGGGCCGCCATCGTCGAGGAGGCCGCACTTCTCCGCCGGCGCCTGCTGGCCTACTTCGACAAAGAGGCCGGGGACCAGGAGCGAGTACTGCTGGCCGACCTGGGCTGGGGCGCCACCATCCAGTCCAACCTGCACAAGGTGTTCGAAAGGAGCGGTCTGCGGGTGGAGGTCGAGGGCCTCTACCTGGCCACCAACGACGCCGCCGTCGACCGCATCCTGAGCGGGGTGCGGGCCCGAGGGTTCCTTACGAGCGCGGGCATCCCGGTGGCCGAAACGTCCTACATCAGCCGGAGCCCGGAGATCATCGAGCAGGCTTTCATGCACGACGTCGGCTCTCTCGCCAACTACACGACCGAGGGTGACGCGGTCTGCGAGCCGGTCCGACAGGATGCCGTCCAGGTGCTCCAGCGGGTGGCTGTGCAATCCGGGATCATCGGCTTCCAGCAGGAGTGGGCCCGTTACCGCGGGGTAGTGCCGGCGAACGTGAGCCTGCTGCAGCCGGTGGCGAGAGAGCAGCTGCTGGGCATGATCATGCGCTTCATCCTGCGACCCACCCACGAAGAGGCAGTGATGTTCTCGGCCTGGCTCCACGACGACAACTTCGGCTCCGCCGATGCCGAGACAGTGGTGTCCGGAGCTCTTCGGAGCTCGCTCAAGTACATGACCCCCGAGCAGTACCTCGCCCTGCCCACGACCAAGACGTTCTGGCCCTTCGGGCTGGCATCGATCTACCAGCCGGCGCTGGCCAAAGCCGCTGCGGTCGTCGCCGAGGGGCTTGTCGGGGCCGAGGTGTTCGACCAGAGCGAGTTGCACGCGATGCCCGTCTACCTCGACGACGGGTCGGGCTTCGAGGAGCGCACCCGCACACTCGTACGCATCAACGCCGCCGGCCTCTGCTTCGCTCGCGAAGTGATGGGCACCCGGGCCGTGCACGGCGTGAAACTGGCCTTCCCGGGGGGTCCCGGCATCGTGCGGGTCGACCGGTTGACCTTCTCCTTCTCGGTCGAGGGCGAAGCCGAGCCGGTGGTCGTGGTCATCGACTCGGCGGCGGCCTTCGCCGAGCTCGACCACGACTACGCCCAGCCATTGTCGCCAAACGTCCTGCTGGGCCCGCAACAGGCACCGCAGTTGATCTACACCTGCCCCCGCGAGTGGCGTGACCGCGTCTACCGGGTCGAGGTCGAAGCCGCCTTCGCATGGCTTCCCACCGCGGCTCTACCGGCGCGCGTAGCCAGCGGTTCCGAAGGGGCCCTCACCGGGCGCGCCCTTCTGGCCGGGAAGAAGGCGGCACGGCGGATCGCCAGCCGTCGCACACCTCAAGGGCGCGCATGACAGAGCCCGACGTCCCTCTTCTGATCCACTCCCTGGCGGAGTTCCGCGACCTGATATTTGCGTCCCTCGAGGCAGCTGACGCGAGGCAGGTTGTCGAGATCGGGGGCGAGGACGGGACCTTCACGAGAGAGCTTGTTGCGTGGGGGAGGTCGAGGGGCGCCAAGGTCGTGTGCATCGACCCGTCGCCACGCGACTCCCTGGAGGAGCTGGCCCGCGCTGATGAAAGCCTGTCGCTCGTACGTGAACCGAGCGTCGACGCTCTCACGTCGCTGCCGCCATGCGATGCGTATCTCATCGATGGCGACCACAACTACTTCACGGTTCGCAAGGAGCTGCAGCTGATCGCCGCGGCCGCGCCGGAAGGTCGGTTCCCGCTCGTCTTCCTCCACGACGTAGGCTGGCCGTGCGGCCGCCGAGACCAGTACTACAACCCGGATCTCATCCCTCCGGAAGACCGACACGAATACACATGGGACAGGGGGGTTGTGGTCGGTCATCCCGGCGTCGTCGAGGGGGGCTTCCGGGGAGAAGGTGCCTTCGCCGCGGCCGTACGTGAAGGTGGCCCCCGCAACGGTGTCCTGACCGCCGTCGAAGACTTCCGGCGCGAACGGCCGGCGCTCTCGTTCCACGTCGTTCCCGCCATCTTCGGGTTGGGAGTGATCTTCGACCCGAGTCGGCCATTCGGGGAGCGGCTGGAGGAACTGCTCAG
>JAHWJU010000081.1 GCA_019348255.1 Actinomycetota bacterium | reverse complement strand
AGTTGAGGGCGTCGGCCTCGGCCTGCGCTATCGCCCGCACCGCCGGCGACAAGCCGCCGACCCAGGTGGTGATCCCCAGCCGGCGGACCTGAGCAACGGCGTCGGCCAGCGCGGTCAGCCGCTCGTTCGCCGGCGGGAAGGGCACGCCCACGGCCTCGTTCTCCACGCGGCTCAGCCGGTCGCCGCTGCCGAGGCCGGTTATCAGGCGCTCCCCCACCATCCGCTGCAGCGATTCCAGGGTGTGCACGAGCACGGCCGTGGGCAGGAGGCTCACCCGGGCCACGAGCGGACCCAGCGCCACCCGTCCGGTCTCGGTGGCCAGCGCCCCCAGCAAGGGCCACGCGCTCCGAGCGGGGCGGTGCGGTTGGCCGATGGCGAAGACGTGGTCGAAGACGAACACGCCGTCGACCCCCAGGTCCTCGCCGGCCCGGGCCGCGGTGATCGCCGGTTCCACGCTCGGCCGGAACTGCGGCAGGGTGATGCCGACCTTCATGGCAAGGCTCCGGCGGGGACGGGCAGCAGAGCCGGCATGGGCACAGGTGAAGTTGTCACGGCGGTGGCTGCTGGGCCAGGAGGGCGGCGCCGATGGCGCCGGCGTGCTCGCCCAGGGCGGCGGGGAGGACCTCGACCGGCGGGCGCCCCGCCGCCCCACTGGAGTGGAGCAGCTCGGAGAATGACGCCCGCACCGGCGCAAAGAGCACCTCGCCCGCCTCGACGAGGCCGCCCCCGAGCACGAAGGCCTGCGGGTCGAGGGCGTTGGCCAGGTTCGACAGTCCCAACGCCACCCACCAGCCGAAGTCGGCGAGCACCTCGACCGCTTCCGGGTCGCCCTCGGCGGCGGCCGCGGTCACGTGCTCACCTCGCACCGCTTCCGGCTCCCCGCCGGCCAGCTCCACGGTGCGGGCGGCCCGGCCGGCCCGGGCGGCCTCACGGGCGAGGCGGCCCAGCCCGCTGCCCGAGGCGAAGCGCTCCCAGCATCCCCGCCGGCCGCACGGGCAGGCCGGCCCCCGAGGGTCCACCACCATGTGACCGATCTCGCCCGCGTAGCCGTTAGCGCCCCGGTAGAGGCGGCCGCCGAGCACCATCCCGCCTCCGATCCCGGTGCCCAGCGTGACGAACACGACGTCGTCGCGACCGCGGCCGGCGCCGACCTGGCGCTCGCCCCAGCCGGCGCAGGTTGCGTCGTTCTCGACGACCACGGGCAGGCCCAGCTGGAGGGCCAGTGGGTCGACCAGGCACAAATCCACCACCCCGGGGAGGTTCGGCGCGCTGCGCAACGTCCCGTCGCGGTCGACGAGCCCCGGAGCACCGATGCCCACGGCGGCGATGCCGGGCGTCCGTTCGACGAGCGTCGCGGCCATGTCCGCGACAGTGGCCGCGATGGCTGGCGCGCCCGGTGGCGTCGCCACGCGAAGTTCGTCCACCACCGCTCCGTCCGCGTCCGCTACGACGCCCAGGCACTTGGTGCCGCCCAGATCGACGCCGACCGTGAGCGGCGAGGCCGGCATTCCTAGAAGCGCAGCAGCGCGCCGATGCGGCCGATCACGTCGAGATCAGCGTTGTCGACGCAGACCTCGACGTGGCACGACTGCAGGAGGGCGTCCTCCACCGCCTCTTCGATCACATCTTCCACCAGCTCCATCTCCTGGCCGCAGACGGTGCAGGTGCGGCCCTTGGCTGCCAGCTGACTGCAGCCCCCGCACCGCCAGCCGGCAACCTCGTAGCCGTCGGAGACCACCAGGCTCTCCACCCGCCGCTCGGCCAGAGCGCTCAGCACGGCGGGCAACCCCACCACCGCTCCCCTACCCGCGGCCGCGGCGGACCGCAGCCGGTCCACCACCGCCGCCTCCCGGCCCCGCTCGACCTGCTCCTCGACCACCATGGCCGAGGCGGTTATCTCCGGCTCCGAGGCACCGGCAGGGACGTTGATCCGGGCCGCGACCCGATCCTTCAGGTAGGAGTGCAGGTTCGCCTCGAGCTCGTTCACCAGCTCGGGCGCGGCGGCCAGGATGAGGTGGTCGAACGGGTGCTGCTTCCAGACCTCGAACGCGATATGGGCGGCCCGCTTGAGATGTTGGTGGGCAGCGGCTTCGAGGCGGCTGCGTTCGTGGCCCCGGTCGCGGTCACCGGCATCGTCGGGGTGCCGGGGCAGCTCGTCGAAGAGCTCGCTCCTGTCGACGAGCTGGTTCAGCTCGTACACGAACATCCGGGCCCGCTGCCGGTCAGCGAGCAGGACCCCGAAGCCCGGGTAGGTGTCGACCACACGCTCGAGTTGGCGCACATGGGGGCTCTGGTTGACGACGACCTGGTCCTTGACCCGGACGGGCAGCTCGAACACCTCCCACAGCTCGTCGGCAGAGGCGAACACGGCAAGGCCTCTGGTACGGGTGCGGTCGAGGCCGCCGCGGACGTGGTTCAGCACCCGACGCAGGTCTTCGGAGGCACTGGTTCGTTCGACGCTGACGCGGTCGTCGGCATCCCGAACGAGGCGTTCGAGGCGGCTTTCGCAGTCGGCGAAGCGAGGCCAGCGCCGACCGTCGACGTCCAGGTAGACGCTGACCACCGGACGCTCGGGGACACTCTTGAAAGAGGCCAACGAGCGGATGGCTTCTTGGTTCAGAGGAGCCACGTCACCTCCTGCCATTCCTATGGCGATCCTGTCGCCGCCACCACGGCGGCACCCTTGCCCTTTTCCTTCGCCCACTCACCCACGGGGCCGTCGTCGCCCAGGAGCACGACCTGCACCGGCCCCGCCGCCCGCTCGAGCACCGCCAGAACGCTACGGCCCACGGCCTCGGGCAGGAGGGCGACCGTCCCGGCGTCCATGAAGAGCGGGAGCGGCCCGAGGGGCGCACCCTGCACCGCCGCCACCAGCGCGAGCAGGTAAAGCTGCGCCTCCAGCGCCGTCACCCCCCGCAGTTCGGGGGCGGGTCGCTCGGGCGCCGGCTCGGCCACCGGCGGGCCGGCCGCCGCCACGGATGCAGCCGCCCTGGCCGCCCCACGAGCCGCCTCGAGGTCCTCCCGTGCCTCACCTACGGCGACGCCCGCCGTGACCACAGCGGCTCGGGCCGCTTGGGCCTCCTCGTCCAGTGCGGCGCGGCGGCGACGTCTTTGCTCCAGGTCCGCCGCCTGCTGCTCGAGCCTCGTCAGCTCCTCCTCGGCGTCCTTGACATCCTGCTCCGCCTTCTGCACCCGGCCCTGGGCGGCGCTGGTCCCGGTGCCGTCGTCACCTGGTCCAGAGGGTCCTGGCCGCACGTCCTCGGGGCCGAAGAAGACATCGGCCTGGTGATCAGCCAGCTCCCCGCTCACCGCCGCCAGCCGTTCGTCCAATGCCGCCAGTTGACGCTCGACCTCGGCCCGAGCCTCGTTGCGCCTGGGGGCCTCCACCAACCAACGTTGCGCCGCGGCCTCCAGGTCCGGTTCCGACAAGCCCTCGCCGGCCACGGAAACGAGCGCGTCTTCCAGCGCCTCCTCGGCCGCCCTGGCATCGGCCACGCCTTCCTGGTGGGACCGCAAGGCCGCCTCCAGTTCGCCATCGGGCACGTCGCGCCCGAGGAGCTCGTGGGCCTCGCGCCGAACGGCACTCGCCTCCTCCTTGGCCGCCGTCCACTCGCGGGAGGCCTGGCCGCCGTGCAGTTCCTCCCAGACCGCCTCCGCATCGGCCAGAGCCGCCCTTGCGGCGGCCGTCGGGTCGCTGTCGCCGGTGGAGCCGCCAGCTTCCGGTAGGAGCCGCTGGAGGTACTCCCCGTAGCTGCTGACGCCCAGCGCCTGCAGTGCCGCCCGCTCGTTCTCGTACGCCTGGTCGAGCTTGCGGCGGTGCATTCGGCTGCCCTTGCGCATCATCTTCTGTTCGGCTTCCAGCACCTGGCGGTGAGCCCGATCCAGCGCCTCCACCAGACCGGCATCGGCGCCGCCCCGGTGGGCGCCGGCCTCCGCCCGCGCCAGCGCCTCACGAGCGTCCTGGAGGGCGGCCTTGGCCGGAGCGACCAGCCACTGCGGCGGCTCGGGGGGGGCTGGCAGGTCGGCCAGCTTCTTCGTGGCGGTGAGCCAACGATCGGCAAGTTGCTCCGCGGCGGCTGACGGCACGGGCTTCAGCGCCCGCACGCGACGCAGCTCCGCCAGTGCCTGTTCCACCGCGGCGGGGTCAGCACTTCCGCTCGTCTCCGCCAGCCGCGCCACCAGCTCGGCCCTGGCCTGCTCGAGCTCCCCCTGCTCACGCACCAGGGTCTCGACCACCTCCACCGTCCGGGCCTGCTGCAACTCCGCCCGCTGCTCCTCCCCGCTGGCCCGCTCGGCTGCGGCCAGGGCCTCACGAGCCGCTTCCAGCTCTCGTCGAAGCTGCTCGACCCGTTGCCGAGCCTGCGCCACCGGGCCGCCGGCCACTGCGTCGGCCGACCGGGGCACGTCATCTTCCCCGGCCGCGCCCACCGCCGCGTCCGCCTCGACCGCCACGCGCTGCGCCTCGGCCAGTGCCGCCTCTGCCGACGCGAGAGCCGCCTCCGCCCCGGCCACAGCGGCATCCGCCGCCGTTCCTGCCGCGTCGGCGGCCGGCACCGGCGCGGCCCCGTCTCCGGCCTCGGTGGGTGACTCCGGCTGGGGCACCGGGGCGGGTGACGCGCCCGGCAGGGCCGAGGGCTCGACAACCAGCGCGGCCGAGGAGCTCCCGAGCCCCAGCCGCCGGGCGAGGTCGGGGGTGAGCCACTCCCGCTTGCCGTCCACCTCGACCTCGATCCCGACGGAGCTCGGCTGGCCCCGAAAAGCCCGTGGGAGCTCGGCAGCGAGGTTGCTCCGCGCCGCTGGATCCAGCCCGGTCACCACCGTGAGCGCGTGATGCAGCGACAGCGACCGAGAATCCCCGTCGCCCAGCCGGATCCGGACGACGATCACGAGATGCGGATCCGTGTGACGCCTGTGGCTCCGTCGGTGCCCGGGTCAGGCTCGACTGGCGCTGCCGTCGACGCGGCACGTGCGGCGTCGGCCACCGCGGCCACAAAAGTGGCGGCCTGGGCCGAATCCGTCACGACGTCTTCAGCCAGGTCCAGGAACGAACGCAATGCGGCTATCACCTCGACGGCCGCCGCTTGCAGGTGTTGCAGGCCTTCGGTGGCCTTGTCCTGGGTCTGACTCTGGTTCTCTTTCACGACTCGTCCTCCGTGCCACCAAAGGTGACGTGCAGCCGGTCACCCACCATCGTCGCGCCCCGGACGGACCGCCGGCGCAAGGACTCGGGGAGGACGACCGCCCGCCGGTGCGGCCCCACCCGCACCAGGAGCTCGCCGCCCTTGTGCCCGATCTCGAGATCGTCACTCTGCGCGAACGGCAACGCCAACGACAGCACCGCGTCAGCACCTTCGGACTGCACCCGCAGCGGTGGGTCGGCGTGGAGGACGGCGGCGGCGTCAGCGTCGCCGTACAGGGCCTGGGCGAAGGTCCGCAGCGGCTCCAGGCCCACCAGCTCGTCGGGCGCCAGGTCTGCCCGCAGCACCGGGACCGGAGCGAAACCGGCCTCGATGGCATCGAGGTGCTCGGCGTGGGCCTCCTTCCACGCCTTGAACCAAGGGTCGCTCACCGCGTCCGGCAGCAACCTGTTGGCCACCACCGCGTCGAGGCTGTAGCCGAACAACCCCAGATAGGTCGCCATCCGGCGCGCCTCGGCGATGACCACCCGCTCGGGGTTGACCACCAACCGCACGCTGGTCAGCTCGGGGTCGACGAGCAACTCCCGCACACCCCGCATTCGGTCGTGGAACCTGCGCAGCGACGCGAACACGGCGTCGCCGGCCATGGGCAGCGAGGTCATCCGGCCCAGCAGCGGGGCCATGGCGTTGGTGACCCTCTGGCTCGCCGGCAGAACCCGGTCGATGTACCACCCCAGGATCTGGGGCAGCGACAGAAGCCGCAGGGTTTCCGCCGTCGGGGCGCAGTCGACCACAACCACGTCCCACTCCCCGGACTCGGCGTAGGCCTTTATGTCGGTGAGGGCGAAGATCTCCTCGAGCCCGGGAACCACCGCGAGCTCCTCTGCTTCGATAGCCCCCGCGCCGGCCCAGTCGAGGAGGCTCACGAGGTAGCGCTGCACCTCGCCCCAGGCTTCTTCGAGCCGCTCGGTGGCATCGAGCTGCTGGCCCCACAGCGACGGGGTGACGGGTCGGGCCACCGAGTCGAGGTCGGTGGCGAGGGCTTCTGCCAGGGAATGGGCGGGGTCGGTGGAGAGCACCACTGTGCGAAGGCCGTCGTCGGCGCAGCGCAGGGCCGTCGCCGCGGCCACCGTCGTCTTGCCGACACCCCCTTTGCCGGTGAACAGCAGGATCCTGGTCGACACCCTGGTGGGCGGGTTCGGGGGCGGTTGCGTCATGTGGTTGTAGCGACCCTAGCCACTGCGGCCCTCGCTTCGGGACCCGAAGCGCCCGTGCTTCGCGCCCCACAGCCCGATCAGCGCGAGGCCGTACAAAGGCGCCAGGACGCCGAAGGCGAGACTGGTGAAGGGACGTGCCGCTGCGGTGGACAGTCCCACCGCCACCTGGGCCACCAGCGATGCCAGGAGCGACCGCCGCACGGGCCGGGGCGCGACGTCGCCGGCGAGGAAGAACAATCCCCCGATGCCGATGGCGTCGCTGCGGCTGCGCCTGACGGCCACCGCGTAGGCCCAGAAGAAGATGCCGACGCCCAGGACGTTGAGACCGATGGCGACGGCGGCGGCCAAAGGTCGAGCCACCTGGTCGGCCACCGCGGCACCCGCGGTCAGCGTGAGCAGCGCGGTCCCCCACCACGAGGCTGCCACGATGCGCTTACCCACGCCGGCTGCGGTGCGCAGTGGCGGCCTGTTCCAGCGCCGCCCCCAACCGCTCGGCCAAGCGGTCGTAGTCGAACTCGCTCTCCGCCCTCTGCCGTCCCCGCTCACCCATCCGGTGGCGCTCCTGTGGGTCGGCCAGCAGCCTGCCGAGTGCCGACGTGACCGCCCGCTGGTCGCGGGGCCGGTGGATCACTCGTCCGCTCTCCCCGTCGGCCACCGCGTCGGCGGCACCACCGCTGCGGCCCGCCAGTTGCGCCACCCCCGATGCGGCAGCTTCCAGGAACACGATCCCGAACCCCTCAGGCTCGAGCCCCGCCCAACGGGTGCGACAGCACATGGCGAACAGGTCGGCACAGCCGTAAAGAGCCGGGAGCCGGTCGGGGTCCACCCGGCCCAGGAGGCGCACAGGTGCACGCGTCCGGGCGATCAGGCGCTCGAGACGGGGCCGGTCGCGACCTTCGCCGCCGATGGCGACCACCAGGTGCGGGTAGCCCGCCGCCACCTCGGCGGCGGCCCGGATCAACACGTCGAAACCCTTCCTCGGCACCAGGCGGCTCACCCCGACCACCAGGAGGTCCTGCTCTTGGAATCCGAAGCTGGCCCGGGCCGCGTTCTTGGCAGCAGCGGGAAGGGGGACGAAGCGCCGGCAGTCGACGCCGGGTGGGATGACGGCGACCGGTGGCAGGAGCCCCCCGGTCATGCGCTGGGCCTCCGCCGCGGGGTAGTTCCCGGCCGCCACCACCGCCGTCGCCCCCTTCACCACCTGCCCCATGAGCTTGGCGGCCAGCGGAAGACGGCCGAGAAGCTCCGAGCCGTGCAGGACGACGACATAGGGGCGGCCCAGCCTCGGGCCCAGGGCTCCCAGCGGCAGCGCCGGATCTACCACGATCACCTGGGCGGCCACCTCGTCAGCCAGGTCGCGGATGCGCCCCGCCAGTGCCGGCGTGGGCAGCAGCACCTTCTGGCGCGTGCGCTCGATCCGAAACGGCTGAGCGGCATCGAACTCCGCAGACCCCGGGTAGGGCGTCGTGAGCACGGTCGTCTCCCCTGCCGGGAGCCGTCGCCACAGCTCCCACAGGTAGGACTGGATGCCACCCACCTTGGGGGGGAAGTCGTTGGTGACCAGCAGGTGGGGGGCCAAGGTCGCTTCAGGCTGTGCCCGAGGCACCGGCACGTGGTGCCGGCAGCGCCGCCAGTTCCGCCCTCACCTGCGGGTCGTCCTCGTTCTCGATCAGCTCTTCGACCAGATCCCCCCGCCCGACACGGGCGGCCGCCCAGACGGCGTGACCGCGGACGATGGCATCGGCCTCCTGCAACGCCGACCGCAGTGCCCGCTCGACCCGCACGTCTCCACCGCAAGCGACGTTGCCCAGTGCGACGAGGGCGTTGCGCCGCAGGTAGCGGGGCTGACGAGCGGGGATGTACCACCGGCCGAAGCGCTGTAGCAGGGCGTCGTCGTCGTGCTCCTCGAGGATCTCCAGCAGCTCGACCGTCGCCTCCGCCGCCGGCTCGGCCGGCGGAGGCGGGCGCCGGCTGATCTCCACCCGGTTCGGCGGGCACACCTCCTGGCAGTCGTCACAGCCGTAGATGCGCGCTCCCAGGGCGACCCGGTGCTCCCGCGGAAACACCCCCTCGGCCTGCAGCAGCCAGGCGAGACAGCGCCGGGCGTCGAGGACGCCGGGTGTCACCAGCGCGCCCGTGGGGCAGGCGGGGAGGCAACGGGTGCAGGTGCCGCAGCCGTCGGCTGCCGGTTCGCCGTTCGACGGCAGGGCGGCATCGGTCACGACGGCGCCCAGCACGAACCACGAGCCCCGCCCGACCAAGAGGAGGTTGGTGTTCTTCCCGTACCAACCGAGGCCGGCGCGGTAGGCCGCCTCCCGATCGACCAGCGCGTTGTCGTCAGCCAGCACCCGAGCCCGCCATCCCGCCCCCCGGAGCCGCTCGGCTATGCGTTCGAGGCCCCGGCGGAGGGGGACGTAGTGGTCGACCCAGGAGTAGCGGGCGACGGTTCCGGGTGCAACGGGGGCCGTGACGGCCCCAGACGGCTCGCGCCGGCGGTAGGAGCGGGCGCCCACCACGATCGACTTCGCCCCGGGCAGGGCAGCGGAAGGCGTCGTGGAACGCACCGGATTGCGGAAGGTGAACTGCATGCCGGCGGACAGACCGGCGGCCTTGCGCTCCTCGAGCAGCCGCCTGGTTCCCTCGAAAGGGGTGGCCGGTGCGACACCCACTGCATCGAGACCCGCGGCCAAGCCCTCGCGCTCGAGATCGCCGGCGAGGGTGTGAAGCTCAGAGGACCCCCCGTCGCGCTTCGTCGTCGGCACGGCTCCATGCTTTCACCCCCGCCGGGGCCGGCGGCGGTGTCCTAGCGCGTGGTGCGGCCGAAGCGCCGGCGCCGGGGCTGGGCCGCGGGCTGGGCCGGGCGCAGTGGCGGCCGGTTCGCCGGAAGTATCACCTTGGCTTCCGGGTCGTCCTCGGCCATCGGCGGCGTCGCCCTGCTGGCCCTGATGGTGAGCACCCGCGGATCGGAGGAGCCGCCGGTGGCCGGCGGTGCCCCGTTGTCGTCTTCGGCGCTGGGGCCGGCACCGTGTTCATCGTGGCCCCCCACGTCCAGCAGCGAATCATCGGGCTCCTCGTCCGCGAAATCGGCCTGAACGGGCTCTGAGGAGCTGGGCGGTTCGTCACCGGCGGCGGGCGGGCCGGCGGGTGGCATGGCCCATGCCGTTGTCGGCGGACCGGAGGCGGGCTGCGCCGCCGATGGCTCCTCGGCGGCGGCCACGGGTGCTGCTCTCGGCGCCTCGGTGCGCGGCGTCATCGGCTTGCCAGCCTCGGCCGATGGGGCCTTGTCTGCGGCACCGGCCTGTGCCGCCCGGGCGCCGGCGGGTTCTGGCGTGACACCGCCGGTGGGCCCCGGCCGACCTGGGGCACTGCGACCCCCTGGGCTGGTCGGGCTGGTGTGGACGCCTGGCATCGCAGCGCGCCTGGAGCCTGGTTTGCCCCGGCCACCGCTCGACTGGACGCCGCGGAGCATCTCGAGCTTGCGCTTGTCGAGCTCGCTGCGGGGCGAATGCGCAGGTGCCGCGGGTGGAGCCGGTGGCGCCGGTGGCTCTTCGGCCGGTGGCCGCCGCCTTGCACTCGCGGATGACCCGGAGGCACCGTTGGCGGGAGCGCCCGCGGCCCGCCTGCCGGCGGTGCGAGGCCTTGCTCGGCTGGGCGGGCGGGCGGCCGAGCCCGCCTTCTTGGTCGGTTCCGCGGTCTTGGCCGGAGGCGCCTTCTTCGACCTGCTCGGGGATGCCGGAGTGGCTGCCGGCGACTTCGAGGCACCGCCCGCGGTCGCCTTCGGCACCCGCCCGGGCCCGCCAGGCGCGGCGGCTCGCTTCGCCGGCGCCACCTTGGCCGCTCCGGTGGCCTTGGCCGCTCTGGCCCCCGCGGCCCTGCCGGCCTTGGCTGCCTTGGTGGCTTTGGCCGCTCCGCCGGCCTTGGCTGCCTTGGTGGCTTTGGCCGCTCCGCCGGCCTTGGCTGCCTTG
>JAHWJU010000251.1:1327-3107 GCA_019348255.1 Actinomycetota bacterium | reverse complement strand
CCGTTGGCGAGGCGGACCTTCTTGCGGCAGGTGGGGTCGTGGCTGATCTCGCGGATGGCCCGGATGGGGTTCTCGAGAGTCATGTCCCGCAGCACCACCGCCGGGTCCTCCAGCATGCGCAACAGGATGGAGGTGGCGCCCACCTTGAGGAAGGTGGCGTACTCACTCATGTTGGAGTCGCCCACGATCACGTGGAGTCGGCGGAACCGCTCGGCGTCGGCGTGGGGCTCGTCGCGGGTGTTGATGATGGGCCGGCTCCGGGTGGTGGCGCTCGACACGCCCTCCCAGATGTGCTCGGCCCGCTGGCTGATGCAGTACATGGCGCCCCGCGCCGTCTGGAGCACCTTGCCGGCGCCGGCGTAGATCTGGCGGCTGACGAAGAAAGGGATCAACACCTCGGCGTAGTGGCCGAAGTCGTCACGGCGGCTGGTGAGGTAGTTCTCGTGGCAGCCGTAGGAGTTGCCGGCCGAATCCGTGTTGTTCTTGAACAGATAGATGACCCCGCGGATGCCCTCCTCCCGCAGACGCTGTTCGGCCGCCACCAAGAGGTCCTCGAGCCGGCGCTCGCCGGCCTTGTCGTGCACCACGAGGTCGTGGATGGAGTCGCACTCGGGCGTCGCGTACTCGGGGTGACTGCCGACATCGAGGTACAGCCGGGCCCCGTTCTCCAGGAAGACGTTGCTGCTGCGTCCCCAGCTGACCACACGGCGGAACAGGTAGCGGGCCACCTCGTCCGGGCTCAGCCGCCGCTGCCCGCGCAGGGTGCAGGTGACGCCGTATTCGTTCTCGAGTCCGAAGATCCGACGATCCATCCGCGCCGTCACTTTCTCCCGCTGGGCCCCACGGTACCTTTGATGGCGTGCCTGGCATTCGCATGGTGCATCTGCTCACCGTCAGCAGCGGCTTCCAGGCCAGGGTGCTCGCCGCCCGGCTGGGATCCGAGGGCATCGTCACGCAGCTGCGGGGAGCGGTGGGAGGGCCCTACCCGGTGGGCGACGTGTTGGTCTACGTGGACGAGGACGACGTGGACCTCGCCCGCCAGCTGCTTCTCGCCGACGAGGTCGAGTCCGTGTTCGAGTTGCCGGAAGCCGCTCCCCTGGCCGAAGTGGCCGGCGTGAGACCGACCCTGCAGCTGTGGCTAGCGGCCGGAGCCGTCGTGCTGGTCGCTCTCGCCAGCACCGTCAGTCGCCTCTTCTGAGGCAGCGGGCCCGGCGGCGCTCGCCGCGCCGGACGGAGCCGCGGCGCCGTCGGCAAGCAGCTGCGCCAACTCGTCCTTCTCCAGCCGGCGGAAAGCTCGCCGGCGGGCCGACCGCTCGAGCACCGCCCCCTCCATGTCCCGAGCCACCAGCTCCCGCTCCGGCCCGGCCAGCGCGGCGATTGCCACCCGCAGCGCCTCGGAGAGGGACAAGCCCGGGCGGAACCCGCTCTTCAGACGCTCGGCCACCGCTTCGTTGTCGCCGGGCAGGACCGTGAACTCCTCCTCGTCGACGATGACGCCGTCGTAGAGGACGTGGTACAGCTCGTCGTCGGCGGGGTCGTAGCCCACCTCGGCGACCAGGATCTCCACTTCCATCGGCTTCATGTCGTGGGTGAAGGTCTGGCCCAGGATCTGTGCATAGGCGTTCGCGAGCGCCTTGCCGTGAACGTCCTCGCGGCTGTAGCGGTAGCCCTCGACGTCGGCGTAGCGCACCCCCGCCTGTCGCAGCTGGTCGTACTCGTTGTACTTGCCCACGCCGGCGAAGCCGATCCGGTCGTAGATCTCGCTGATCTTGCGCAGCGT
>JAHWJU010000251.1:0-1227 GCA_019348255.1 Actinomycetota bacterium | reverse complement strand
GCGAAGCGCTCGGCCACCTCGGGCTCGTCGACCTCCTGGTAGCCGCGCCCGGTGATGGTGGCCACGGTCGGGTAGATGCCCCGGACGGCGTCGGGCCCGCCGGTGGCCGAGTCCTCGTCGGCGGCCTCGTAGAGCGCCTGGACTGCGAGCTCTATGGCGCCGGCCCGCTCCATGCCCTCGGTCCAGCTGAGCTTGATCGTCGTACGGGCGTCGCGGCCCCCGCTGCCGTCGGCATGGAAGTCCGTCTCCTCGTACCGGCCGCCGGTGGCGTCGTAGGTGAAGATGCGCCCAGTTCTGCGGCGGGTGTCGAAGCCGGCGAAGAGCGGCACGACGACCATCCCCTGCAGGGCCATCCCCAGGTTCTGTCGCACCATGCTGCCCAGCATGTTGGCCTTGCCCTCGAGGCTCAACACGTTGCCGCTCAGCTTCTCGTAGTGCTCGAGCTCGAGCTGGAAGGCCTTGACCATCTCCAGGGCGAAGCCGGCGGCGCCGGCGATGGCCACACCCGACCACCGGTCGGCGGGGTGCACCTTGTCCATGGCCCGGTGGGCGATGGAGCTGCCGGCCGTGGCCCGCCGGTCGCCGGCCATGATCACGCCCTCGTCGAAGCGGAGGGCGACGATCGTGGTGCCATGGGTAACGGTGAAGCCGGGCGACGCCTCGATCGGCCCCTGCGGCGGGGGTGCGACCGGGTCGAGGCGCCGTAGGAGCGCCGTGAAGCTCGGCCCTGGGTCGTCGGTGGGCGAGAAGAGGGGCAGGGTCATCGGGCCCGGAGGCTAGCGGGTGGACGGCTTGCGACTGTGCCCCGCCCAGTGGCAGCCGGGGACCGTGCCGGGGTGGCTACTGGCCGCCCTTTTGGACGTAGGACCTGACGAAGTCCTCCGCGTTGTCCTCGAGGACCTCGTCGATCTCATCGAGGAGCTCGTCCAGCTCGGCCTTCAGCTTCTCGCCTTGTGGGGATCCTGCCGCGACGTCGTCCTCGACGACCTCCTCGGTCCGAGCCGGCGCCGGCTTCTTCTTCTGCTCTCGCTCTGCCATGGGATCTGCTGCCTCCTAGGCGTCCAGTCTGGCGATCAACTCGGCCGGACTCGAACATCCTTCCAACAAGGTATCGACAATGGCGGCACTACCTCTTAGCGGTTCCATCATCGGAACTCGGCGCAGCGGCTCGGCACCGAGGTCGAACACCAGTGAATCCCAGTTGGCGGCGGCGATGGAGGATCCCCA
>JAHWJU010000250.1 GCA_019348255.1 Actinomycetota bacterium | reverse complement strand
GGAACAGCTCCTGCTCCCCCGTCACCGCGAACTGCTGGTAGTCGGCCAGGGGCTTCGGTCGCAGGGCGGCCGGAATGCCGACGGCTGCCAGGTGGTCACGGATGGCGCTGGCCACCGCCGTCTGCGTCTTGTCCTCCTCGAAGTCGATCTGGACCTCTGGGAGGGCCCCCCCGGCGGCCAGCTCGGCCACCAGCGCCGCCGCCCTCTGCGGGTCGTAACCGCACCGGTCGTCGCAGGGCTGCTCCTGGTGGCCGACCAGACCCTTCACGAGCAGGCCCTCGATCGGCAACACCGTGTCGTTGTAGACGTTGCCGATGATCGCCTTGCGGTCGACGGCGCGTGAGATGGCCTCCCGGAACCTGGGGTCGGAGAACTTCTGGTTGCGCAGGTTGAAGGCGTAGAACAGCTCTGCGACGTAGGGCTTGAACAGGCTGCGGCCGTGACGCTGCGCCGCGTCACGAACCCGATCGGCGGGGACGCTGCTCCAGTCGGCCTCGCCCGCCTCGAAGGCGGCGTAGGCCGCGGCCTTGTCCGGGAACAGCAGGAAGTCGAGGCGAGGGCTGCGCGACTCCGCCCCCGGCGCCGGCGTCAGGATCAGCCGGTCCTCCCCCCGCTCGCTGAGGCGGAACGGCCCGCTTCCGACCACGTCGTCAGGGAGGATCGGGGCCTCGGCGGCCTCCTTTGGCAGGATGCCGAAGGCGGGGTTCGCCAGCGCCGAAGGTAGGACGGACCACGGCTGGTCCAAGTCGATTCGAACCACTTCGGGCGACGGCGTCGTCACCCCGGCCAGCTCGCTGGTCGACCCCTCGACGGCCGCCGCCGCATACCCCGTCACCGGCTCGAGCAGGTCTGCCACCGACGAGCCCGATCCCTTTCGGGCTATGCGGTCAAAGGTCGCCTTCACGTCTGAGCTGGTGAGGGGGCGACCGTCGGCGAACTGAGCGTTCGGGCGCAGGGTGAAGTCCCAGTGCTGCTGGTCCGGAGTGGTGGTCCAGGACGCCAGCGCCGGCACCGGTTCGAGTGTCTTGGGGTCGTAGGCGGCCAACGAGTCGTACAGCTGGTCTGCCACCAACAGCTCCTCCACGGAACGGGCCTGAGCCGGGTCGAGACTGGCCGGCCTCACGATTGCGCCCCGGAAAGCCGACGGCGGGCCCGGCTCCGGCGGAGGAGGCTCGCCGTCGCGCGACGTGCATGCGACCAGCACGGTCGCCACGACCACGGGCACAAGCACCGAAGGCACCAAGCTGCGTCGTACTTCCATCACCAACCGATCCCGCCCCGGGTGCCCTCGGGACTCAGACGACCGCTTCCACCCGGGCGTAGTGACACGCCGCTGGGTGGCCTTGACCGCGATCTACCAGCGCTGGCTCCTCGTCGATGCAGCGCCGGCGCTCATCGTCGCCGAGCTCGTTGGCGAAGACCTGGCAGCGCGTACGGAACCGGCACCCCGAAGGTGGGTCCACCGGACTCGGGATGTCCCCTTGGAGGAGGATGCGCTTGCGCTCGCGCTCCCGCCGTGGGTCGGGAAGCGGAGCGGCCGACAACAGCGCCTGGGTGTAGGGGTGGGCGGGCCTGTTGTAGATCTCGTCGCGGCTCCCGATCTCCACGATCTTGCCCAGGTACATCACAGCCACCCGATCGGAGATGTGGCGCACCACTGACAGGTCATGGGCGATGAACAGATAGCTGAGCCGCAGCCGCTCCTGCAGCTCCTCCAGCAGGTTGATGACGCCGGCCTGGATGCTGACGTCGAGCGCCGACACCGGCTCGTCGAGTATGAGCACGTCGGGATCGAGCGCCAGCGCCCGCGCCACACCGATCCGCTGGCGCTGCCCACCGGAGAACTCGTGGGGGTAGCGGTTGCCGTGCTCGGGGCGGAGACGCACCAACTCCATGAGGTCGCGCACCTTCTGCTTGGCGTCGGCCGAACCCACTCCCTGCACGAGCAGGGGCTCGGCCACGATGGCCGAAACGGTCATACGGGGGTTGAGCGAGGCATACGGGTCCTGGAAGACGATCTGGAGGTCCCGGCGCAGGCGCCGCATCTCCTTGGGGCTCTTCGCCAACACGTCCTCGCCCCGGAAGTGCACGGAGCCCGACGTGGGCTCGATGAGGCGCAGCACACACCGGCCGGTGGTGGACTTTCCGCAGCCCGACTCCCCCACCAGACCCAGCGTCTCACCCTCCACCACGTCGAAGGACACACCGGACACGGCTTGCACCTGCCCGACGGTGCGGCGCAGGACTCCCTCGGAGCGCACCGGGAACTGCTTCACCAGATCCCGCACGGACAGGATCACACGGGAATCAGGGGCCGCCCCCGCCCCGGCCACGGCGTCGTCCCCGGCCATCTTGCCGTCGGAGGTACCGGCGGTAGTTTCGGTCACGCCAGCGACCTCGCCGGTTCGGCCGTACTACCCAGCTCTTCGGCATAGTGGCACCGAGAGCGGACAGCGCCGACCGTGCGCAACTCGGGCTCCGTCGATGGGCACAGCTGCTGGGCATGGGGGCAACGGGGATGGAAGGCGCAGCCCGACGGCAGCCGAATGAGTGACGGCGGTGCACCACGGATGGGGGTGAGCTGCATCGCCCCACCCTCGTCCAAGCGCGGCAACGACGCCAGCAGGCCCCGGGTGTAGGGCTGACGCGACCCGTAGAACACGTCGTCGACGGCGCCCTGCTCCACCACCTGGCCCGCGTACATCACCGCCACCTCCTCGACCATGCCCGCGATCACACCGAGGTCGTGGGTGATGAGGACTATGCCGATGTTCTTCTCCTGACGGACCGTCTGGAGCACGTCGAGGATCTGGGCCTGGATGGTGACGTCGAGGGCGGTCGTGGGCTCGTCGGCAATCAGCAGCGCCGGGTCGTTGGCCATGGCCATGGCGATCATGGCCCGCTGACGCATTCCGCCGGAGAACTCATGCGGGTAGGCGTCGACCCTCTTGTCCGGCTTCGGTATCCCGACCAGCGCGAGCATCTCGACGGCCCGCTGTCGGAGCGCCGCCTTCGATATGTCTGGGTCGTGGACCCGCACCGCCTCGGCGATCTGGTGGCCCACGGTGAACACCGGGTTGAGCGAGGTCATCGGGTCCTGGAAGATCATCCCCATCTGGG
>JAHWJU010000249.1 GCA_019348255.1 Actinomycetota bacterium | reverse complement strand
GCGCCAGCGCCCGCACCTCGGCGGTGTCGATGGCGGGGTGGACGTAGACCTCGGTGACGCCGGGGCGGAGATCGAGCAGGGCCCGCTCCAGCGCTCGGCGGCTCCCCACGCCCCGGACGTGGACGAGGTGGTCGGGGGCCACCACGCCCTCTTCGGCCGCCAGCCGCCGGAAAGGAAAGCCGATCGCCTGCTCGGCAGAAGCCGCGCTCAGGCGCAGGGGGAGGCCGAACTCCACCGCCAGCTCGAGGTAGATGTCGAAGAACTCCGGCCGGAGCTGGAGGGTGCCCATGTGGGAGTCGAGGTGGCTCACGTCGAAGCCCCAGTAGATGGCCCGCTCGACCTGCGCCCGCAGCTCCCGGCGGACCTCGTCCAGATCGGCGTGGTCCCACACGTCCTCGACCGTGCGCGGGAAGCCGCCGTCGCCGTCGAGGAGCGAGGGCGCATGGGTGATCGGTCCCCAGCGGTAGAGGTCGAACTCGGCGTTGAGGGTCAGATGGACGCCGACGTCCTCGCCCCGGTACCGGCTGGCCGCCTCACGGGCCCATGGACATGGCACCATCAGCGACGCGCTGGTGGCGATACCTACCCGGAGGGCCTCGTAGATCCCGACGTTGGCGGCGTGGCTCGATCCGAGATCGTCGCAGTTGATGATCAACAACTTGGCGTTGGGGGCGAACCCGAGCTTCTCGGCCAGCGATGTCACCGTTGGGAGCCTATGGGGCGGTCGGCGTCGCCGCAGCGCCCCCACAGGCCCAGCGACTGTTCACGCGCGCCGGCGGCGGCGGCGACGATCTCCTCGGCGTGGGCCACGTTGGGCGGAATGGTGAGCGGGGCGGCGTAGCCCTCCCGGGCGAGGACCAGGTTCACGAACATCCCGTCGTCCTCGCGGTAGACGTAGGCCAGGAGCCGGCGGTACCGGTCCCGGGCCTCCACGTCGCGCACGACCCGCACCCGGGTCCCCTTGGGGAGCAAGGCCTCGGTGCGACGGGTCGCTTCCTGGCCGAAGCACTCCCGCAACCCGCCCCGGCCGTGGGTCTCGGGCGTGTCGATGCCGATGAGGCGCACGGCCTCCTCGGTGTCACCGAGCTTCACCCGTACCGTGTCACCGTCGACCACCCGCACCACCGTGGCGGTTCCTGGTCGAGAGGGAGTCGTGGGCCGCGCCGAGCCGCAGGCGCCGACCAGGAGGACGGCCACGGCTGGCGCGATGGAGAGGCGGCGGGGCAACACGACGCTAGTTTCGCCGGCGGCTGTGACAGGGTGGCGGGGTGTGCCGCTCGTGGCTCTTGGTGTCCGCGCTGGTGGCGGTAGCGGGGGCCTGCAGCAGTGGGGGCGAAGATGGCTCCGCAGGTCGCTTCGGCGCCGTCCACCAGAATGTGTGTGCCGCGGCCGCCGCCGCTCGGGCCGATGACCACAGCTCCGCGCAACGCCGCTTCAGCGACGCCCACAGCGGCCTCCACGACCTCGCTGACGCGGTCGAAGAACACGACCGCCGAGCCGCCGCCGCCCTGCTGGAGGCCAAGCAGCGGGCGGAGGCCGCCTTGGGTGAACCGTCACCACCCACCCGGGAGCTGACGGACCTCGCCGACGCCGTGGGCGGTGCCATCGCTGCCATCGGCGCCGAGCCCTCTCCTCGGTGTTCGCCATAGGCGAGACTGAGTCGATGCCGCATCGCCACAGCCGGCCGTCCGCTCTCACCGCCGCGCTGGCGGTGCTGGCGGCGCTGGTGGCCGCCGGGTGCGGAGGCGGGGGCGGCTCGGGGTCATCCGCCGGCGACGCCGGCGCTGACGGTGACTTCGTGGCCCAGGTGGCCAGCTTCGAACTGGTGGCCGGACCGGACCAGCGCTTCCTCGCCGGTCTCTCCGGCAACGGGACGGGGACGGTGGTGAGCTTCGGCTCCGTCGAGATGCGGTTCGTCTACCTGGGCACCCGTGAGCGCCCGGTCGACCCACCCCAGCCCCGCAGCTCGGTCCAGGCCAGCTTCCTCCCGGTGCCCGGGTCCCGGGTGGACCCGGCCGCGCCGGGACCCCGGGAGGTGAAGCCGTCGGAGGGCGTGGGGGTGTACTCGGCAGAGCCCGTCCGCTTCGACACCGCCGGCTTCTGGGGAGTCGACGTCAAAGCCCCGATCGGGGGCCGGACGGTCAGCGCCAAGGCCTCCTTCGAGGTGTACGCCGAGCCTCGGCTGCCGTTTCCGGGGCAGCCCGCGCCCCGTACCGACAATCCCGTCGCGGGGGCGGCCGGCGTGGAGCCTGGCGCCATCGACTCCAGGGCCCGCGGCGGAGAGGCCATACCCGACGCCGCGCTGCACTCCACGTCGGTGGCAGCCGCCCTGGCCGCCGGGCGGCCGACCGTGGTGGTGGTGTCGACGCCGGTGTACTGCATCAGTCAGTTCTGCGGCCCCGTGACGGACTCCGTGGCCGCGCTGGCGGAAAGGTACGGGGACAGGGCCGCCTTCGTGCACCTGGAGGTATGGCAGGACTTCGAGAAGAAGATCGTGAACCCGGCGGCGGCGGAATGGATCCGGCCCGAGGGAGGGGGCGACACCCAGGAGCCGTGGGTCTTCCTGGTGGGTGGCGACGGCATCGTGCGCCAGCGCTTCGACAACGTGGTGAGCGACGCGGTGCTCGAGGCGGCGGTGGCCGAGCTGGTGGCGCCGGCCTGAGCGCTCGCTGTGGGCCGGTCCCCTGCGCGCTGGCCTGCGCCCTCAGCGCCTTCGTCAGGCGGCGGTCTTGCGAGGCCGCTCAGCCGCCTCCCTGGCCGCCTTGCGCAGCGCCTCCCGGGCGGCAGCCACGCCTTGGCGGCCGACCTCGCGGGTGTGCTCGTCGAGGCGGTAGTCGGACCCCTGCTCCTCGATCAGCGCAAGCTGTCGTTCCATGTCCGGGAGTGTTCCCGATGGCTGCGACAAAAATGCCTGGCCGGCGGTGCTACCGGCGCAGGGCGTCCGTCCAGAAGCGGGTCCGGGCCAGGTAGGCACCCTCGGCGGCGGCGCCACGGGCGCCGTATGCGCCCTCGTAGGAGCTGTAGCAGTAGACGCGGCTGGAGCCGCTGAGACACACGCCGGCCCGGGCCGGTTCCAACTGCGTGCCCTCGTGCCACTCGTTGTAGCTGGTGACCGAGATGACGTCGGCGCCG
>JAHWJU010000248.1 GCA_019348255.1 Actinomycetota bacterium | reverse complement strand
GGCCGCCTCCAGGCGGGCCAGGCACCGGTGCAGCTCGACGATCGACTCGCCGTCGCACAACGCCGCCGGATCGGCACCGCACACCTGGTCCACCACGGACCTCAGCTCATCCAGCACCATGCCACCATCGTACATGTGTTCGTATGCCGGCCGCAAGCCAAAGTGGCTGTGCCGCAGCAGCCTCTGCTTTAATGCAAGGTGAACCCAATGGCAGCCGCTCACCGTGAGAGCTCGGCGACGGCGAGGCGAACGTCGGCCTCCACCACCGTCGAGAGCGCCTCCTCCGACAAGTCGCCGGACTCGGCCACCCGGTTGGCAATGGCCTCGACGACTGCGTCGAGCAGCCGGCGCACCTCACGCCCGTTGGAGAAGTCTCGATCCCTCGGGAGGCCGGCGAAGTGCTCCGCTGCCGCCGCCATGGCCTCAGGCGTGGCGGTGCGGGCCTGGCGCCTCAACGACCGCCGCAGGATCTCCATCAGCTCGGCGTCGGTGTAACTCGGGAACTCGATGGTGGCCGCGAACCGGCTCTTGAGCCCGGGGTTCATATCCAGGAACCTCGCCATCTCTGCGGTGTAGCCGGCGACGATCACGGCGATGTCCCGCCGATGGTTCTCCATCAGGGGCACCAGCTCGTTGACCGCCTCCTCACCGAAGTCGGTGAAGCGGCCGCCGGCCTGAGCCAACGAGTAGGCCTCGTCGATGAAGAGGACCCCGCCCATGGCCTCAGTGAACTTGCGGCGCACATTGGTGGCGGTCTGGCCGATGTAGCCGACCACTAGATCGGCGCGGGTGACCTCGTAGAAGCGGCCGTTGTCCAGGAATCCCATGACGTGGAGCAATTCGCCGTACAGGCGGGCCACGGTGGTCTTGCCGGTCCCGGGCGGTCCGGTGAACACGGCGTGCAGCGTGATCGGCTCCGAGACGCGGCCGAGGTCGGCCTCACGCTGCCGCAGCTGGATGATGTTGAGCAGGCTGCGGATCTTCTTCTTGACGTTGCCCAGTCCGACCAGGAGCTCGAGCTCCGCGAGCACCTCGTCGACCGTGCGCTCGGCGCCCCGAGCGCTGCGACCGGGCCACTCCAGGTCTCCCTTGGCGTTGTCGTGAAGCTCGATCGCCCCGGCCTCGAACGTAAGCGCCGTGGTACTGCGCAGCCCCACGCCGGCACTGCCCCTGACCTCGACTCCCCGGAGCTCGATCTCGGCCTCGGCACCCAGTGCCACTCCGTCGCCGCCCGAGTCTTCGATCAGGGTTGAGGCCAGCACTGCCTTCGCGCCCTCGACAAGGAGTCCCGACCGCCGGCTCCGGCGCAGCGTGGCGTCGGTCAGGCGCACGATTGCCTTCGACAGGGCAACGACGCCGTGGTCGCCGCCGTCGATCTCGGTGCCTGTCACCGAGAGGCGGCAGCCGTCCTTGGCTTCGATTCCCACCCCGGCATCCGAGATGGCGCAGCGCTCCAAGCTGGCCATCGTGCCGGCGGCCGTGACCGCGCTGCCACCTACACCCTCGAAGGTCACGTCGGCCAGCTCCAGGTTTATCCCGGCGTGGTCAACCCCACCGTCTGCGCCCCCCCGGATGGTGCTGGACGCAATCGACGTCGAAGCGTTGGCCTTCACCATCACCAGCGGGAAGTCGACCTCGCCGCAATCCATCATGAGGCCGATCGCTCGGCACGATCCACCGTCGCTCACCCGTAGGACGCCTCCACGGACGTGGCCCACCCTGATGCGGGCCAGGGTCAGGCTGGCCCCGTCCACGGCGATGGCGGTGCCAACGCATCCGGTCACTTCCAGATCGCTGACGTCCCCCTTTGCGTCCTGTTTGAGCAACAACGCACGGCCGCCGATCCGGCCACCCATACGGGCGTGGAGGAGTTCAACTCGACCACCGTCGTCAACGAGGACGACGTTCTTCTCCACGTCCGAGGCGTCCAGATCTCGCACGACCACAGTGGCGCGTCCGGTCACCCTCAGGCCGTTGCCACCGAGCTTGTGAAACGTGCACTTCTCGACGCGGCCCCGAGCCCCGCCGCTGTACATGACCGCTCCTCCCGCAAGGCGGTGGAACTCGCAGTCCTCGACGGCGACGTCCCCCTGAGCGCCCACGAAGATCGATGGGTACTCGGGCGCCGCAGCATCACGAAACGTGCACCGCTTCACTGCGGCCTGGACCCCGGTTTCCAGGTAGAGCGCGTTGCCGCCTATGCCCACGAATCGGCAATCGTCGAGGAAGAGCTGGGCGCTGGACGCAATGAGAATCGACGCTCCAGGGGCTGACAGCTCACATGAGCGGAGCATGGCTGGGGCACCGCTGACGTTGACGGCGGCATTCAGCTCCGACGAGATCCGGCAACGCTCGAGCTCCACCTGGGCGGGACTCACCGCCCACAGCGCCTCGACCCTCGAGGATCCGATCTGGCAGTCGTCGAAGCGGCAGTTCGGCGCCTCCACCTTCACCGTGTCGTGGCCGTCCTGGCCGAGGAAGTTCAGTCCCGAGACCATGCTCCCTGCGGCCGAGGGGAGCAGGTGGAGCGAGAAGGCGTTGCGGGCCGCGATCGTGACCGTCCCCGGTGCGGCAGTGAGCCGTACCCGACGGCTCAACACCACCGCTTCGGTGTAGACGCCGGGGGCAATGCGGATCTCGGCGCCCGGCAAGGCAGCCGCCACCGCGGAGCACAGCGTCCGGTGACCTCGGCGCCTACCGGGGTCCACCTCTATCGGTCTAGACAATGGCGCTCCTGGTGGCGGCGGGCCCCGACAAACCGGTTCGAACTTAGCCCTCTAAGGATGACCCTCGACACGCCGGCCCGGCGGGAGTGGCCGGCGTCCAGTACCCCGGCGAGGTTGTTGAGACCGGCTGGACGTGGATGCGGTCGACCGCTCGCAAGTCCGACGGCAGCGCCATTCATGCCAAGGACGGCAACGGCCCTGGTAGTACCGTCGGACCCGTGCAGGCGCCATGACTTCAGAGGAGCTTCGTCGTCTCGCCTCGATGACACCACGCCGCGCAAGGGAGCCCAGATGACGACGCAACCCGACGATCTCGCAGGCGGAGCATCCGCAGTGACCTCGGGTGACCTCCTCCCCCGCCTCGGGGCACGGTTGATCGACTCGCTCATCGTCGCCGTCGTCGGCGGG
>JAHWJU010000247.1 GCA_019348255.1 Actinomycetota bacterium | reverse complement strand
TGGTCATCATCGCCCGCACCGTCCCCGCCGTGCTGCAGCGGACCGGGGTGTGACCTTCATTCCGGGAATCGGCGCTTTTGTCGGGCGGGGGAGCGGCCGACAACATTCAGGTCGGCGAGCGGAATTCGCTACTTGGCGGAACACAAGGAAGATGCTGGATATGGCTCGTCGTGTCGTAGTGATGTTCACCGGCGCCCTCGTGGCGCTGCTCGTCCTCGTCGGCGGTGCCTCGGCCCAGGTCCAGTACCCCCCCGGGGGGTCGAACCTGCAGACCGACAGGACCCAGGCACGACCGGGTGAACCCATCACCGTGACCGGCGCCGGCTTCTTGCCCGCCAGCACCGTCACGATCACCTTCGACGATGCCGTCGTACTGGGCACCACCCACGTCCGTGAGAACGGCACCTTCTCCATCGAGGTCACCATCCCGGCCAACGCCTCGCCCGGCAGCCACACGCTCGCCGCCACCGGCACCGGCGCCGATGGGACGCCCCGGCGGATCACCTCCGCCGTCGAGGTGCTGGGAACAGCCGCCGCCCGCGGGGGCACCCTGCCCCGCACCGGCTCCGGAATCACCACTTCGCTCGTCGCCTCGGCGGCATTGCTGATCGGCGCCGGCTCGGCGGCCGTCGTGGGCACCCGCCGGCGCCCGCGCCTAGCCAGGGTGGGGATCTCCCGGCGCGGTTGAGCTTCTAATCTTCGGCGGTGCTGGTCGAGACCGTCCTGGCCGGCCCCGGTGGCTTCGCAGCCGGGGCCGCCTTCGCGTATGCCGCCCCCGACGTCATCCGCCAGAGGGCGGTCACCTTCCGCCGGGTGGTGGCGGTGGGCGCTGCCGCCGGTGCGGTCGCGGCCGGCACCGGCCCGACCGGAGCCACGGTGCCCGACCTGGTGCTGCCGGCCGCCCTGGCCGCGGCGGTGACCCTGCTGGCGGCCAGGGCCAAGCTGTGGACGGTGACCGCCGTCGCCGGCGCCGCCGCCATCGCCGCCGTCGGCTCGGCCGGAGCGGTGGTCGGCTTCGCCGCCTTCGGCATCGCCCTCGCCACCGCCCTCACCGCCCGCCGGGCCCCGGTGGCCACCGTGGTGGTCGGCGCCGGCATCGTCAACGCCCTGCTCCGGCTCGACCTGCCCGGCCCCCACGGCCTCGAATCAGCCGTGGCCGCCATCGTGCTGGCGCCGATCTGCGTCTCCGGCTACCGCCGCCTCCAGCGCCGGACCCGGCGCCGGGCGCGGCTGTCGGCCGCCGTCGCCGCCGTCGCCGCCAGCGGGCTCGTGCTCCTGGGGGTCGTGGTCGTGGCCATGGCCCGCCCCGGCCTGGAGCGGGGTGCCTCTCACGCCGCCGCCGGCCTGGCTGCCGCCCGGACGGCCGAGCAGGGCGAGGCCACCCGCCAGCTGGCCGCCTCCGAGGAGGCCTTCTCCGGGGCGGCCGGCACCCTCGGGGCCTGGTGGCTCCGCCCGGCCGAGCTCGTCCCGGTGGTGAGCCAGCACGTGCGGGCCCTCACCACCGCCGCGACATCGGGCCGCCAGCTGGCCGCGGCGGGCTCCGAGGTGGCCAAGGCGACCGATCTGGCCGGGGTTCGCATCCGCGACGGCCAGATCCCCCTGGAGCCCATCCGGGCCCTCGCCCCGCCCCTGGCCCGGGCCGGCGCCGACGTGTCGCGAGCCGTGGCCGACCTGCGCCAGGTCCGCTCGCCGTGGCTCGTGGGCCCCGTGTCGACGCGCCTCGACGACAACCTGGGCCGGCTGGCCGACAGCGAGCGGTCGCTGCAGACGTCGTCGGAGCTGGTGGAGGTGCTCCCCGAGCTACTGGGCGCCGGCGGCGAGCGCCGCTGGTTCCTGGCCGTTCAGACCCCGGCCGAGGCACGGGCCACGGGCGGCTTCATCGGCAACTTCGGGGAGATCACCTCCACCGACGGACGGCTCGACCTTCCCCGCTTCGGGCGCATCGGCGAGCTCAACGCGGCCGGCGACCCCGCCAACCGCAGGCTGCTCGCTCCCGAGGACTACCTGGCCCGCTACGAACGCTTCAACGTCGCCACCACCTGGCAGAGCGTCAACCTCTCCCCCCACTTCCCCTCGGTGGCCAAGGTGATCGCCAGCCTCTACCCGCAGTCAGGCGGGCGCCCGGTCCAGGGCGTGGTGGCCATCGACCCCGCCGGCATCGCCGCCTTTTTGGAGCTGACCGGGCCCCTCACCGTCCCCTCCTGGCCCGAGCCGCTCACCGCCCAGAACGCCGAGCGCGTCCTGCTCTACGACCAGTACGTGCGCTTCGGCGACAACTCCGACCGGGTGAACTTCCTGGGCGAGGCCACCGCCCTGCTCTGGCGGCGCATCACCTCGGGCGAGCTGCCGGCGCCGGAGACGATCGTGAAGGTGCTCGGTCCGGCCGTGGAGGGAAAGCACCTTCTCATCTCCTCCCTCGACCACGACGAGGACGCAGCCCTCGCCCGCGCCGGCCTCAACGGCCAGCTGCGCCCGCCTGCGTACGACAGCCTGGCCGTCGTCACCCAGAACGCCACGGGCAACAAGATCGACTGGTTCCTGGAGCGCGAGGTCGACTACCGGGTCGATGTCGACCCCGCCACCGGCGCCGTCAGCGGACGGCTCCGGGTGACGCTGCGCAACCAGGCGCCCCCCGCCGGCCTCCCCGGCTACCTCATCGGCAGCGCGCTCACCCCGCCCCTGCCCACCGGCACCAACCGGACCTATCTGTCGATCTACACACCCTGGAACCTGACCAGGGCGTCGATCGGGGGCGCCGGCGCGACCATGGAGTCGGAGTCCGAGCAGGGCTTTCGGGTCTACTCCGCCTTCGTTGACATACCGCCGCAGGGGAGCCTCGACGTCGAGGTCGATCTCGCCGGCGGGCTCCCCGGCCCCGGCCCCTACCGTCTCGACCTCCACGCCCAACCGCTCGTCAAGCCCGACACCGTCACCGTCACCGCCGCCGTCGCCGGCAAGGGCGCCCAGCCGGAGGTGCGCCGCCTCGTCCTGCGGGGCGACGAGCGCCTGCGCTTCGGGCGGGTCCTGAACAACGCCGGCTGAGCCATTCGCGAGATCAGACGGCGAAGCGCACGAAGCCGATGACGAAGGCGCCGATGGTGGCCTGCAGCCCCACGAAGCCGAACATCAGGCTCCTGATCTGGG
>JAHWJU010000246.1 GCA_019348255.1 Actinomycetota bacterium | reverse complement strand
CGCCACCGAGAAGGCCGACACCGAGGACGCTCGGCAGGACGCCGAGGCCACCGGTACGGGGCAGCGACGGACGGGGGTCGCCGGTCGCGACCAGGGTGCTCGGAGGTGCCTGCGGGGCGCAGGCCACGCTCGAGACCTCGGCGTGGCCGAGGACGATGTCGAGCAGGGCGTCGCTCGTCGGTGAGACCTCCGGTAGCCCCGTGCCCGGCACGGGCTCGCCGGTGACGGGGTCGAGCGTCTCGGTGCCCGGGATGATCTCACCGGTGGCCGTGCCACCGAGCAGGGTGATGTGCAGGGCGTTGACCGCCACGCCGTCGGCCCCGACGATCACCTCGCCCCGCTTGATGTCGAGGAAGTCCTCGGGGATGAGACCCAGGATGGGCTCCGTGATGGTGTCGAGCAGGGTGTCGACGACGTCGACGTTCTGGTCGTTGAGGGCCACCACGCTGGAGGCGGTGTCGAAGAACACCTGGTTCTGGGCGCACACGGCCACCGCCTCGGCCGACACGGCGTCGATCTCGACGAGGGCGTTGACCAGGATGGCCACGAGCTCGGGAGGCAGGGCGCCGAAGTCGGCGGCGTTCTCGACGAGGATGTTGAGGTCGTCGATGCGGGCGAAGCCGCGGGCGTTGACGACCGGGATCTGGATGACGTCGTCGCCGACGACCTCACCGGTCTCGCTCTGGTCGAGCAGCCCGCCGAGCAGGTCGCCGCCCAGCGTGCCGCCGAGCACGCCTTCGGTGCCGGGAACCTCGGGGACCTGCTGGGTCTGGACCTGCTGCTCGTTGCCGGCAGCGCTGGCGCCGACCACACCGCTGGGCACGATGCCACCGGTGGTGCCACCGGCGTCGCCCAGGCTCAGCAGGTTGTCGAAGACGCCGCCGAGCAGGCCGCCGCCACCGCCGGTGAGGTCACCGGTGGTGCCGCCGGTGCCGCCGGCTTCTCCGCCCATGAAGGGCACGATGGTGCTGTCGGCGGCGGTCTCGGCCACGACCACGCCGGTGCCGTTGATGGTCACGGGATCGGCCGGGACGGTGATGATGTCCTCGCTCTTCAGCCCGCCGGGGGGCAGCACCGAGGTGACCTCGGGCTCCCGCTCCACCAGGCCGCTGAGCAGGCTCCCGCCCACGTTGACGCCGTAGGCGTTGGCGCGGGCGCTGGCCACCGGGTCGGCAGATGCGTTCGTGATCCCGAACGCGGTCATGGCCACGACGCACGTCGCTACTAGGACCTTCTTCATGCTTGAGCTCCTCGTATGTTCGTTCGTGGACCTTCTGCCACGTTGGTGATCGCTGGCTGACGACGACCGGACGCTCCCTCGTGGAAGTGTCCGGGCAAACGATAGCCACCTGCTGTCCTGTTCGGCCGGATCGACCGGCGGCGGGATACTAGACGAGGTTGCCGCTGCCATCGCCAAGGCACCGATCACCCCGGTCGGGGCCCCGCACCTGTGGCGACACGTCAGCTTCTCGCTCGCGTCCTGCCGGGTGTACAGACGGGCGAGTGGGGGCTTGATGACGCAGCCGGCGGAGATCTGGTCAGGCTCGATCGCACCTGGAACGACTCCAACGCCGCTGGCCCTACGCTGGGCGCCGATGGGCGGTCGACACCCTAGCCCGGCGACCGCGGACGGTGGGGACGTGTCGGACGGCGCCGTTGCCCCGGAGCCGGAGCTCTCCCTCCAAGAGCGACTCGAGACCACTGCCGCCGGGCGCTGGGTGCTGAGCGCCGTGCTGGTCTTCACCTTGGGGGCGGTGGCGGCCTGGAACCTGCCCTCCTCGGCGTTGCGGGACGCCACCCTGCCCGTGGTGGAGCCCTACGTCCGCACCGTCGGCCTCGACCAGACCTGGAACCTCTTCGCCCCCGACCCGCCACGGACGACGTTCGAGGTGCTGGCCCGCATCGAGTACGCCGACGGCACCTCGGGCACCTGGCGCCCGCCGCGCAACGACCGGTGGCGAAAGTGGCTGGGAGCGGTGCGCCTCGACCGCAACATGTCCCTCTGGGTCCCCACGGCGGCGTGGATCGCCGGCCATCACGACCACGGTGGGCGCCGGCCGGTCACCGTCACCCTGGTGCGACGCGGCCGTGAGCTGCTCCCGCCCGGCAGCGGGACGGAGGCCGAGTGGCAGGAGCACCCCTTCTTCACCTACCGGGTGCCGGGGGAGAGCGGCGGGTGAGGGCCCTGCGGGCGGCGTGGGACCGGTTCTGGTTCGCGCCCACGCCCACCTCCACCCTGGCCCTGGTGCGCATGGCCTACGCCCTGGTGCTGCTGGGTTGGTGCGCGCTCATCTCGTTCGACGTGACCGCCTTCTTCTCGCCGTCCGGCGTCCTGCCCCTGCGCGTGCGCCCGCCATGGACCTGGTCGGTGCTCGACGTCTTCCCGTCGGAGACCGCCGCGGTCCTGCTGTTCGCCGTGCTGGTGTGGGCGGCCGTCTTCCTGCTCGTGGGGTTCCACACCCGTCTGGCGGCGGCGGTGGCCTTCGTCGCCTTGGTGTCGTTCGAGCGGCGCAATCTGGTGATGCTCAACTCGGCTGACACCCTGCTGCGCCTCTTCGGCCTCTACCTGGCGCTGGCGCCGGCCGGCGCCGCCTTGTCCGTCGACCGGTGGCGGGCCGCCCGCGACCGGTTCTGGGAGTTCCCCCTGCGGGCGCCGTGGGCCCTGCGCCTCATCCAGGTGCAGGTCAGCGTCATGTACCTGTTCACGGTGTGGCTCAAGGTCCAGGGCGAGACCTGGAACAACGGCACCGCCGTCTCCTACTCGCTGCGGGTCATGGAGGTGGCCCGGTTCGACCTGCCCCGGTGGCTCACCGACTCGGCGGTGCTGTCGAACGTGCTGACCTACGGCACCCTGGCCGTCGAGCTCGCCCTGGCCGTGCTGCTGTGGAACCGCCGGGCCCGCCCGTGGGTGGTGGCGGCCGGCCTGCTGCTGCACGTGTCGATCCAGACCACCATCATGGTGGGGCTCTTCTCCACGACCGTCGCCGTGGGCTACCTGGCCTTCACCGAGCCGGAGAACGCCAGCCGGTGGCTGCTGTCCCTGCGCGACCGGCTGCGGCGATCACGACTGCGCCCGCTGCGCCGGTTCGCCTCGGCCGGCCCTCGCCGGGAGGCGGACGGCCAACCGCAGCTGCCGTGGCCTGAGCCCGTTGCCTC
>JAHWJU010000080.1 GCA_019348255.1 Actinomycetota bacterium | reverse complement strand
GCCAGACTACGGCCGTGGCCGAAGACCGCTTCGAGCGCCTGGCGAACCTGGTGACGTTGCTGCTCGACGCTCGTCACGGCGCGACCTACGCCGAGATCGTCCAGGCCGTCCCCGGGTACCCGCAGGGCGATGACGCCCGGCGGCGGGCCTTCGAGCGGGACAAGCGGCTCCTGCGAGACGAGGACATACCGCTGCAGGAGAAAGAGGGCCGCTACCGGATTCCGCCGGAGGAGTACTTCCTCCCCGACCTGCAGTTGTCCGACGACGAGCACGTGGCGCTGCAGTTGGCGATGGCGGCCGTGCCGGTCGGAGGGGACCAGGGCGGCTGGGCGCTGCGCAAGCTGCGCCTCGGCGGACCGGGTGGGAAGTCCGACCAGGGCGCTTTGACGCTGCTCGCGGACCTCGACGAGCACCCGCACCTGCCCACCCTGCACTCCGCCATCCGCCGGCGGGCCACCGTCACCTTCTCCCACCGCCCGGGTGGCCCCCCGGAGCGGGAAGCACCTACCCGTACCGTGGAGCCCATCCGCCTGCTCTTCCGGGACGGCCACTGGTACCTGCAGGGCTTCGACCGGTTGCGCCAGGCACTGCGGAACTTCCGGGTCGACCGCATCCAGGGCGATGTCGAGGTAGGGCCTGCGGGCACGTCGAGCCCACGGGCGCCCTCGCCGGAAGAGAGCCCCGAGATGCCCCGGGAGCCCTGGCTGTTGGGGACCGAGCAGCCAGAGCCGGCGGTGGTGCGGGTGGATTCGGTGCTCGCTTCCAAGGCTCTCGCCGACGTCGGCCCCTCGGCCTCGGTCGAACGCCACCCGGACGGATCGTTGACCATCACTTTGCCGGTGGTGCAACGGGCCGCCTTCCGCTCCTGGGTGCTCGGCTTTCTCGACCATGCCGTCGTGCTGGGCCCGCCCGATCTGCGGGCCGAGCTGGTCGGATGGCTGTCTGCGGTGGCCGGCGCCGGCGACAGCTGATGGCCCGGGCATCGAGCAACTTCGCCGGGCGGCTGCGCCGGATGCTGGTGATGGTGCCCTGGTTGCTCGAGCAGGGCGGATCGACGGTGGCGGAGCTGGCCCGCCGCTTCGACGTGAGCGAGGAGGAAGTCGTCCGCGACCTCAACCTCGTCATGTGCTGTGGGGTCCCTCCCTACGGCGCCGACCAGTTGGTCTCGGTGGTGCTCGACGAGGACGGCAGTGTCCTGGCGTGGAAAGGGCCGTTCTTCAACCGGCCCATGCGCCTCACCCCGGCGGAGGGATTCGCGGTACTGGCCGCCGGTCGGGCACTGCTGGCCGTCCCCGGCGCGGAGCGCGACGGACCGCTGGCGGCAGCTCTGGAGAAGCTGGAGGCGGCCGTCGGCTCCAGCGCCAGCATCGCGGTGGAGCTGGAGTCGCCTGAGCTGCTGGGAACAGTGCGCGAGGCAGCCGCCCGGGGCCACCGCCTGGCCGTGACCTACTACTCGGCATGGCGGGACGAGCTCACCGAGCGGGTCATAGATCCCTTCGTGGTCTTCTCCCGGGAGGCGCGCTGGTACGTGGCCGGCCGGGACTCCGGCAGCGGGGAGGTGCGCCACTTCCGGCTGGACCGGCTGCGGGCGGCTGAGCCGACGGGGGAGACGTTCGAGCGGCCGGCGGACTTTCGCGTCCCCGACCGCACGTTCTCGGGGGGGCCGGAGGCGGTCGAGGTGGAGCTCGAGTTGCCGCCGGCGGCGAGGTGGGTGGTCGAGTCGTACGACCCCCTGGCGGTGGAGGAGCTCGACGGAGGAAGGCTGCGGGTCCGACTGGCCGTGGCGGGGGAGCGATGGTTGGAGCGGCTGCTCCTTCGGGTGGGCCCGGAGGCCCGGGTGGTCTCCCCGCCCCGGATGGCGGACCTCGGCGCGGCGGCGGCCAGGCGCCTGCTCGAGCGCTACGGCTGAGGACCAGAAAGCGGCCTCAGCCGAAGGTCAGCTGGCCGCCGGGCGGCATGCGATCGAGGAAGCCCCGCACCTCCGGCCACCGCATCTCAGCCAGCCGGCGGGCGAGAGAGGCGTCGCTGGCGACGTAGCGACGGAGATGGCCGAGCGGGACCCCGTGCACCTGCGTCACGTCGTCGAGCTCCACCGCCGCCAACCCCAGCGAGCGGGCCACCTCTTTGAGGCCGCACCGGACGTCGGGGTCGCTCAGCCGGCGCCAGGCCCGGTAGGCATCGAGGTGGCTGTGGCCGTACCACGAGGCGGCGTAGGTGCCCAGGTGCCCGGGGAGCGGTGACCGACCGGAGCGGTAGCCGTGCGGTTCCCATGCCAGCTCCAGCCCCAGCGCGACGCCGGCCACAGCCGCCCGACTGATGAGGAACGGCAGGTCGAATGCGCCGCCGTTCCACGTCACCAGAACCCCCGGTCGGCACTGTCGCAGGTGCGCGTCGAGGGCCATCAGGATCCCCGGTTCCCTGCCGGTGAAGACGATGTCGCCCGCCTCCTGCGACGACAGCGCCACCGCCAGCACCCCGGCTACGGCCGGGTCCAGCCCGTCGGCCGCGGTGTCCGTCTCGATGTCGAGGCCGTAGAGAGGCCGGCGGCCCCCAGATCTCACCCGCGGAGCTTACGAAGGGGGTGCGACCGCAACGTGGCGCCCCTTCTTCCGGTTCGCGGCGGACCGGCCTCAGGCGGACGGGCCGGTGTCGGCTATCTCGCCGCCGCCGGCCACCTCGCCCAGCTCGTCGCTCATGCTCTCGCCGCCGACGTCGCCCGGGTCCTCCCCGGTGGCGGGCTGCGGGTCCTCCTCGGTCGGGTCCGTCGCCCCCTCGGGCGTCCCCGGTTCGCCGGGCAGCCCCACCTGGTGGCCCGGCCCGCTGCCGCCCCCGCTCGTCTCATGCTCCGACATCGCTCTCCTCCTGTGCAGCCCACACACGGTCCAGCCCCCTAGGGACGCGGCAGCAAGCCGCCCACGACCTTGTGGCACAGCCCGTCGCGCGGTGGCGTGAGGGCCACGAGCAGGCGGTCGGGCTTCCACCCCAGGGCCCGGGCCAGGGTAGCGCCGGCCAGGCTCGTGGCGGTGGGGTGGGAGAGCTGCTCCTCCAGGGCCGGATCGTCCAGCGGCAGGTCGTGGTCGAGGCGGCGCCACCGGAACCGGCACCGCAACCGCAGGGCCGAATCACGCTCCACCACCGGGCCGCCGTCGGGTTCGACCAAGGTCAACGACGGCTGGTCGCCCCGCAACGTCCAGTACGGGACCGTCGGCGTCACCGCCCCCAGCAGCGGTGCATTGGGCGGGTGCACGAGCGGCTTGAGCAGCCGCGCCACCCTCCGGCCCCGCATCCGTCCCACGACCACTGGGTCCCAAGCCACTACCGAGTCGGCGGCGAAGGCCGATCCTTCGTCCCAGGAGCGTCGCGCTTCGACCACGTCATAGGCACTGAACGGCCCCGCGGGCACCGACCACCGAACCCGAAGCAGGGCGCCGCTGGACAGGTCGACGGCCCCGGCACCGGAGGCGTCGCCGGCCAGGAGCAAGAGGCGCACGCGCCCCGTTCTCGTCGTGTGGCCCGAATCGTCGATGCTTCATTGTGGCCATCCCGCAGAAGCAGCGCGGGGATGCTGGCCGGCCTCACCCGCCGAGTTGCGCGACCAGGTCCTCGACCCGCTCCACCGGCGCCTGGCAGGCGAAGTCCCGGCACACGTAGGCGAGCCCGGGGATGCGTCCCTCCCACAGGGGCGAGGGGTAGGGCTCCCCCCATGCGAGCACCGCCCGGGGGAGGTACCGGGCCTGCACCACCTCGGCCAGATCGGGCCGGTCTCCCACCACTGCGACCTCCTCGATGCCCGACACCGTCAGGTCTACGCCGCCCAGCGCGTAGGTGAAGGCCTGGGGCGCCGACGCCATGGCCGGCGCCAGCCACCCCACGATCCGCTCGCCCGCGGTGGTGTAGCGGCGGTCGCCGGTGAGGGCGCCGAGGCGCAGCAGGGCGACGGAGGCCACCCCGTTGGCCGATGGCGTGGCCCCGTCGTAGGAGTCCTTCTGTCGGACCAGCAGTTGCTCGCCGTCGCGACCCACGGTGAAGACACCGCCTTCCTCCTCGTCGAAGAAGAGATCGAGGAGGGCATCGGCCGCCTGTCGGGCAGCGTCCATCCAGCGCGCTTCGCCCCTGGCCTCGGCCAGGCGGGTGAAGGCGTCGACCAGCCACGCGTGGTCGACGGCGTAGGCCAGCAGCCGCGGGTTGACACGGCCCCGTTGCCAGGACCGCCGCCAGCGCCCTTCGACCAACAGCGAAGACAGGAGGAACTCGGCCGTCCGCGCCGCCTCGTCGACCCACGCCGGCTTCTTCAGCGCGGCACCCGCCTCGGCCAGGGCGCTCACGAACATTGCGTTCCATTCCGTGAGCACCTTGTCGTCCAGGCCCGGTCGCACCCGTTGCTGCCTGGCTCCGAACAGCAGCGCCCGCGCCTGTTCGACCTCGTCGGGCCGCCGCAGCTGCCCCCGCCGCGGTCGGTGCAGGATGTTCGCCCCCTCGAAGTTGCCGGCCTTGGTCACGCCCCACCACTCCAAGGCGGCATCCGTCAGGCCCTCGGGATCGAGAACCAGGGCGATCTCCTCCGCCCGCCAGACGTAGAACTTGCCCTCCTCGCCTTCGGAGTCGGCGTCCTCGGCGGAGTACAGGCCCCCCTCGGGCGACCGTAGGTCCCGCAGGACGTACTCCACGATCTCCTCCGCCACCTGGCGCCAGTTCCGGTTGCCGGTCAGCTGCCAGCCGTGGAGGTAGGCCCGCACGAGCTGGGCCTGGTCGTAGAGCATCTTCTCGAAGTGGGGGACCATCCAGAAGGCGTCGACGGAGTAGCGGGCGAACCCGCCGCCCAGGTGGTCGTAGATGCCGCCTGACGCCATGGCGTCGAGGGTGGTGGTCACCATCTCCAGGGTGTTCGGATCCCGGTCGTGGGAATACGTCCGACAGAGCAGCTCCAGAAAGCTCACCTGGGGGAACTTCGGGGCCCGCCCGAAGCCACCCCACTCCCGGTCGAACGACTGGTGCAGGACGCGCTGTCCCATCGCCACCAGCTGGTCGAGCTGCACGGAGCCGTCTGCTCCGGCACCGGCCGTGCTCGAGCGGGCGTGCACCGCCTCGGTCAGCTGGTCGGCCTGGGCCAGCACGTCCCCACGCCTCTCCGACCATGCCTCGGCCACAGCCCGCAGCACGTCCACGAACCCGGGCCGGCCGTAGTGGCTGGTCTTGGGGAAGTAGGTGCCGGCGAACACCGGCTTCGCGTCGGGCGTGAGGAAGACCGTCATGGGCCAGCCCCCGCTGCCGGTCATGGCCTGGGTGGCCTCCATGTAGATGGCGTCGACGTCCGGGCGCTCCTCGCGATCCACCTTCACGTTCACGAACAGCTCGTTCATGACGGCCGCCACCTCGGGATCCTCGAACGACTCGTGGGCCATGACGTGGCACCAGTGGCAGGCGGAGTACCCGACCGAGAGCAGGATCGGCTTGTCTTGCTCCCTGGCCCGTCGGAACGCCTCTTCGCTCCAGGGGTACCAGTCGACCGGGTTGTCCTTGTGCTGTTGCAGGTAGGGGCTGGTCTCCTGCGCGAGGCGGTTGGACATCAAGACGTTGCGGACGGAGCCATGGAGGGACCCTACCCACCTGCATCTGCTAGTCCATTCCCGTGGACCTCCGCCTCGACGGACGTGTCGCCCTCGTCACCGGAGCCTCCCGCGGGATCGGCCGCGCCATCGCCAAGGCCTATGTCGACGCCGGCGCCCGGGTGATGCTGTCGTCACGCAAGCACGACGCACTGTTGGCGGCGGCCGACTCCATCGGGGGCGAGACGGCGGTGTTCGCCGCCAACGCCGGGGACCCGCAACAGGCCGAGGCCTGCGTCGCCGCCACCGTCGAGCAGCTGGGCGGCCTCGACATCCTCGTCAACAACGCGGCCACGAACCCGTACATGGGGCCCGCCATCGACATCGACCTGCCCCGCTACGACAAGACCTTCCAGGTCAACCTGCGGGGACCGTTCGTCTGGACCCAGAAGGCGTGGGTGGCGGCGATGTCGGAGCGGGGCGGAGTGGTCGTCAACATCGCCTCGATCGGGGGCATGTCCCACGGGGGCGACATCGGTGTCTACGACAACACCAAGGCGGCCCTGATCCACCTCACCGGCCACCTGGCGGCCGAGCTGGGGCCCCGGGTGAGGGTCAACGGCATCGCGCCCGGGCTGGTGAAGACGGACTTCGCCCGCGCCCTGTGGGAGCCCGCCGAAGAAGAGATCGCCGCCCGCCTGCCGCTGCGCCGGCTGGGGACGCCTGACGACGTCGCCAATGCCGCTGTGTTCCTCGCCAGCGACGCCTCCTCCTGGTTGACGGGCCACACGCTGGTTGTCGACGGCGGCGCCATGGTCGCCAGCCCGCCGCTCTAGGCGCCGAAGAGCAAGACCTCAGGCCGCGGTGGTGACGAGTGCCCCGTGCCGCAGTCCTGTGAGGGCGGCGTTGACGGCAGTGTCGGCGAGCCGCTTGCGCAACTCGATGTGCAGCGGCGGCCCCGACAGAAGGGTGGTGACGACGCCGTGGGCGGTGGTCCAGATGGTCAGTGCCGCCAGCTCGGGGTCACCATCTTCGATGAGCTGGTGCTGCTGGGCCCGTCGCACGGAGTCCACGAAAGCGGTGTGGATCTTCGCGCCGAGAGCGGGCTGGCCCGCCCGGGGCTCGGCCGTCAGCTCGGGCCGGAAGAGGAACATGGCTCGGAACAGGTCGGGGTTCTGCAGCCCGTAGTCGACGTAGGCCCGGCACATCGCCTGCAGGTGCTGCATCGGGTCCTCGGTCTGCACCTCTTCGAAGCGCTGGACCAGCCCGTTGATCTCCTGTTCGACGATGCCCTGGAGCAGGTCCCGCTTGTCGATCACGTGGGCGTAGAGGGCGGGAGCGGTCACGCCGAGGACGCTGGCCACGCGCCGCAGCGAGACGGCGTGCAGGCCTTCGCGCACGAGGATCTCGCGTGCTGCAGCGGCGATGGCCTCTCGGTTGAGTGGCTGACGCATGTTGTTGCTCCCCTCATTTCGCTGAGGAGGTCATACCCGCCACCCTCGGTGGTCCTAACGCCGCTACTGAAGAAGTTTGTGCTGCACTTTGCCGATTCCGGTGCGGGGGAGGCCCGACACGAGCCTCAGCTCGCGGGGGGCGGCATGGGCAGGCAGCGTCGCTTTCACGTGCCGGCGCAGATCCTGGAGGTCCGGTGGCGGCCCGTCCGCCGGGGGCACCACCCACGCCACCACCCGCATGCCCCACTCGGGGTCGGGCCGGCCCGCCACCGCCACGTCGGCCACCGCCGGATGGTCACGCAGGGCTCGCTCCACCGTTACCGGCCACACCTTCTCGCCTCCGGTCACGATCATGTCGTCGAGGCGGCCGTGCACCACCAGCCGCCCGTGCCCGTCGACGCTGCCGGCGTCACCGGTGGCCAGCCAGCCGCCGTCGAGCCGCGGGTCGGTGCCGTCCCGGTAGGCGCGCAGCAGCATGGGCCCCCGCACCAGGATCTGGCCATCCGATCCGACCTGCACCTCCACCCCCTCCAGGGGAACCCCGTCGTAGACGACCCCGCCCCCGGTCTCGGTCAGGCCGTAGGTGTGGACCACGTTCGCCGGCCGCTCCCGCCAGTCGGCCGATCCGCCCACCAGTACCTTCCGGAAGCGGGACAGGTCGTGGCGGTTGGCCTGGGTGGGGACGACGGCGGTGAGGGTGGCGGTGGGGTCCTCCCAGTCGAAGCTGAGCGGCGTGGCGGTGAGCAGCGCCCGGGTGACCACGCCCAGACCACCCACGTGGGCGACGGGCAGCACCGCCAGCCACCGGTCCCGCGCCGCGTCGACCGCCAGTCGCTCGCTGCTGGCGCGGGCGGCGGCTTCCACCGCAGCCCGGGAGAGCACGGCCGCCCGCGGCTGGCCGGTGGTGCCGCTGGTGGCGACCACCAGAGCGTCGCCGGTCTCGACGGGCACGCCATCGGCCCACGGGACGTGCTCCCGCCACTGGTCCACGACCACCGTCGGGCGCAGGAGGCCGAGCATGGCGGCGGCCGCCGGCGGCGGCAGGCGAGGGTCGAGCGGCGCCACTGCGTCGCCTGCGGTCCACGCCGCCACGAGCTCGTCCACGAACGCCGGCCCCGGAGGAAGGGTGATTGCCAGCAGCCGCGGCACCGGCGGTAGCGTACGTGATCCTATGAGCGACGACTCTCAGAGTTACGGCTGGCCGTGAGCCTGAAGCTCTGGGTGGAGGGCGCCCGCCCACGGACGCTGCCTGCGGCCGTGGTCCCCGTGGCGGTGGGCACGGCGGTGGCCGCCAGCCAGGGCCAGGTGGTGTGGTGGCGGGGAGGGGCGGCGCTGGTGGTAGCCGTGGCCGTCCAGGTGGCCACCAACTACGCCAACGACTACAGCGACGGGATCCGCGGCACCGACGACGTGCGGGTGGGGCCGGTCCGCCTGGTGGCCTCCGGCCTCCGCTCCCCGGCCGCGGTCAAGCGGGCCGCGTTGCTCAGCTTCGCCCTGGCCGCGGTGGCCGGCCTGGCGCTGTCCGCAGCGGTGTCCTGGTGGCTGGTCCTGGTCGGCGCCGCCTGCTTCGCCGCCGGGTGGTTCTACACCGGTGGCTCCCGGCCCTACGGCTACTCCGGACTGGGCGAGGTCGCCGTCTTCGTCTTCTTCGGCCTGGTGGCCACCGTGGGCTCGGCCTACGTCCACCTCGGGAAGGTGACGCTCCTGGCGATCGGGGTGAGCGTGCCGGTGGGAGCGCTGTCCGCCGCGCTGCTGGTGGTCAACAACCTGCGCGACATCAGCACCGACACCGCCGCCGGAAAGCGGACCCTTGCCGTACGGCTGGGTGACGCGGACACCCGCATCTTGTACATCGTGCTGGTGCTGGCCACGCCGGCCGCCGCCACCCTCCTCATCGCCGTCGTCCGGCCGTGGGCGTTGCTCGCCCTGGTCGGGCTGGCCGCGGCCCTGGGACCGGCGGGGCGGGTCCGCAGGGGCGCCAGAGGCCGCGACCTCATCGGAGTCCTCGTGCGCACCGGGCAGGTGCAGTTGCTCTACGGGTTGCTGCTGGCGGGCGGAGTGGCGGTGCGGTGATCGCCGTCGAGGAAGGGCAGCACCGCGTCCAGGAACCGGCCTGGTTGCTCGAGGTGCGCCGCATGGCCCGCACCGGCGACGACCACCACCTCCGCGGGGCCACCCCAGCACTCCGCCATCCGCTCGGCCAGCCTGGTGAACTTGTCGTCGCGCTCGCCGGCCAGCAGCAACGCAGGCATGTGGAGCGACCCGAGACGGTCCCACAGCGGCTCCTGCGCCCCGGTGCCGAGCAGGCGCAGCGCAGCGGCCAGCCCCTCGACCGTGTTCTCCCTGCGGGCCTCCATGCCAGCCGCCTCGGGTGTCAGCGTCTCGAACAGCGGACTGGACAGCCACCGCCGGAGGAAGGACTCGATCCCGTCTTTCTCCAGGCCTGCGGCCAGCACCTCGTCGGCAGCCAGCCGCGCCACCCGTTCCCGTTCGTCGGCGATGCCGGCCGTGGCTCCCACCAGCACCACCCGCCGCACGAGGTAGGGCGCGGCCAGGGCGAGGTGCAGCACCAGCCTTGCGCCCATGGAGTAGCCGAGGTAGCTGGCCTCGTTTCCGGCTTCGCCCAACAGGCGCGCCGCCTCCCACAGCCCGACCCGGTAGTGGGACGACAGGCCGTGGCCGGGAGCGTCCACGGCGAGCACCTGGTGGTCGGCGGCCAGCGGCTCCAGCAGCGGATCCCAGGAGCGGCGGGTCTGGGTGAAGCCGTGCACCAGCACCACCCGGCGGTCGTGCCCGGCGCGGCCGTGCACGTCGAAGTGGAGCATCCCCGGTGACGCTACAGGCGACCTTCGTCGCCACCCTGGTCGACGAGTGGGCCCGGGCCGGGGTGACGGAGGCGGTGGTGGCGCCCGGCTCCCGCTCCAGCCCGCTGGCGCTGGCGTTGGCCTCCAGGCTGCGCCTGCACGTGCTGCTGGACGAGCGGTCGGCGGGTTTCTACGCGCTGGGCATCGGGCAGGTGTCGAAGCGACCGGCGGTGGTCCTCACCACCAGCGGCACCGCCGCAGTGGAACTGCACCCCGCGGTCGTCGAGGCTCACCAGAGCCGCGTGCCCATGCTGGTCTGCACCGCCGACCGCCCTGCCGACCTGCACCACATCGCGGCACCCCAGACGGTGGTGCAGGGCCGGCTGTTCGGCGAGTCCGTCCGGTGGTTCGCCGAGCCGGGGGTGGCGGAGGGCTTCCCCGTCGGTTCCTGGCGCTCCCTCGCCTCCCGCGCCTTCGCCGAGGCCGTGGCCGGAGGGGCGGGGGCCGGCCCCGTGCACCTCAACCTGGCCTTCCGGGATCCCCTGGTGGCCGAACCCGGCGACCTGCCGCCGGGGCGGGCGCAGGGCCAGCCATGGCACCAGGCGGTGCGCGAGCCGGCGGGGGCCCCTGAGGGCTTGGCCCAGCGGCTGACCGGTCGCCGTGGCGTCATCGTGGCCGGCCGCCGCGGCGCCGGCCCGGCCGTGCACGCACTGGCCCTGGCCCTGCGCTGGCCGGTGCTGGCCGACCCCTTGTCCGGGGCCCGAGCGGCCCCTCAGAGC
>JAHWJU010000245.1 GCA_019348255.1 Actinomycetota bacterium | reverse complement strand
GGGCGTCGCTGCCCCGCACCTCCCACAGGCCGGTGAAGGGGTTGCGCTCCCCCGGGGTGTAGCCGACGGCGAGACGAGCCGGGATCCCGAGCGAGCGCAGCATCACGACCAGCGCTGACCCGATCTGCTCGCAGAAGCCCTTGCGGTCGACGAACAGGTACTGATCCACGGCATCCGCCCCTGCCGGCAGACGGGGGATGTCGAGGGTGTAGGTGGTGTTGTCGCCCATCCACGCCTCGAGCGCCCGCACCTTGTCGTAGGTGGTGGGAGCGCCGGCGGTCACCGCCGCGGCCAGCTCGCGCACCCGCGCCGGCACCTCGGGCAGCTGCGTGTAGCGCTCCTGCAGCGCCGGGCTGAGCCGCACCGGCACACCGTCGGCCCCCCTGAGGATCTGCTCGGTCACCGCCACCCGGCGGCTCACCACGGTGTACACCGTGCCCTCCTGGAGCTGCACGCCGGTTCGGACCGTTCCGTCGGAGAGCTCGAAGAGCGTGCGGTCGCTGAAGTACACCTCCGTCGGGGCGTAGGCGGAGAAGATCAGGTTGGGGCCGCCGGCTTCGACGAAGACGGTTTGGACGAACCCTTCGCCGGCGTCGAGGATCCCCATCTTCCGGTCCTCCGGCGCGCCCCGCAGCGCGATCGACCCGAAGCCCTGCACCGGCACCGCCTGCTGGTCGGTCTGCGACCACGAGCGGCCGTCCCAACGGTCGAAGGACTGCCCCCGCCAGAAGTCGGGTCGACTGGCCTTCACCCGCATCACGAGTGTCTTGTCGGGCCGGCCCCGGACGCCGGTGTCGAGTGCGGTGGAGAAACCGAAGTAACCGGTGCGTCCGACGCCGCTGCCCGTCGACGAAGTGCGGCCGTCGGGCGAGGCGGGGTCGCCGGCCCCGAGACTGGGATTGGCCAGACCTCCCACCCGGGGGACGGGGAGCCTGGCGGGCAGGTGGGCGGGGAAGGCCACCGCCTTGCCGGCACCGGCCGCCGGGGCGACGAGGAAGATGGCTCCCGCCACCAGCGGCACAGCGGCCATGACGCCCAGAGCGGGCCAGACGGCACCGCGCCGGCGCCCGCCTCCTGCCCCCTCGCCCCCCGTCGCCATGCCGGAGAGCCCCGGCAGGGACCGGATCTCTGATCGGTGAGCCAGCACCAGCGCGCCCAGGGAGGCCAACGCCCAGACGATCAGGTTGGGCCCCAGCGACGGCGATACCGACAGCACCCCGGCGACGGCCATGAGCACCAGGCTCGACAGCAACGAGAACAGCAGGTCCCGCCGCGCCGGCACGTCGAGGGAGTGGAAGAACTGCACCCACAGGAACAGCTCCGCCAGCGGAAGCTGGACTTCGTTGATGGCGCCGGCCGACATGCCGGACAGGGTGCTCAGGAAGCCGGCGAAGGCCACCAGCACCCCCAGTGCCAGAAACGCCTTGAGCAGGTAGCCGGGCCGGTGCCGCGCCCAGTGGGAGTAGGCGAAACCACCGGCCAAGCCCACGGTCGCGGCCAGCCGCAACCACGTTCCGCCGATGCCCTGGGCCAGAGTGGCGAGGCTGGCGGCGAGGACGGCTACGAGCACGCACGCCCGCAGGGCCACCGAATCCTCCGGCAGGTGCTTGGCGTTGGCCCGCTTGACCACTGCAGCCAGGCTCATCGGCCACCCCCCGCCGGGCGTCCGGCGGCGCTGACCACCACGACCTCGGTTCCCGGAGGCGGCGCCGGCAGCCGACCTGGGACGGCCCGGGCCAGACGACGGCCCACTTCGGCCGGCGACGTCACCACCGCGCTACGGGGCCCGGTGGCCTCCGACGTCAACAGGGTCACGGCGGTGCCGGAGCGCAACGCCGCGGTAGCCAGCCCTGCGGCCCGACCGGCAGCCTCCTCCACTGCGTCGGGCCCCCCAACCGACAGGTCCACCGCCACCACCAGTGACGGCATCTCCGACGATTCCAGGTCCTTCACCATCAACTCGCCAGCCCTGGCGGTGGCTGGCCAGTGGACGAGCTTGATCGGGTCCCCGGCCACGTAGTCGCGGATGGTCCTGACCGCGTCGGCCGTCGTGGCTGAAGCTCCGGCCGGGGTCGAAGCGTCGGAGGATCTGCCCGCCGCGGGGGCACTGGTGCTGTCGAGCGGCCGGGGACCGACCTCCATCGGCCGCGCCAGCGGCACGGTCACCTTCCGCCTCCACCAGACGAGACCGAGAGGAGCGGCGGACCGCAGCTCCACCCTCACCTCACCGACGACACCCCGGCGTCTCGGCGTGACCGGCAACCGGCCCCGACAGGGGATGATCACGCCGGTCCAGGGCGAGTCCAGCCCGAGGGGTCGCAGCTTCAGTGGCCGGGTCCGGCCCCCGAGATCGACCGTCAGCTCCACCGACCGCCCCACCGTGGCGTCACGCGGCGCCTCCACCGTCACCGTCACCCGGCCCAGGCCGACGGCGGGGAGGACGGCGGCCAGGGCCATCGTCCCGCCCACGCCGGCGAGGATCACGATGAGCCAGCCGGAGCCCGTGGTCCGGGCGATCCCGAACAGACCGAAGGACACGGCCAGCACCGCCAGCGCCGGTCGGGTGGGAGCGGCCGGCGCCGCCCGACCGCCCATGGTCAGCCCCGGGGGACGGCGACGGATTCCACGAGGCGCCGCACCAGTGCCGTCGCCGAAGGCAGGTCCGGCCCTCCGGCCAGGAGCAGGCGGTGGGCCAACGAGGCCGCAGCCACGGCCTGCACGTCGTCAGGGGCCACGAAGTGGCGGCCGGCCAGCACGGCATGGGCCTTGGCCGCGTGCAGCAGGCTCAGGCTGGCCCTGGCACTCGCCCCCAGCACCACGTCGGGGTGCGACCGGGTGGCGGCGCAGAGGTCGATCACGTAGTCGGCCACCGGCGCTGCGCAGTGCACGCTTCGCACCAGCGCGATGGCCGTGGCCAGCTCGTCGGGGCCGCACACGGGGCGCAGCGAATCGAGGGAACCGGCGCCCCCGGCGCCGAGGAGGAGCTCCCGCTCGGCACTGCGGTGAGGGTGCCCCAGCTCCACCACCATGCCGAACCGGTCCCGCTGTCCCTCCACGAGCGGGAAGGTCCCGGCATGCTCCACCGGGTTCTGCGTCGCCACCACGAAGAAGGGCAGCGGCAAGCGCCAGGTGGAGCCGTCGACTGTGACCTGGCTCTCCTCCATGGCCTCCAGGAGGGCGGACTGGGTGCGGGGCGTGGCCCGGTTGATCTCGTCCACCA
>JAHWJU010000244.1 GCA_019348255.1 Actinomycetota bacterium | reverse complement strand
GCTACGGCGTCGACGCCGCCATCCTCTACAGCGACATCGTGGTGCCGGTGCACGCCGTCGGCTTCGGCGTGGACATCGTGTCCGGGACCGGCCCCGTCGTCGCCCGACCGTTCCGCGCCGCCCAGGACCTGGGGCGGCTGCGGACGCTGGAGCCGGAGGCGGACATCCCCTACGTGCTGGAGACGGTTCGGATCCTGGTGAAGGAGCTCGACGTGCCGCTCATCGGCTTCGCCGGTGCCCCCTTCACCGTCGCCAGCTACCTGATCGAGGGCCGCCCCTCGCGTGACTACGTGAAGACCCGCCGGTTGCTGTGGTCCGACCCGCCCCTGTTCGCGGCCCTGCTCGACCGGTTGGCCGACCTGGCGCTGGCGTCGCTGCGGGCCCAGGTCGCAGCCGGCGCCGCCGCCGTGCAGCTGTTCGACTCCTGGGCCGGGGCGCTGGAGCCGGGCGACTACCGCAACGCGATCCTCCCCTCGGTCCGCAAGATCTTCACCGGCCTGGCCGACCTCGGCGTCCCCCGCATCGCCTCGGGCGTGGGCAGCGCCGGACTTCTCGCCCAATGGGCCGAGGCCGGCGCCGACGTGGTGAGCGTCGACTCCTCCATCACCCTCGACGAGGCCCGCCGGCGGGTGGGGCCGGGCGTGGCCGTGCAGGGGAACCTCGACCCGTGGGCGGTGGCCCTCGCGCCCTGGGAGGTGGTCGAGGCCAAGACCCGGGCCGTGCTCGCGGCCAACGCCGGCCGGCCCGGGCACGTGTTCAACCTGGCCCACGGAGTCCGTCCGCAGACCAGGCCCGAGGTGCTGGAGCGGGTCGTGGAGCTGGTCCACGCCGGTGGATGAACGGCGTGGATGAACCGCACCTGGGTGCCCTCGTCATGGCCTACGGGACCCCGGAGCGCCCGGAGGACCTGGAGGGCTACTACACCGACATCCGCCGGGGGCGCCCGCCCAGCCCCCACGAACTCGCCGACCTCCGGCGACGTTACGACGCCATAGGCGGGCTGTCTCCGCTGGCCGGGAGAACCCGCTCCCAGGTGGACGGCCTGCAGCGGGTGCTCGATCGGCGCCGTCCCGGCGCCTGGCGGGTGGCGCTGGGCCTCAAGCACTCCTCCCCCACCATCGAAGACGGCGTCGCCACCCTCCGCTCGGCCGGCGTGCAGGAGGCGGTCTTCGTCGTCCTCGCCCCCCACTACTCGGAGCTGTCCGTGGGCCAGTACCACGAGCGGGCCCAGCTGGCCTGGGGAGCACCGGGCCGACCGGTCGGGGCCTGGTACGGGCGGCCGGAGCTGATCCGATTGCTGGCCGAGCGCACGGGGGCCGCGCTGGCGCGCCTGCCGGCGGGGGCCAGGGCCGAGGTGCTGGTGACGGCGCACAGCCTGCCGCAGCGGGCGGTGGGGCTCGACCAGCCGAGCTACCCCGACCAGCTCCGGCGCACCGCCACCCTGATCGCCGCCGCGGCCGGACTGAGGTCGTGGCGGGTGGCGTGGCAGAGCGCGGGCCGCACGGCGGAGCCGTGGCTCGGGCCGGACATCCTGGAGGTCATCCGGGGCCTCCCGAGCGAGGGGTTCGACGCCGTGGTGGTGTGCCCGGCCGGGTTCACCGCCGACCACCTCGAGGTGCTCTACGACGTCGACATCGAGGCACGGGCCGTGGCGGAGGAGGCGGGGCTGCGGCTGGAACGCACGGACTCGCTCAACGACGACCCACGTTTCCTGGAGTTGCTGGCCGACCTGGTCATCGGGCATGCCACCGGAGGGGACGGCTGAGGCCGTGGCGACCCTGCGGGCGGTGGTGGTCGGGAGCGGCATCAGCGGGCTGGCCGGCGCCCACCGGCTGGCCCTCTCCGGCCACGACGTGACGGTGCTCGAGGCAGGGCCCAGGGCCGGCGGGAAGATCCTCACCACCACCTTCGCCGGCCGTCCCGTGGACGAAGGGGCCGACGCCTTCCTCACCCGGGTGCCCCACGCACTGGACCTGTGCCGCCAGCTCGGCCTCGGCGACAGGCTGGTGAGCCCCGCCACGACCGAGGCGGCGCTGTGGCTCGACGGGAGGCTCCGGCGGTTGCCGGGCGGGCTCTTCCTGGGGGCACCCGTCGAGCTCGGGCCTCTGGTCGGCAGCGCCATCCTGTCGCCCCGGGGCGTGGCCCGGGCCGCCATCGAGCCGTGGCTGCCCGGGAGGCGGCTCGATGGCGACGTCAGCGTGGGCCGGCTCGTCCGGCGCCGCTACGGCGCCCAGGTGCACGAGCGCCTTGTCGACCCGTTGGTGGGCGGCATCAACGCCGGCCGCACCGACGAACTGAGCGTCGACGTCGCGGCTCCGGCGCTGGCCGCCGCGGCAAGGCGGGGGGCCAGCCTGACGCGGGGCCTGCGGGCCGCTCGGCCACCGGATGCCGCAGCCGGGGCGAGCGTGCCCTTCGCGGCGCCGGCCGGCGGCATGGGCGAGCTGGTAGCCGCGCTGGGCCGAGCGCTGTCGAGCCTCGGTGCCCAGCTCCACCTGTCGAGCCCGGTGCGGGCCCTGGAGCGGGTGAGCGACGGCTACCGGGTCCACACCGAAGGTGACGTGCTCGTGGCCGACCGGGTGCTGGTGGCGGTGCCCGCGTTCGTCGCATCGCCGCTGTTGGCCCGCCTCAGCCCGGCCGCGGGCGAGCTGCTGGCGGCCCTGCGCTATGCCTCCGTCGCCCTGGTCAGTCTCGCCTATCCGGCTCGGCACCTGTCGCACCCGCCCACCGGCAGCGGCTTCCTCGTGCCCAGGGACCAGGGGCGGCTGGTGACCGCCTGTTCGATCTTTTCCAACAAGTGGCCCGGCGAGGGGGAGTGGGTGGTGCTGCGGGCCTCGGTGGGTCGTGACGGGGACCAGCGGGCACTGGCCCTCGACGACGTCGAGCTGGCCGAGCGGGTCGACGCCGAGCTCGGCGAGGCCCTCGGGCTGCCGGGGGCGCCCGCCGCGGTGCGTGTCTCCCGCTGGCCCCGCTCCTTCCCGCAGTTCCCCCCCGGGCACCTGGCGCGCCAGGCCGAGGCGGCGGCGGCGCTCGCCGTCGATGCGCCCGGCCTGGCGTTGGCGGGGGCCTACCTGCGGGGAGTGGGCATCGCGACCTGCATCGCCGGAGCACAGGCCGCCGCCGACCAGCTGAGCAGCTGAGCGGGTCCCACCGCGGGAGCGGGCAGGACGAAAAAGGTCCCTGCAGGGAGGCCGGCGGGATGCCGCCCTGCAGGGACGCTTGTCC
>JAHWJU010000243.1 GCA_019348255.1 Actinomycetota bacterium | reverse complement strand
CGCTCCGACGGCCGGCCCTACGGCCCCGCCGACACCGCCGGCGACATCGCCGCCGCCGGCCGCCTCCTGGCCGATCAGGTTGCCGGGCTCCGACGCACGCATCCGGGGGCAGCCATCGACGTCATCGCCCACTCGATGGGCGGGCTGGTGGCGCGGGCCGCCATCACCACGGGAGGAGCGACTGGCGTGGCGACGGTGGTCACCCTGGCGACGCCGCACGAAGGCGCCGACCTGGCCACCGCAGCCGTTGCTCTGGACTCCACGACCAGCGGCCACGCCGTGGCGGAGGCGACGGGGTGGCTGGATCTGGCGCCCATCGACCCCAACGCTGCCTCGATCCTGCAGATGGCCGAGACTTCGGAGTTCCTGGCCCGGCTCCCAGAGCACGGCTGGCCCGAGACCACTCGCGTTGTCTCCGTGGCCGCCCGCTCCGACCTCGCCGTACCCAATACCCAGTCCCGCCTCGGGGGAGCGACCAACGTCGTCGTCACGCCGGACGGACGACCGGGATTCGACGACCACTCCCGCCTCCCCGGCTCGCCCGAGGCCACCCGGGAGATCGGCCTCGCCCTCGCCGGCATGGGCGCCACCTGCCGGGGGTGGACCGACATCTTCCGGGACTCCTTTACGGCCGTCCAGGTGTCGTACGCCACCGACACGATCAGTGCCACCATCGCCGTCGGCGGCATCTTCGTCGACGCCCGAACGAAAGCGGGGCTGCTCAAAGGGCTCCAGGCCGCGAAGCGTCACGCAGGTCGCCGGTAGCCGGAAGTGCCGCAGCGTGCCGCCCCAACTACCCTGTGGCGCCTTATGGGAGCAAAGGGCCGTCGGGCCGGGTCGTTGATGATCACCCTGGCTCTTGCCGGCTTGTCCATCTCGGCCGCCCCCGAGGCGGCTGCGGCCAAGGGCAAGAAGCGACCTCCCGCCCCGCAGCCCGGCTTCGTGGTCGACCGGGCCCGGTTCGAGTCGCTCGACGGCTCCCCCCTGGGCGTCGGCCAGCAGGGGCCGTACCGGGGGGCGATGGAGGTGGTGCGGCCCCGCGGTGGTGGGATCTCGGTGGTCAACCACGTCGCCTTCGAGGACTACCTGAAGGGCATCAGCGAAATGCCCACGTCCTGGCCCCTGGAGGCCCAGAAGGCCCAGGCCATCGCCGCTCGCACCTACGTCCTCAGCGACATGGCCCGCAAGGTCGCCACCGCTTACCGGGCTGCCGGCGCCGACATCTGCGCCACCGACGCCTGCCAGGTCTACACAGGACTGGAGAAGGAGCGCCGACCCGGCAGCGAGGCCTGGAGCAGAGCCGTCGAGGCCACCCGCGGCCAGGTGCTCTACCACAAGGGCGCGCCCATCCTGGCCAAGTACTCCTCGTCCAACGGCGGCCGCACCGTCGCCGGCGGCAAGCCCTATCTCCGGGCGGTGGACGATCCGGACGACCGCCAGAGCCCCCTGCACCGGTGGCGGGTCGGGTACCCGCTGGCCGAGGTGGGCCGCGTGCTCGGCCTTCCCGCGCCACCCGTCGACGTGCACCGTGCCGGTGACGAAGTCGTGGTCAGCCGGCTCGACGGCGACGGCAACCGCTTCGAGCAGCGCCTGCCGGCCGACGACTTCCGCGCCCGGCTCAACGCCGGCCTGCCGGCGCCGGAGGGGCTGCCGCTGGCCGTACCCTCCAATCGCTTCGGCGCCGGCACCGTCGACGGTGCCGTGGTGGTCGAGGGTCGTGGATGGGGCCACGGCATAGGCCTGAGCCAGTTCGGTGCGCTCGGCAAAGCCCGGCGGGGCCTGAAGGCGCCGGACATCCTGGCCGCCTACTACGGCGGGCTCCGCCCCGTGACGCTGCCAGCGGAGAAGGTGCCGGAACTGGTGCGGGTGGCGGTCGTGATCGACGCCGGCAGCACGGTCGTGACCGGAGAGGGCGGCTCCTTCCGGGTCACCGACGGCAGCGGCGCCGTCGTCGCCCATGCCGCCAGCGGGAAATGGGGGGTCTTCCCGGGGCCCCGTGGCAAGGGCCTGCGACTGGTACCTCCCTCCGACCAGGCCGGTCCGGCCACGGCCGAGGTCGCGGCCACGGAGCCTACGGCCCCCGTCTCCGGCCAGCCCCTGGTCGTGCACCTGCGGCTCACCGGCCCGCCCGCCGTCACCCGCGTCCACCTCAGCGCGCCGGACGGCGCCACCACCGAGGTCGACCCGCCCACCCTGCGGCCCGCCGGCGACCTCGTGGTACGGCTGGCGCCGTCCGCCGCCGTCGGCCTCTACACGGTGGCCGTCGAACGGGAGGCCGGCGCCGGCCGCGCGACCTCCTCGACGCTCGTGGTGGGCGTCGGGGTGCCGGAGGCCCCGCCCCCTGGGGTCACCACCGTCTCCTCCGGCGCCACCGTCGATGGCGCGGCCGCCGCCCCGGTTCCGCCCGGTGTCGTCAAGACGGCGGCGGCCTCGCTCCTCCTCGGCGTGATCAGCCTGAGCGCCACCGTCAGCCGACGCCGCAGGATCGCCGCCGCCTTCGATTCTGACTGAGCGGCGGGCGCAACTACACTGACGTCGCCCCGGCGCCGCCGGGAACGACCCCGCCCGTGCGCACCCACGGTCACCCTTCGGGGTGTCGCGCCCGGGTCAGCCACCAACCGTTGGGAGGAGCCCGATGGCCGTCGTCACCATGAGGCAGTTGCTCGAGGCCGGTGTTCACTTCGGACACCAGACCCGGCGCTGGAACCCCAAGATGAAGCGCTACATCTTCGGCGAGCGCAACGGGATCTACATCATCGACCTGCACCAGACGCTGGCGGGGGTCGAGAAGGCCTACACGTTCGTGCGCGACCTGGTCGCCGACGGCGGGACCATCCTGTTCATCGGTACCAAGAAACAGACCCAGGACCCGATCTCCCGCTTCGCCAACGAGTGCGGCATGCCGTACATCAACGAGCGCTGGCTGGGGGGCATGCTCACCAACTTCAACACCATCAGCGGCCGCGTGAAGAAGCTGCAGGAGCTCGAGCGCATGAGGGCCGTGGGTGACTTCGACGCCATGCCCAAGAAGGAAGCGCTGATGCACAGCCGGGAGCTCGAGAAGCTCCAGCGCAACCTCGGTGGCATCCGCAACCTGAGCCGGCTCCCTGACGCGGTGTTCATCATCGACACCAAGAAGGAGCACATCGGGGTCACGGAGGCCAAGAAGCTCGGCCTGCCCATCGTGGCGGTGGTCGACACCAACTGCGACCCCGACCTGATCGACTACG
>JAHWJU010000242.1 GCA_019348255.1 Actinomycetota bacterium | reverse complement strand
CCGAGCTCGAGCACCACCCAGCCCACCTTCTCTTCGATCTTGGCCTGGCGGATGTTGGGCATCACGTCGAACTCGCGCACCAGCCTCGCGATCACCGGTTGCTTGATGAGGTGCTCGGGGAAGGTCATCTTCACGCGGGCGGAGTTCATGGCGAAAGGTCTCCATTCAGGTTCCCGGAGCGGAACCCCTCGAGGTCGAGGGTGACGTAGCGATAGCCGGCGGCCTTGACGGCGGCGACCACGCCGGCGCGCTGCTCCACGGCCGCAGCCAGCTCGCCGGCGTCCACCTCGATGCGGGCCAGCTCACCGTAGTGGCGGACGCGCAGCTGGCGGAAGCCCAGTCGGCGCAGTCCCGACTCGGCCCGGGCGACACCCGACAGCACCGTCAGCGTCACCGGGGTGCCGTAGGGGACGCGGGAGGCGAGGCAGGCGGCGGCCGGCTTGTCCCACGTCCGCAGGCCCAGCCGGCGGGACCACTCCCGCACGTCGGCCTTGGTGAAGCCGGCCTCCACCAGCGGGAACCGGGCGCCCCGCTCGGCTGCGGCCCGCTGCCCGGGGCGGTGGTCACCGAGGTCGTCGACGTTGACCCCCAACACGACGGCCGCTCCCTCGGCTCGGGCCAGCGGATCCGTCGCGTCCAGCAGGGCCGACTTGCAGTGGAAGCAGCGGTCGCCGTCGTTGGCGCCGTAGGCGGGGTCGGCCATCTCGTCGGTGGACACCGGCGTCCAGCGCAGGCCCCACTCCTCGGCCAGGGCCCGACAGTCGGCCTCCTCCTCGGGCGCCAGCGAGGGGGACACGGCCGTCACGGCCAGCGCCCGCTGCGGGCCCAGGGTGTCGTTGGCCACCCAGGCCAGGAAGGCGGAGTCGGCGCCGCCGGAGAAGGCCACCAGCACCCGGTCGAGCTCGACCAGGCCGGCCCGAAGCCGCTCAAGCATCGAGCACCTCGAGGCGGATCCGCTTGTTGCCCTTGCCCTTGGACTCCGTCTTGACCACCCGGATGCGGCCGACCTCGCCGGTGGTGCGTACATGGGTGCCGCCGTCGGCCTGCTTGTCGAGGCCGACGATGTCGACGATGCGGATCTCGGGCACCGACTCGGGGATGAGGTTGACCTTGGTGCGGATGAGGTCGGGGTCGGCCAGGGCCACGTCCCGGGGGAGGAAGCTGACCTCGATGGGCCGGTCGGCAGCCAGCTCCTCGTTGACCCGGGCCTCGATGGTGGGGCCGAAGTCGGCCGGCAGCGGGTCGAACTCGAAGTCCATCCGGGCCGAAAGTGGCTCCATGTTGCCGCCCGTCACCGCCTTGCCGTAGGTGTTCCAGATCACCCCGCAGAGGACGTGCAGCGCCGTGTGGGTGCGCATGAGCGCATGGCGGCGGGCCCAGTCGATCTCGCCGTGGACAGGGTCACCGACGGCGGGCAGGGTCCCGTCGCCGCCGAGGGTGTGCCAGACCTGGTCGTCCTCCTTGCGCACGTCGAGGACAGGTTGACCGGCGAGGCTGCCGGCGTCGTGGGGCTGGCCGCCGCCGGTGGGGTAGAACGCCGAGAGGTCGAGCGCGATCCGGCGCCGCCCGGCGTCGATGTCCCGGACGATGGCGTCGAACTCGGTGACGTAGGCATCGCGCAGGAAGAGCATGTCCGTGGGCATCGGGAGCATTCTTGCGCCGGCGGCGGCCGGGGTGCTGATCGGCGCGCCCGGGCGTCGGAAATCTCGTCAGCGTCTCGGCCACATCTACAGCAATCCGGGGCCTACACTGCCAACGTTACGTTCCTATGACAGAGGGAGGCACCCATGCAGCGCAGCCGGTTCTGGCGTTTTCCGGCCCTGCTCGTCGTGGTGGCGATGCTCTTGGCGGCCTGTGGAAGCGACGCCGAGGAGGGTCCGGCAGCCGGTGGCGGTGGGGGCGACGAGCCCCTGAAGACGGTCAAGATCGGGGTGATCGCGCCGCTGTCAGGAAGCCTTTCCGCTCTCGGCAGCGGGATCAGGAACTCCGTCGAGCTGGCCATCCGTCAGGCCAACGAGGAGAACAAGGTCAAGGGTTGGAAGATCGAGCTGGCCGCCGAGGACGACACGGCCAAGGCCGAGGTGGGCGCCCAGGTGGCCACCAAGCTGGCCTCTGACAACGCTGTTGCCGGCGTCGTCGGGACGCTGAACTCGAGCGTCGCCCTGCAGGTGCAGCCGATCCTGGCCCGCGAGAACATCGTGATGGTCTCGCCGGCCAACACCGGCGTCGAGCTGACCCAGGGCACCGACCCCAAGAACAAGAAGCGCCAGTTCGACAACTACTTCCGGGTGGCCACCACCGACAACATCCAGGGCCCCTTCGCAGCCAACTTCGCCACCAAGGACCTCAACGCGAAGAACGTCGTCACGATCCACGACAAGAAGACCTACGGCCAGGGGCTCGTGGCCGCCTTCACCGACCAGCTGATCAAGAACGGCGGCAAGGTGGTAGCGGCGGAGACGATCAACCCCGGCGACCAGGACTTCGCGGCGGTGCTCACGAAGATCAAGCCCCTCAACCCGGACCTCATCTACTACGGCGGCGAGTACCCGGAGGCCCAGCTGCTGACCAGCCAGGCCAAGGCCCAGGGCATCAAGGCGCCGCTCATGGGCGGGGACGGCATCTATGACAAGACCTACATCCAGACGGCCAAGGAGGCCGCCGAGGGCGACTACTGCACCTCGGTGGGCGCTCCCACCGAGGAGCTGGACTCGGCCGCCGAGTTCGTGGAGGCCTACAACGCCGCCAACTTCAAGGAGGACTTCGCGGCCTACGGCGCCTACTCCTACGACGCCGCCAACGTCATCATCAACGCCATGGCCAGGGTTCTCCCCGAGGCCCAGGCGATGACGCCGGAGCTGCGCAAGAAGATCGTGGACGAGGTCGCAAAGACCAACTTCGACGGTGTCACCGGCAAGGTCGCCTTCGACGAGTTCGGCGACACCACGACCAAGGTGCTCACCGTGTACAAGGTGACGGGCCAGGAGTGGAAGGCCGCGAAGACGGACGAGTTCAAGTAGGGCCCTGTAGCAGCCAAATCCGTCTGGAGGGGCGGGGCCGCCTGGCCCCGCCCCTCTTGCCTGCCAGCCTGGAGAGCTCTTGACCCAGTTCCTCCAACAGATGGTGAACGGGATCGTCCTGGGGGCCACCTATGGCCTCATCGCTCTCGGCTACACGATGGTCTACGGCATCATCCAGCTCATCAACTTCGCCCACGGCGAGATCTTCATGGTGGG